>CAZPCM010000026.1:0-29594 GCA_964585085.1 uncultured Propionibacteriaceae bacterium
GTCCACGAGATCGCCGTGATCGCCGACCAACGCCGCCGCGCCAGCATCGACACCAGCAGCAACAGCCTCGAAGAATGGCACCGCTACACCATCCCCGCCTTCACCGAACGACTCCGACTCCGCACCCGCACCCTGTGCGAAGAAGACCACAAGCCCTGGCCGGGGCGGTCTCGCTACACCCGCTACGCCAGCGACAACGCGGCCCGGGAACGCCAACGCTGCTACGACAGCGACATCGCCGGGCTCGGCGAACTTACCGCTGGCCGACCGAGGCTTCGCATCGTCGACGACGACGGCAACCAGATCGACGCCGCCACCGGCGAAGTCCTGCCGGAGTGACCGACCGGCGCGTGGTCCTAGCTACGTCGCGATCACGTGTCGGACTTGGGCCAAGTAGGGGCGATTCGGGTAGTATAAAAACCCTAGGAGGAAAATACCACGATGGGACGCCTGGCCAAGACCGACCGGGATCGGCAACAGGGAATCGCGCTGGGTGGGGCACTGAGGAAAGCCCGGGGTGCCCTGACTCAGCGGGAGGTGAGTCGCATCGCCGACGTCGACTTGGACATGCTGCGGCGGGTAGAGCAAGGACGTGTAGCGTCGCCTGGCTTCTTCTTCGTGGGCGCGGTGGCAGGCGCACTGAAGGTGCCGCTTGACGAGGTCTTCTGCGTCGCAGTCGAGTCATTGGAGGGAGGATCGTGACCGAACGTCTCTCCGTAGCCAATGCTGCGCCCTTCGCAGATGCGAGGAGGGCGCTGAACGCCACCGTAGTGGTCGGTGAGTTGCTCGACCCGGTATGGCTTCTCAACCGGGTGGTGTTCCCGATCGTGCAGTGGAATCCTGAAGCACTCGAGGCGCGGATGGCCACGGGTATCGGTCCGGTGCTGGACCGGACTTCGGTTCGAGACCGCGTCGATGAGATCGGCCGCCCGGTTCTGGACGTCCTGGGATTTGTTATCTGCGGATCTCTGGAACGCTCACGCTCCGCACTAGCAACACTGTCCTACTACGGTGCGACTGTCCTGAGCACGCGCTTAGCGACCGATTGGGAATCCTGGGAATGCCAAGTGGGCGGGCATTGGCTCGTCAAGATCACGGACCGAGAAACGACGGTTCTCAACCGCGGCCGTGCGGGCAGGCGGCCAGAGTCACGTCCGACGCCCATACAGGCTAGCTTGATGGTCGAACAGCTGTTTGACGCCGCAATTCGTTGTGGGTCAGAGCGATCTATCGGGAGGCGTTCGCCCAAGCATTGAGGTATGCGGGCACGGGCCACGTGCTCATTATCTTGCTGTTCATTTCCAGGTTGATGGACAGAGCATGTGCACTCCTAGCCTGCCACTGGGCGCTCGCCCGGCCGGGATCGGCAAGAACGTCGCTCACGAGCGCCTGCTGACTAGCGAGTGAATGACGCATCGCTTCATAGCTGTTGGTGATCTGGTCAATCCGATTCCCGCAACAGCAGGGCAACTTGCACACCCACGGGATCTCATCGTCTGCGGAGGCGGCGATCGCGTGGTTGATAGTCGACAGCTTGCGGTACGACATCGCCGACAGCACGTACGCCGACGGTTCTCGTGGGCCCGGCGGGGGGCCTCCGTTTGTCTGCGGGAAGATGTGGCGCCGGCTGGTAGAGGTGCCTATGGCGGCGTGAGCCGCACCGTTGGCGAGAGCGCCGATGGCTGAAGTGTCGCTTCGCAGGAGAAGGACGGGCACAGAGGAATCGCGGAGGATGCTCAAGAACCCGTTGACAGTTCGTGCGGAGCCAAATGGATCACTCGAATGCTCGAGCATCAAGGCGACGGGTACACCGGCACGGTTGATCGCTTCGACGAGTTCGGCTGCGTGGCTTGCAACCCACTTCGAAGCGACTGGCAACGCCGCGATCGAGCCGTCGATCAATGACGCTTGGCCGAGGGTGCGTGCGAGGCCAGTGTGATCCCCGTCGTCGATGAACCCCGAATCAGTTAGGCCGTACTGGAAGCCGAGCCGCCGCTGCGCGATGACCCAGCCGGGGTCGAGGTCATGATTCGACGCAAACAGTCGAGTCTTCCCGCTGTATAGCTCGCGATCGAACAGCGCCTGAGCGCCGTCCAGGCTCCGGTGAAGCCCGGCAATCTCAGTCATCTGTGCTTGTCGAGCAGCGCAGTAGACCGCGCCCAGGCGGAGGTCCGCGCACAGCCTGGCCATCCCGTCGCGGGCCTCGCGTCCTGACATGTGTGCGAAGAGACTGAGGTCTCCGTCCGCGAACAGGGTCTCGCGGATTGGCGCTACCCGAGCTACCGGTGGGGCAGTCAGCGTCGCGGCGTTCTCCCGGCTGAGCTTCAATGCCAGAGTCACGGGTTGTCCCTTCCGAGCTGGAGTCGCAGAGGCGTTTGAGGTACGAGGTCAGGCCGGTAGATCATGATGAACTGACTCGGGAGCATCCCGGCACGGCCGGCCAACTGTTCGATGGTCTCTCCCGAGTCGAGCCGCAACTCGATCAGGCGGCGAATAGTCGTTGGAACCTCGAGGTCGGGCTGATTTGGTTCCGATAGCCGCCAGCCGAGCTGGTTTAGGTTCACGTGAAAGGCTCGGTACTGCCGATCGCTGATGATCTGCAAGTCGTGGGCTCGCCGAACCAGCGCGGCAATCGATACACCCCAGCGTTCCTTCAACTTGAAGAGCCGCTCGAAATCTCCCGTCTTCAGTCCAAGAAGTTCCTTACGCAGGAGATCCTCCGGCATCAGGAACTCGGAGGCAAAGGCGTTGGCTTGCTGCTCCTGCTGATCATTCGGCGCGGAGTGAAGCACCAAGTGCCCAAGTTCGTGGACGAGGGTGAAACGCTGTCGGTCGGGTGCCAATCCTGTGGTTACTACAATTAGTGGATTGCTGCGGCCAACGATCGAACCTCGCGATGACAGGGCATCCTGCCCCGCGGCGAAGAGGCTCCTCGGAACCACCATTACGCCGGCTGCCTCCAGTAGCGCGACAACATGCTCGACCGGCCCCGGGGGTACGCGCCACTCCTCGCGGGTAAGTCGCGCCGCGGTCTCTGGCGCATATCGCCCGATCGGCAGGCTTGGCAGTGTGGTCTCGGCGACAAGGTCGACGTCTGCGGTGAGTTGGTCGACCGTGTACTGGGTGAGGAGGGCTGTGGCTTCTACGCGTCGCCTTACAGTCGCGGAGATGGTGCTGGCTCGCCGACGATGGTGGACGCAGTTGATGGTGACCGTCGACGTCGCCGAGTTGTCGATTAGCTCAGGGGGAACCTCGAGCTGCCGCGCGACGCTCATCCGGTTCTCGAGACTGAGCGGGACTAGACCCGCTTCAGCCTTGGAGATTGACGGCTGCGAAACCTTGGCCCGTTCAGCCAAGACGCGTTGGGTCCAGCCCTTGGCCTCCCGAGCCGCTGAGAGCAGGCTCTGTTGCTGGCTGAGCATGATGGACACCTCCCGTCAGGAATGATACGGCTCATAAATGCCGGGTGCAAGCGCGGGATGGATCGGCCTTCAGGCGAGCCAGCTGTGCAGTTCGACGAGGATGGAGGCCCCTATTGTGACGGGCGACTTCGATCCTGGCGCGGCGAGGGCGAGCAAACACGAGCTACGTCGCTCTCGCTGTGCGGCATCGACACTTCGAGCACGGACCGCAGCCCACGGTCAGTGCAGCTAGCGTGTCGTACGCACCCCGGAGCGAGGAGGACGCGTTGGCGACCAAGACGACAGTCCACGACGTGATCGAGGACTTCCGGACGGCGCCCACGAACTCTGAGCGCGGTGAGAGGTTCGAGCGGTTGATGGTCGACTACTTCTGGCTCGACCCCACCCTGAGCGTGGAGTACGACGAGGTGCAGCGCTGGCCGGAGTGGCCGCATCGCGAAGGCAGCCATGACACCGGCATCGACCTGGTCGCCAGGAACAAGGTCACCGGGGAGTGGACGGCGATCCAGTGCAAGTTCTATGACCCGAAGCACACCCTGGCGAAGGCGGACATCGACTCGTTCTTCACCGCCTCGGGAAAGTCGTGGGACGGGATCAACTTCACCAACCGGATCATCATCTCCACCACTGACCGGTGGTCGAAGCATGCCGAGGACGCGCTGACCAACCAGGCGATCCCGGTGCAGCGGATCGGGCTGGCTGAGATCGCCGAGTCGCCGATCGACTGGATGCAGACCGCTCCGGGCGCACTCGACTTCCAGCTGAAGAAGGCGGTCAAGTACGGCCTGCGCGCCCACCAGAAGCTGGCGATCGAGAAGATCCTGGCCGGCTTTGCGACCAGCGACCGTGGCAAGTGGATTTCGGCTTGTGGTACGGGCAAGACGTTCACCTCGCTGAAGCTGGCCGAGCGCCTGTGTGCCGAGAATGGTGGCCAGTTGAAGGTGTTGTTCCTGGCTCCGTCGATCTCGTTGGTGTCGCAGTCGTTGCGGGAGTGGATGGCCCAGACCCAGACCGACATCCGTCCGTTCGTGGTGTGTTCGGACACCAAGGCTGCCGCGCAGGCCGAGGACATCACCACCCACGACATTCCGCTGCCCACCACCGACGCCGCCCGGCTGGCCGACGGCCTGGCCGCGCTCGGCACCCGGGGACGGGGCATGACGGTGGTGTTCTCCACCTACCAATCGATCGACGCGGTCGCTCAGGCCCAGCAGACCTCGGAGCAACAGTTCGACCTGATCCTGTGCGACGAGGCCCACCGCACCACCGGGGTGAAGCTGCCCGGCGAGGCGGACGAGTCGGCGTTCGTGAAGGTGCACGACAACACCTACCTGCCCGCGGCCCGCCGGCTGTACCTGACCGCCACCCCGCGCATCTATGGCGAGGCGGTGAAGCAGAAGGCCGACGAAGCGTCCGCTGTGCTGACCAGCATGGACAACGAAGACCTCTACGGCCCGGAGTTCCACCGGCTCGGCTTCGGGGACGCGGTCGAGCAGCGGCTGCTGAGCGACTACAAGGTGATGGTGCTGGTGGTGGACGGCGAAGCGATCGCCGAACCGCTGCAACGCTCACTGACCGACGACAACCTCGAACTGAGCCTGGACGACGCGGCGAAGATCGTGGGCTGCTGGAACGGCCTCGCGAAACGCACCGCGGACGGCGACTTCGGCCCCGATCCCGCCCCGATGAAGCGGGCGGTCGCGTTCCTGCGCGACATCCGCTCCTCCAAGGGCTTCGCTTCAGCGTTCCCCGAGGTGGTCGACAACCTGGCGGACGGACGCGACCCCCAGGCCGAGTTGTCGTGCGACGTGCGACACGTGGACGGCACCATGAACGCACTGCAGCGGGCCGAGCAGCTCGCCTGGCTCAAGGCGCCGATCCCCGAAGGCGAGTGCCGGGTGCTGTCGAATGCCCGCTGCCTTTCTGAGGGGGTGGACGTGCCGGCGCTGGACGCGGTGCTGTTCCTGCACCCCCGCAACTCCCTGGTCGACGTCGTCCAGTCGGTCGGACGGGTGATGCGCAAAGCGCCGGGCAAGGAGTTCGGCTACGTCATCCTGCCGGTCGCGATCCCGGCCGGCATGGCGCCGGAGGAGGCCTTGCGCGACAACAAGCGGTTCAAGGTGGTCTGGGACGTGCTGAACGCGCTGCGCTCCCACGACGACCGGTTCAACGCCATGATCAACTCGATCGACCTGGACAAGAACACCAAGGGCAAGATCGGCATCGACATCATCGGCCAGGGCGGCCCGAAAGACACCGAGGAAGGCACACCCCTCTCCCCCGTGGCCGGCGTGCAGCTGCCGCTGTTCAGCGTCGGGGCGTGGCGGGATGCGATCCTCGCCCGGATCGTGAAGAAGGTCGGCGACCGCGAGTACTGGGATGCCTGGGCCGACTCGGTGGTCGACATTGCCGCCAACCAAACCGGCCGCATCCACGCCATCCTGAACACCGGCGACCCGACCATCACCGACGAGTTCGACCGGTTCCTCGACGGGTTGAAGGCGAACCTGAACGACTCCATCACCATCGCCGACGCGGTCAGCATGCTCAGCCAGCACCTGATCACCAAACCCGTGTTCGATGCCCTGTTCGAGCACGACAGCTTCGCCGCCCACAACCCGGTCTCGGTCACCATGCAACAGATGGTGACCGCCCTCGAAGGCCGCGGCCTGGACGGTGAAACGCTCGCCCTGGAGGACTTCTACGACTCGGTCCGCCGCCGCGCCTCCCAAATCGAAACCCCCGCCGGTCGGCAAGCCGTCATCCACGAGCTGTATGAGAACTTCTTCAAGAAGGCCTTCCCCAAACAGGCCAGCAGCTTCGGCGTCGTCTACACCCCGGTCGAAATCGTCGACTTCATCCTCCGCGCCGCCGACGACGTCTGCCGGGAAGAGTTCAGTTACGGCCTCACCGACCACGGTGTGCACGTTCTCGACCCGTTCACCGGCACCGGCACCTTCATCGTCCGGCTCCTCGAATCCGGCATCATCCAACCGCAAGACCTCGCCCGCAAATACGGCGGCGAATTGTGGGCCAACGAGATCATGCTGCTCGCCTACTACATCGCCTGCGTCAACATCGAAACCACCTACCAGGCCCTGCAGCAACGCCTCAGCCCCGACCAGGACGTGCCCTACCAGCCGTTCCCCGGCGCCACCCTCACCGACACCTTCCAGATCACCGAAGACGGCGACCGACCCGACACCTCCCTGATCCCGATCAACAACGACCGCATCGAAGCCCAGCTCTCTGTACCCATCAAGGTCATCATCGGAAACCCGCCCTACTCCGCCGGGCAGGGTTCAGCCAACGACAACAACGCCAACCTCAAATACCCGAGCCTCGATGCTCGGATCGCCGCCACCTACGCCGCCCGGTCGACCGCGACGAACAAGAACAGCCTGTACGACTCCTACATCAGGGCGTTCCGTTGGGCGACCGACCGGCTCGGCGACCAGGGCGTGATCGCGTTCGTGTCCAACAACGGCTGGGTCGACGGCAACACCGCCGACGGCCTCCGCAAGACCTTCACCGACGAGTTCAGCGACCTGTGGGTCTACAACCTCCGCGGCAATCAGCGCACCGCCGGCGAACTATCCCGGCAGGAGGGCGGCAAGGTCTTCGGCTCCGGTGCCCGCACCGGTGTTGCCGTGCTGGTCGCCGCCAAGAGGCTGGACGCGGACGGGCCGTGCCAGCTCCGTCACCACGGTGTGCCCGACTACCAGACCCGCGAGGAGAAGCTCGCCGACATCGACGCCGCCACCCTCGGCACGGTGCCCTGGCAGCCGATCACCGCCAACGAGGCAGGCGACTGGCTCAACCAGCGCAACGACTCGTTCACTCAGCTGGCAGCCCTCGGCTCAAAGGAGGCCAACCCAGCCGGGCCCACCCACTTCGCCCTCCACACCAGCGGACTCAAGACCAACCGCGATGCCTGGTGCTACAACCACTCCCGCGCCGCGGTCGAGGCCAACATGGCCCGAATGATCGAGGTATACAACCAGCAAGCTGCGGCTCGACCCGCTTCCGAAGGGCAACTGAACCGGGACTCGACTCAAGTCAGTTGGAGCCGCGGGCTGGTCGCCGACGCACTCCGCGGTCGGCCCCACAGCTACAAGTCCGAACGCGTCTACGCTGGTCTCTACCGTCCCTTCACCACGCAGTGGGCCTACTTCGATCGGCCACTCAACGACATGGTCTACCGGCTGGAATCGGTCTTCCCAACACCACAGCACCGCAACCTCGGCGTCTACGTTGTGGGCGAGGGGTCGGCAGTCCCCTTCGCGGCGCTCATGACGAGCCTTCTTCCGAATGTGCATGTGACGGGTGCGGGCAGCGGGGGCCAGTTCTTCCCACGCTGGACCTACGAAAAGGTCGCCGACGACGACCAGGCGTCCCTGCTCGAGCCCTCGGGCGACGTCGACGAGTGGGGCTACCGGCGCGTCGACAACATAACCGACGCCACCCTGGCCACCTACCGCGACAAGTTCGGCGAGCAGGTCAGCAAGGACGACATCTTCTACTACGTCTACGGCGTGCTGCACTCCGAGCAGTACCGCAGAACCTTCGCCGCCGACCTGAAGCGGATGGTGCCGCGCGTCCCGCTGGCGGCGTCCCCGTCCGACTTCGCGGCGTTCGCCGAAGCCGGGCGGAAGCTCGCCGACCTGCACGTGAACTACGAGACCGTCGAGCCGTACCCGCTGGCAGAACAGGCCCCGCTGGTTTCGTCAACCAGTGGGCCGGGGGCGTGGGAGACGTTCCGGGTGGAGAAGCTGCGCTGGGCGGACAAGTCCACGAAGAAGGCGATCATCTACAACCGCCAAGTGACCCTGGGTGACATCCCGGCTGAGGCCCACCGATACATGCTCGGTTCCAGGTCGGCGCTGGAGTGGCTGATCGATCGCTACCAGGTGAAGACCGACAAGGACTCCGGGATTGTGAACGACCCCAACGACTGGTGCCGCGAACACGGCGACCCGCGCTACATCGTTGAGCTGGTCAAGCGAGTCACCCGGGTTTCGGTGGAGACGATGCGCATCGTCGACGCGCTGCCGGACCTCCCGCTGTAACAACCGGAGTCAGGAGACAAGATCAATGGCGAAGACGGACTACTCCGTTCGTGACTTGGTGAGTCGGGTCGAGCGTGGCGAACTGCAGCTGCCCGAGATGCAACGGGAGTATGTGTGGCGAGCGACGCGGGTGCGCGACCTTCTGGATTCGCTCTACCGCGGGTATCCGTCCGGCGTGATTCTGGC
This sequence comes from uncultured Propionibacteriaceae bacterium, assembly GCA_964585085.1. Classification (GTDB taxonomy): domain Bacteria; phylum Actinomycetota; class Actinomycetes; order Propionibacteriales; family Propionibacteriaceae; genus Propionicimonas. The sequence goes on from CAZPCM010000026.1 coordinate 8,678, forward strand.
CTGGGAGTCAGATGAGACGATCGCCACTCGGGAGTTCGCGGTCGGTTCGGCGACTCCAGCCGTGCGTCCGCTACTGCTGCTGGACGGCCAGCAGCGCCTGACCTCGCTGTCGGCTGTCCTCAGCGGCAACCCTGTGAGCGTTCGAGGCAGGAAACGTCCAGTCGAGATCCTCTTCAATCTCGATCACCCAGAGGAACTGGCTTTCGTTACCGAGGTCAATGAGACCAGCAGTGACGACGCCGACGAGACGGACGTTGCTGATGAGACGGAGCGCGACCTTCAGGAGCGGATGAATCGGCTTACCTTTGTCGTGGCCAGCAGGGCGTTGGAGGCCCTCCCGAACTGGGTGCGGGTGACCGACGTGTTCAGCAAGACGGACTCTGAACTGCTGCGTGCGGCCGGTGTTACCGGCTTCGACGATCCTCGGTTCGAGAAGTACGCCGCTCGGCTCAAGGGGGTCCGAGCGATTGCTGACTACGAGTACCGCATGGACATTCTCGAGCGGACCAAGTCGTATGAGGAAGTCACCGAGATCTTCGTCCGCGTGAACTCCTTGGGCGCGAAGCTGCGTAGTTCCGACTTGGCGCTGGCGCAGATCACGGCCAAGTGGCGGGGTTCACTTGCGATGTTCCGTCAGTACCAGTCGGAGGTGAACCAACGTGGCTTCGACATCGAGGTCGGCTTGATCCTCCGCGCGCTAATCGCGCTTACGACCAATCAGTCCCGCTTCCTCACTGTCGGCTCGTTGAGCCTCAAGCAGTTGCAGGACGGCTGGAAGCGGACCACCAAGGCGTTCGACTTCGCTCTGAACTTCGCTGTCTCCAACCTCGGAGTGGACAGCCCGACACTGTTGTCGTCCCCCTTCCTTCTGATCACGCTGGCCTATTGGTCAGACCGCCTCGGGTTCAGCATCTCCGCGGCCGAGGCCGCGAGCTTCCGCCAATGGTTCCACGCGGCAAACGCCAAGGGCCGGTACTCCCGCGGGTCTTCGGAGACACTCCTGGACCAGGACTTGGCCACTCTCCGCGATGGGGGTTCACCTGCCGACCTCCTCCAGCGACTGGCTCTGCAGGTCGGCAGGCTCGACTTCACCGCCGAGGAGCTGGTGGGACGCACCTCACGAAGCGGTGCGTTCAAGACGATGTTCCTCGCCTTCAGGCAGGATCACGCCCGCGACTGGGCGACCAACCTGGAGATCAGTCCCAAGCACCACGGGAAGTCGGACGTGATCGAATATCACCACGTCTTCCCGCGCGCCTACCTGAAGAAGCACCGAGCCGACGTGGGCCAACAGGCTATTGACGACATCGCTAACTTGGCCTTCATCGGGGCCGCGACCAACAAGCAGATCAGCGATCGGGCGCCAGCGGACTACCGGAACGACTTCGACGCGACGGTGCTGGCAGTTCAGCTGGTGGATCTGACGGACGACCGGGCTGAGGCCGGTGAGTTTGAGCGGTTCGTCGAGCTGAGGCGGGCGGCAATCGTCCGACGCCTGAACGAGTTCATCGGGATCGGCGGAAGCGGGGCAGGGGAGGTCACGCCTTCTTGATGGCGTTCCGCACTCACTGGCTTGGATGGATCTCTCGCCAGTGATGCCATTACTTCTCTCGGACAGGACGTGAGCGGTCGTCTGGCTGGATCGAGGGCCACGTGCCGGGGCACTGACGGCCGTACGGTCGAGTGAACCGCCAATCGGTGGGGTGTGAACCTGCCGCTAGAAGCGAACCTGGAGCAGGGCGTGGCCGACCAGGGCGAACCAGCTGCCGGCGAGCAGCCAGGGTCCGAACGCGAAGGCGCCACGCCTCCTCGTCACTACGGTCGCGATCAGTGCTGCGAGCGAGCCAACGGCGAGCCCCCACCAAACTAGGCCGAGGCCATTGGTGCCGAGGGCAGTTCCGATCACGGTGGCGAGCTTGACGTCGCCGAAGCCGACTCCGCCGCGGGTAAGGAGGTTCAGTACCCCGAAGGCCGCGCCCGCGATGAGGCCGCCGAGCAGCCCCATTGCTGCGGTCGCCCATCCACCGTCGGCAATCCCGGTCGAGGCCAACCCAATGAAGGTCGCTGCGGCGACCGGGGCGAGGATGCGGTTCGGCAGACGCATGACGTCGAGGTCGATGGCGGCAAGAGCGGGGCCGGTGAGGGTCAGGGGGAGAACAACGGGAGCAAGCGCCCACGCGCTCGTGGCTGCAAGCCACCCGGCGACACTGCCGAGGCTGAGGGCGGACGTCCAGGCTATCCACCAGCGCTGGCTAGGTGTGGGAAGGTCCTGCTCGTCGTCGAGTCTGTAGTTGAGGGTGTCGAGGGTGCGTCGGGTCCAGGTTCCGAGCATGGCGCCGATCGCTGTGCCGGCGAGGCCGGTCAGGAGTGCGGTGAGCATGCGCGGTCTCCTCGGGGTGTTGGGCTCATTATGCGTCGGATCGCCGACAGGTCATCTGGGGATGGGGGTGGGTCGGTTGTTGCCGGGTGTGTGCTGGGCCCCTGGAGCCGGGCGCCGGGGGCCGGTGTTGTTCTGCTCGGGGCGGCTTGTCGGGACTTGGTCCGCGTTGGGGGTGGGGAGTCGCTTCTTGGCCTCGTTGACTCGCCCGAGCTGGTGGTCGGCTGCTCTGCGTGGGTCTTCGTTCCAGGCGTGGACCATGCCGACGAGTGCGCTGCGGATCAGGCTGGACGGCAGGCCGGTCTTCGCGGCGATGTGTTCGGCTCCGGCCGTCCAGTGTTCGGGTGGTAGGGCTGCGAGGACGCTTGCGGCTTCGAGGGCCGCCTGTTCGGGGGTGAGGCGGTGGAGGCGTTCGTCGATGAGCTGGTTGCCCAGGAGTGCCGCGCCCCGGAGCGCTTCGGCAAGGCGGCGGGCGTCTTCTCGGGCCAGGTCGGCGGGGTCGGTCCCGTCGGGGAGCGAAACGGACTCGGGGTTGAGTCCTTGGGCGGTGAGGATCCAGTAGTCGCGTTCGGCTGCTGCTTGTCCGGCCGGATCGGCGTCGGTGGCGACGATCGGCTGGTGTGGGTGGTTGCGTAGCTGTGCGGCCTGCTGGCTGGTGAGGCTGGTGCCGAGGGCGGCGATGCCCACGTGGCTTCCTCCGGTGGCGAGGGTGACAGCGATGGCGTCGAACGGACCTTCGGTCAGGACTGGGATGGTGTCGCGGCCGAGCTGGCCGCCGGTGAAGAGCTGGTCGCCCTTGCGATACAGGGCGGTTTCGGCGGTGTTGAGGTACTTGGGGCCGCGTCCGTCTTCGTCGCTCTGGTCGGGGTTGCGGCGACCGACGAAGCCGACGACTGCGCCTTCGGGGTTGGTGATAGGGAAGGTGACGCGATCGCGGAAGCGGTCGATGAGTCCTCCGGTGCTGGCGCGGGTGGCGACGCCGGCGGCGAGCATCTCGTCATCGGTCACGCCTTGGCGGCGTAGGTGGGTCACGAGTGCGGTCCAGCTGTCGGGCGCGTAGCCGGGACGAAGTTCGCTGCCGGCGAGGTCATGGCCGAAGCGTTCGGTCACGTAGCCGCGGGCCCAGCTGTCGGCGAAGCAGCGCTGGTAGTAGTTAACGGTCAGGTCGTTCACGTGGATGAGCCGGTCGAGTGGTGGGCTGTCGTGCCAGGTGTCGCGGCGCTCCAGCATGGCCCTGATCTCGGCCACGGTCGGCTCAGGCGCGGGCAGACCGCGCCGCACGATCGCTTCGATCGCGAGCGCCTGGTCGGCGTCCAGCTCCAGCTCCTGACCGTCGCTGTGGTCGGCCTGGTCGTCCGCCTCGGGGAACTCGTCGGGCTGGGGAGCGACAACTGGCGTGGTGGGGATGTAGCCGTCCCACAGGTCGGCGGGCGCTTCGTCGCCGACCATGAGGACCTCGTCGTGCGGGGTGGGGTCGGTGAGGAGGGAGAGTCGCCAGACCCAGGCTTGGCAGGGGTCGTGGTGGGCGTCGGTGGGGGTGCGGCGGGCGTCGTCGAGGAGCTGGTCGAGCTGCCAGCCACGTTGCAGCCCGCGTTCGATGGTGGCGACCAGAGCCGGCCACCACAAGCTCGCGGTCATGCGTTGGGTGGTGTCGGGGCTGACGGCTCGGGTGAACTGGTCGAGCCATTCGGTGGTGAGGCGGTGGGCGGTGTCGGCGCCTTCGGCGACGGCTGGAGTGAGGTGGCGGGCCATTCGCCACCACAGCGCTGCGGCGGCGTGGTCGTCGGGTAGCGGGCCTTGCGCTGCGGCCTGGTCGATCAGCTGGCAGGTATTGATGCCGCTGCTGGACAGCTGGGCGAGCCTGCGGGCCAGGGTGGGTGCGAAGTCGTCGGTGAGCACGGCGGGGGAGATGGCTGCGAGGGTGTCGCGCCATTCGTCGAGTGGTGCGGATTGGCTGGTCTGGAGACGGTGGTCGAGCCGCTGCTGGTAGCGGGCCGCGGCGGTGTCGTGCTGCCGTTCTCCGGTCGGGCGCAGGTCGCTGTCCGGGACGCCGCAGGCTGCCCGCCACACCACAACGTCGGCGATCAGACTGGCCGGGGGAGTGGAGGCCAACGATGCGACCCAGGCGGGCGTGGCCTCCTGATGGTCACGGACTTGTTCGGCGAGGTCGTGGATCAGGGTCTGGCGGGCGCTGAGGTAGTTGTTCCAGAGGGGGTGCTCGGCGAGTTCGGTGGGGATGCCGGCGAGCCACGGGAGTGGGCCGCGTCCGGTGTGGTGGCGCTGCTCGGCGACCCGCCAGGCGAGCACGGCCGCAGGGTCGTGGGCGGTGCTGATCGGGTCGGCCGTGGCGCGGGCGAGCGCCTGGATCGGGTCGCGTCCATCGGCCTCGACGAGCAGCAGCTCGGTTCGTAGGGAGGGCCAGCAGGGTGCGTTGGTGATCCGGGGGAGGGCTTCTTCGGCGCGGCGTTCGAGGCCGCGGATGCCTGCCTCGCCGGCGATGTGGCCGGCGGCGAAGCTGGTCGCGTCGGTGTAGCGGGTGACGGCCTGGTGCAGTAGGAGGGCGGGGTTGCCGGCGTCGCGGAGTTGGGTGGTGGCCGAGACGGGGGATTCGTCGCGGGCCAGGATGGTGTGGAGGATGTCGGTAGGGGTGAGTGGGTTGACGACTTCGGGCCGGATGGTGGTGTGGGGGTCGCCGTCGCCGACGACGACCACGTAGGCGGCGTTGTGGTGTCGGCCGCGGGTGAGCATGGTGTAGGCCTGCTGCCGGGTTTCGGTTCCGGTGAGCAGGCCGTGCATGGTGTCGGCGGTGATGCCTTGGGCGGTGTGGATGGTGGAGGCGTAGCCGAGTTCGACCTGTTCGGCGACGTAGTCGGCGGGCAGGGTGACGTAGCGTCCGGACTGGTTGTGGCGGGCCCGGAGGCCGCCGCGGAGGGTGGTGCCGGTGACGGTCCAGCGGTCGCCGTTCTTGACCCAGTCGTTCGCCGCGACGCGCAGTAGCCGGTTGTTCTGGCGGGTGATGATGACATCGCCGACGCTGGCCTGGTTGCCGTCGGCCAGCGCGATCTGGTGTCGCGGGGTGGTGCCGGCGAGGCGTTGGGTGCGGGCCCGCTGGTTGAGTTCGGAGACGCGTTCACGAGTGGGGGCGAGCATGATCGAGTCCAACCCTTGTTCGCGATCGGCACTCCACGCGTCAAACAGATCATCAGCCATGGTGGCTTCGTCACCGACGTGGATGCGGTGTTCGTCGAGGTAGAACCCGAGCGCGGCGGTGTGGCCTTCCCGCAGGGCGAGGGAGGCGGAGCCTTCGGCGGGGTCGCTGAACCGGAGCAGTTCGGTGAGCCGTAGGGCGCCGTGTTGGGCCTGGATGTCGCGCAGGACGCCGCCGGCGCCGATCGCTGCGAGTTGCTGGTCGTCGCCGATCAGCCGGACGCTGCCGCCCCGGCCGAGGATGAAGTTGACGGCGGTGTCGAGGGAGACGGTGTCGGCCATGCCGGCCTCATCAATCACCACCAGGGTCTTCGGCCCGATCCGCTGTTTCCATGTGGCGAGGTCGCCGTGTCCGGGGTTGAGGTCCCATACGAGCTTGGCGAGGGTGTCGTGGTGGCCCTGCATCTGGGCGCCGAGCTGGGCTGCCGCAGCAGCGGAGGGGGCGAGGCCGACAACGTTGCCGCCGGAGGCGATCCAGGCCCGGGACAGGGCGTCCATGGCGGTGGTCTTGCCGGACCCGGCCGGCGCGATCGCCAGCTGCACCCGTGCCCCAGAGGCGGCCATTTCCCGGACCAGCAGCACCTGTCCGGGGTTGAGCCGGACCCGGTTCGCCTCGGATTCCAGCAGCGCCAGGTCGATCGCGGTCGGGTCGGCGACCATCCCCCCTGGCCGTCCGGCGGCATCAACGAGCCGCTGTTCGGCGGCCAGCACCCGGCCAGAGGTGAACAGCTCGGAGCCGGCGACGGTGTACACACTGTCGCCGCTGGCGCGCCGCAGGGGGTCGGGTTCGCTGACCGCATCCTCGGTTCTCGTGACCGGGACGGAGCGGACGATCGCGGCGGCGACGAGGTGGTCGACCCACCATCCGGTGTGCTCCAAAGGGGCTTCGGCGGCGCGGACTTGGCGCAGGGCTTCGGCCCGCAGGTGCCAGTCCTGCCAGGTGGACCGGTTGGTCTCCATCCGGGCCAGCATCGCCGCGATCGTCTGGTCGAACCACTGCTGGTCCAGGACCTGCCTGTCGCCTTGGTCGGGGTGGAGTGCGCGGCGGATCATCGCCGTGATCTGGCGTGCTCCGCCCAGCACCTCGAGTGCTTGGGCGTACCAGGTGGCGCGCTGCTCGGCGAGGCTGCGGGGTTCGTGCTTGTCCTCGCGGGTCTCCAGGGTGGCCTGTTGGGCGAGCGCGATCGCTTCCACCGGGGTCGGGGGGCGGCCGTGGTCGCGCTGGAACGCCTTGGCCAGGACTCGTCGGCGGGCCTCGATGCTCTGTCGGCGTTGGGACCAGCGGGCGTTCAACGCCGGGTCGACCCCGACGACTTCGCGCACCGGCAGCTTGCGCCAATCCGGGTTCGGGCGCTCCTCGAACCGCAACCCCAACTCGGTGGCCAGGTGCTGTTCGAGGGCGGTGTTGTAGGTCTCGGATGCGGCCACGATCGCCTTGAACAGCACCCTGCCGTCGATGGAGAGCCAGCGTCCGTCCTCGACGGTCTGCACCTTGTTCGCGACCGCCACATGGGTGTGTAGATCCGGATCACCGGCCCGAGAATCCCGATGAACGAAGGCGGTACCGATGAGGCCACGGACGTCGACCTGCCGCACCCCGGCGGTGCCGGTCCGGGTGTACAGGGCCGTGCGCTCGATGAACGACAGCGCTTCGGCCACTGCCGCGTTGTGCGCCCGTTCGATCGCCGCCGCAACCGGCGGCTCGGCGATCGCCCACAGCGTGGAGACGCTCTTCACCGGAGAGAAGGTGAGGTCGAACCCGGCCACCGCGGTCGTCTTCTGCCTCGACAACTTCGCGATGTGTCCCGCCAACTCGCGCTGATCCAGCGGCGCCCGTCCGTACTGTTCGCGGAACATCTCCGCCGCCACCTCGGAGCGGATCCGGGCACGGTCCTCGATCGAGTTGCGGGTCCGGACGGGCAGGCCGCGGGAGGTGTTCAGCTGCTCCAGCCGGCGGGCGACCTCGACCCGGAACGGGCTCACATCATCCTTGTAGACGCGGAACGGCTGTCCCAGCCGGGTTGCCTCCAGGTAGTCCGCCTCGCTGGCGCCGGTCCCTTCCAGCGCTTCGGCGCGCTGCCGGGCCAAAGGGTGCAGCCCGGCACCGAACAGCGCCTGCATCTGCTCCGCCGTCACCACGTCCCCGGCAGCCAGGCCGTCGATGCCGGCCAAGCCCGAACCGACCCAGGTGCCCGGCGTTTCGCCCTTCTCGGTGTAGTAGGACGCGAGGCCGGTGTAGCCCTTCTCGGTGCTGTCCATGGCCGCGACCTGCCGGGTCAGGTAGTCATACCCCGACCCGGCCGTGATGCGGTGCAGGCTCATCGTCACAACCCACTAAGCCGATGGGGAGGGGTCGATCCGGACAGGACTGGGCCACGAGTTGCGAGCATCATCGAGATCCCGTCAGACGGGATTCGATGCCCTTCGGCCGCTCGTGCAAGAGGTGTATCGCACATGGAATCGGCATCTTCTCGAGGGGGGACATGAGTGGGGGAGCGGGTGACTCGGCGGCCGCTGGTCGGCGGGTCGTCAACTTCGCGGGGGGATTTGTCCGGGACGGGGTGTCGCCGTCGGCTTAGTGGGGTGAGGTACCAATCGGGCCGAAGGGAGTCGACACCATGAGTGGCACGCAACAGAGCCTCCGCCGGGAGGCCAGGCGCCGGGTCGGGGAAGCACTGCTGATCAAGCAGCGTGAACGGGAGGCCAGGGAGAAGCGGTTGACCGGCCACGCGGTCTCGATCTTGACCGCGCTCGCCGAACGGGACGCCGCCGCAACGCAGGCCGAGCTGGTCGCTGCGACGGCCATCCACGAGATGCTCGCCGAGGGGGCCACCGCGACCGAGATCGCCGGTTGGTGTGGCGGGGCGCTGGACGCCAAGGAGATCAGCCGACTCGCCAAGCTCCACGACCAGACGGGGGAGTGACATGCCCTGGCGAGGTGCCTGGCTGCGGGCACAGATCACCGGTCTGGTGTTCAGCAGCGTTGTGTGGCTGGTTGTCGCCGGCCTGTCCCTCCCGGCCGCTGCCCTCACGCTCCTGATCGGTGTGGGGTTGCTGGCCGGCCGCAACACCCGGGCCGGGCTGTGGTGGCGGTTCGGGGCCCGTCCGGCAACCGGGTTCGAACGAGACCAGGTGCTGGCCGCGATCGTCCCGATCAGTTCGTTGCGCGGTCGACATCAGCCGAGGATCTGGATCGGCCGGCGGCTCACCTGGGTCGACGCGATCATGCCCACCGGGAAGGACTTGGTGGTCGGCCCGCTGCTGGTGCGCCGCGTCATCTCCGGCCAGCTGGATGCGCTGCAGGTCTCTGCGCTGGTCTGCCACGCGCTGGGCCAACAGCCGGTGAACAGCTCGCCTCTGGTCGCGGCCGTCGACGCCTACTGCGTGCCGTGGGCGGTGGTGGAGATCGTGGTCGGCGCGTGCAGCCGAGCGGCGGGCCGGACGCCGCTGCTGTCTGTGTCGTGGCAGATCCGCTGGATCGTGTTCGCGGTGGCCATCATCGACAACGCACTGGCGGCCCGCTGGAACGCGCTGGTCGCCGTGACATTGATCGCCATTCTCAGCGGCACGACCCCGGCCTTCCGTGCCCGCTGGAGGACCACCCTGCGCCGCCTGGGTGACGAGCGGGCTACAGCGGACGGCTTCGGCCCAACCCTGGCAGGCTTGGTCCGCACCGGCCGCCGGGTCCCCGACCTCGAGCGGGTCGCCGCGCTCAACCGGGCCGCGATCCGGCCCCGTCCCGCCGGCACCGCCATCGGACGATCGGGGAAGACACGATGAAGGTCAGCCGCATGGACACCCACGCCGCGTTGCGGACCTGGGCGAAGGGGGTCTACCCGCTCGAGGCCGGCGTCGAACTCCTCATCCGCACCAGCAGCGGACGCTTCGCCGCCGATACCCAGCCCTGGATCCAGCCCGGTGATAACCCGGGCTGGTGGGGGGTCGACGCCGACCAACTCACCGACGAAAACCTCGGCGCCGTCTCCGGTGGCGAGGCACGCATGCTGCGCCTCGCCGCATCGCTCCTGGCGGGCACCCCGGTCAACCTGTACCAAGCTGTCCCAGGACTGGACCGCGACCACGTCCAGCTCGTCCTCGCCGCGATCGCCCACGCCAGCGGCAGCCACGAACACGCCGGCCACCCGGTGCCCGACCCGGACGGTCGCTACCGGACCAGCGACGGAACCCGGATGACCATCCCTCGACTCGGCAGCCTCTACCCATGGCCCGATCCGGCATAGGACAGGCAGAGTCAACCCATGGCGACCGCCACCCCCGGCCCAACACCGCCCAGGCCAGACCCGCTGCCCGGGACGATGCCCCTGAACCCGGAGACGCTCCGGGTCCTGCAATGGGTGTCGTTCCGGCACTTCGACGTCGGCCTGCTGGTCTACATCGCCGCCGCCTCCCTGCTCATCGGCACCACCTGGTACGTCGCCGGCCTGCCCTATGGACGCCCGCTCGACCCCACCGCCGGCGTCGCCGCCGGGCTGATCATGGGTGCGGCAGGGCTGGCGTGCCTGCCCTTCGGGATCTGGTGGAGCATCAAGCGGTGGCAACGCCAGGGCTGGGTCGTGGGCTACTTCGATGACACTGCCACCCAACTGGTCCACCCCACCCCAGAGGGCGCCTGGCAGCTGTCCGACCACCACGCTCTCCGCCGCGGGCACCGCTCCGCCGCGCCGTTCCGGCGACGCGTGTTCCAGCACCTCGCCCGAGAAGCCGACCGGCACCAGATCGTCATCATCACCGACACCCGCGTCCGCAAGCTCGCCAACCTCTATCTCGCCGACCTGCCCGGCCTCACCCTGGTCAGCGACACCCGCCGCGACCACCTCGCCCGACGGATCATCGAACTCCGACGTGAGCCACGACCTGATCAGTCGACCTGACCGGCCGAACTGACAATCCCGGCCGGGGGACACGTAGAAAGCAGGCCAGCCGGCTTGGCGGTCGCCTGCGAATCGCTCGATTCGGGACGAATGTCAGCGTCGTTCTGTCGTTCTGTCCGGATCGTAGGGGCGCCATCGGCTTAGTGGGTTAGCAACCCCGGTACGAAGGACCCCGCGATGGCACGCATCTCCAAGACCACGGAGCAGCAGCGAGACGCCGCCGAGAGAGCCCGGCGCGAAGTCGTCGAGAAGATGCACACTGATCTCGCCGCGAAGTTGGCCACGTTCGACGATCGGGACGCTTGGCAGCGCTGGCTCCGCTTCGCCAGCGGCTTCCACCAGTACTCGTTCGCCAATACCTGCTTGATCTATATGGCCAAGCCAGAGGCCACTTTGGTAGCTGGGTACAAGAGCTGGCTGGCCAAAGGATACCAAGTGCGCCGGGGCGAGAAGGCGATCCCTATCCTGGCACCCGTCACCCGGCTGGTTCCACTGGAGGACGGCAACGGTAACCCGATCCTCGACACCAACGGCCGGCAGATCACCCGACGCCAGATGCTGGGCGTACGCGTTGCCCACGTCTTTGATGCCAGCCAGGTCCACCCGCCACCAAAGACCGAACGCCCCCAACCCGCTCTGCTGACGGGTCAGGCACCATCGGGCCTGTGGGACTCCCTGGCCCAGCTCGTCGCGGACGAGGGCTTCACCGTCACCCGCGGCGACTGCGGAGGCGCGAACGGCTACACCAACTTCGCCGCCAAGGAAGTCCGGGTCCGTGCTGACGTCGACGACGCCCAATCGGTTCGCACACTCTGCCACGAAGCCGGCCACATCTTCACGATGGACGCCGGCGACATCGTCACTTACGGCGACCGGCACTGCCGCGGCATCCTCGAGGTGGTCGCCGAATCGACCTCGTACCTCGTCACCCAGGCTCACGGGTTGGACGCCGCCCAGTACACCTTCAACTACGTCGCGGGCTGGGCCGTCGAAGCCACCGGACGAGACCCAGACCTTCGCAGCCTCGACCAGATCGTCCGCCAAACCGGCGAACGCGTCATCACCGCCGCCCACCGCATCCTCAGCCACACCCAGCCCGCCACCGACCCGAACAACAACTCCCCAGCCGTCGAAGCGATCGCGGTCGCCAGGCCGGCACCCGAGATCCCGGAAACGGTGACCGCGGCACCAAGACCACGCGCAGAAGCCCTGACGGCCATGACCAGATCCCCGAGGCGCAGCGCGCCAATCAGGGCCAGGTAGGACTCAATGCCGGATCTGAACCGCGATCTCGCCGACGCCCTCGGCCACCTCCGCCAAGCCGCCCACCACCTGCTGGCCGAGCCCGACCCAAGCGGCCTGGCACTGGAACTGGCCAGCGGCATCCTCGACATCGAGAACCTCCTCGAAGACCAAGGCATCGAACCGGCCTGGGTGTCCGCCGCCGACTCCACCGCCGACTCTCTGGCCGCCGCCCGACGGCTTCTCGGACGAGCCACTGAGATCGTGCCATCCCAGGTCTGGCCGGCCCTGCTCGCGCTGCTCGACAAGGCCGGCGATCGTGGCCACCGTTAACGCGCTCCTCGCCGCGCTCCACGACCGGACCCTCGAACTCAGCGCCCAACCGGCTATGCCGTCCAAGACCGAGGATCCCGGACTGCGCCGTCTGGTCGGGAACGCGATCCGCATCCTGACCCTGATTGACCCTCCACCAGACGTGATGACGATCCTGCAAGCAATGCCGACATCCGAGTCAGCAGAGGAACCCGGCAACTCCCCGATCAAAACGATCGGCTACACCCTGGGGGTTCTCGCCGACACCCTAAATGCTAACCCCGAGACCGTGAGGAACACCGGACACACCGACCGAGGGCAAGTGCGCTCCCAAATCCTTGCCACGCTGCACCAAGTCGCAACGGTCAGCCTCGCTGCCCTCCCCACCGACCCGGGCTTCTCGAGTCCCGCGTTGATTCGTGATCTCGCTGACGCGACCCGAACGGCCTCCTACGTTCCGCGAGGAGATCTCCGGGAGCCGATCGGCCTGCTCGCGCTCGCACAGATTCCCGGCAGCCTGGACGAGAGCGTCGCTCGATGGGCCGAAACCGCAATCGAGATCCTGCAAAGCCAGACCCGGGTCACGTCCTACGCCTTCCAACGCACCGCCGTCACGATCGCCACCCTCTGCAGCACTGCAGCAGCCGCCTTCGCCGAACCCACGACGGGCGAGCGGCCACCCGAGGGAGCGTCAAGGGCACTCATCCGGGCGTCTCAGGCGTGGCAGCGTGCTGCGGACTGGCCACCCGAGATCAGGCTCGGTGGCCGCACCACCGAACTGCGCCACCGATCACGAGACCTCGACCAAGCACTCCTCACGCACCGGCTTAGGCAGCCTGGCGCCCCGTCGCGGCATACAGCGATGAATGCCGCGCTGCTCTCTGCCGAGAAGGTGGCGGCCTGCCACAAGTCAGCGCTGCTCCAGGTCGTGAACAGCAGGAACCTCTGGATCAGCGTCGCGGCTCTCGGCCCGAGCTACATCACCCGCCATCCCGGAGTCCACCGCTCCGACTGGGTACCCGACCCCGGAACCCGCGCCGGCCAGATGTTGCTCAATGTCAACGCCTGCGCGCAAGCCGTGACAGCCTTGGAGACCGCGCTAGACCGGCTCCACCCCCCGGCGGCGGCGATCAGCGCAGCAGGATCGCCAGGCGAGGAACCACGATGGGAGACCGTCTCCCCGAATGGGTCCCGACCTCCCAGATCGTCGAGGGCCACGGCGCCTCCCAGCCGCGGGATCGCTCGGTGAACAACCATGTCGTTGTCGTGAACTCCGTGCCGAGCAAGCTCGCCGCGGGTATGCCGGCCAACTCGCAACCATCCGACACGCACATAGCCGATGTGCGCGTGTGCCTGCGCCACAGGATGCCGCGATGAGGGGCCTGAACCAGCCGACTGCTCAATGTGCCGAGCCTCCCCAACGTCGCTGATGCCCGTCTGGGCCACGTGGCGGGGCGCTCCTCGGCTGCGTGCAGAGGTACGGTCGCCGTATGGATCAGCTGTTGCCTGTCGACCCTGAGATCGCTGCGAGTTGGACAGCGATTGCGATAGGCAGTCGCGTAAGCCATCGGACGCTCGAACTCACTGGCGCCCCTGGCCCCGGATCCCGACTGGCTCAGGTCGACGCAGCCTATCCATCTGAGCAGGTCTCTGCGCGGGTGCGAGGTTATCTGGGTGCCGCCTTGGAGCACCTCATGTTCTGGGCCGACCACGCCGCCCCGCTCAAGTTTCACGAGGAGCAGTCCGTGCTTGTGTCGCTCCGACCGGCGTACACGATCGCGAGGGCAGCACTCGAGTCGAGTGCACAGGCCGTCTGGTTGATGAACGCGTCAGACCCGAAGGAGTGCATCCGCCGGCATCTTTGCCTAGCGCGCTGGGACCTGCAGGAGTATCGCAAGAGCAAGCTGGACATAGCTGCAAAGGAGTCAATTAACGGCAGGGGCCATGGATTAACAAATTCAGAGCGGCGTTGGCCCTCGCCACGGGGCTACAGGCGGCCAGGCCCATTCATGCCACTTGTGATCCGACCCGTTGCTCCACTAGCCTAGGGGCTTGGGGCGACGCCGCAGATCCTCGAGACGGCGCTGGTTCTCCGCCCAGCAATCTCGGATCTTCACGAGTCGTACCCTTCGCATGCGATCGAGCAATCCTTCAAACCAGCCGTCATTGTGGAGCCCGTATCGGACACACCAATGGCCGGGCGTAGAAATCTCGCTGGACTTCGCCCCAACGGAGGGTCCGAAGCCGTGGTAGGTCAGCCAGACACCGTCAGCGGTGAGCAGGATCTGTTTCTCGGTGTCCATTTCCCAAGCGTTGGCTTCGTTGCTCTCGTCGGGTCCGTACTTGGGCGCGTCGGTGAGGACCCTTTCCCAGCGACCCTTCGGTATCTCTCGATGTACCAGGTACTTCACGTGTCTCGTGGGCACCCCCGCACCGGGCAGCGCCTCCATTGCAGTTCTCGTGAATCCGCCAACACCGAGGTCTTGAAGCTTGTCGAGCGCCAAGTACCGGATCTCCCAACTAGTGAACCGCAGGAATGCCTCGTCGAACGCGCCGGCCGGAGTGGCGATCCTTTCCAAAGACAGCTGCCTCGCGGCCTCTTTGGCTCCTTCAAGAGTCCTCCGGCTATCCTCGACAACTGCCGCGAGATCGGCCATACAAAACCTTTGGCCTTCGTGCCTAGCACTGTCGTCCCCGCAGACCGGTTCACCGCAGGTGGCGCATACCCCAACTGCGAATGTAGTGCAGAAGGAGCATGTCGTCGCTGTCTTCATCATTGGCGCAACCTGGTATCGATGGGCGCAGATCGTCACACGCGAAGGACGCTGAACAGGGGCTGGCGCGCCCGGGACCAAGTCGAAGGTCGGGTCTTCCATGGTCAGGAGGGCACCACACTCAAAGTAGCCCGGCGCGATCTCGCGCTGCGCGTCCTGGTGCCCGCATCGCGGACAAGTCATGAGCCACACCGTATCCAATACGCGAACTGGGACAGCCCTATTCGCGCAAGGATCAGGAGCGGTGTAGACCCAGCGTGCCCTCGCCATCAGAACTGCCCTGCCTCGGCGCTCACCACAGGTTGGCGATCAGCACCCACCCAGGCGTCCGATTCAAACAGCGGGCTGGGGACCCAGCTGTCCTGCGAGACCAGAATCGCCCGGGGTGCTGCGCTGCAGGTGACATCCGATGGTGGGTGGTCACGCCAACGACGGGAAGCCGAGTCACGGACATGCTTATGCCCATGTCTTGGTGTCCGGCTGCAGCGAGCTGCCGGACACCACCGGGTATCGCCAGACTCCTGGGTTGTGTCGGCGCTAGCTTGGCCTGGTGCAGATCGACTGGTCCCTAGTTGCAGCGGCTGTCGGGTCGCTGGCCACAGCAGTAGCCGCCTTGTTCTCTTGGCAGTCTGCCCGCGTCGCGGCCAAGGCGGCGAAGAGTGCCGAGGCAATGGCGAAGTTGGAGGTTGACCGTCGTGAAGACGAGTTGCGGGCCGTTGCGAGCGGCATCTTTGCTGTTGCTACGCGAAGCGACCCGGACCGGGAAACCCGCAGGGTGACGGTGCACCTGCAAAACGCCAGCTCCATGGCGGTAAGCGACGTGCTCCTGGACCTGACCGGCACAGACGGCGTGGGGCGCTCCAAGACATGGCGAACCGAACTACCCGTTCTACCCGCCGGTGCGGATTACCGGTGCGACCTCGATCTGCCTTGGACTACAGCCACCGATGGCTGGGGCGAGTCTGTATTCGGCCGAGGTACTGATGTGGACCCAATGATCTGGTCGCTCTGGTTCGACGATCCTGCTGGACGACACTGGCGAGCAACGGACCGAGGCTTGGTAACCGTGCTTCCGCAGCGTCCGAAGCCGCGATCCATCTCCGAGATTGTGGCCGAGCACGGTCTGGAGCCGGAGTACGCCGACGAGGCGTTCGACGGTCTCTGGCTCGATCCGCCTGATCGGTACCCGGAGTTTCCACCCACGACCATTGGACCGGAGCGAATCAGCTACCGGTTGGTCATGGCGCCCCGTCGGCTCTGGGGCAGGTTGCGCTCAGCTTCCCAAGAGTTGCGCGACCGCTGGTAGGGCGAGGCGTCAGTGGCCGCGGCGGAATGCGTCGTGGGAGAGGGCCAGGTGACCGCTTCTGCGGTCGAGTGCTCCCGAGACGTCGCCCGACGCGTCCGGGTGTGTGTGTACGACTCTGGCATTGCCAGCTCTAGCGGGTCCGGTGACTAGCAAGCTCGTACGCGAGTCCGAGTCCACTTGAGCGACAAGACTGGCCGCGGCTGTTTAGGATCGGCGACGTGGCCACCCCTGCAAACAAGTTGACACCGCTCTTGTGGAGTGCGGTACAGTCATGACTAAACGGGGTAACGGTCAGACAGCTGGACAAGGCTATGAGAAGTGGCTAAGGGAGCTGGGTGGATGTACGTGTGGACGGCTGGTCATCGAAGATGGCAAGCGGAAGCGGCTGGAGGCGGCATGGGACGAACGCGGCGAGCATGTAGTCATTCAATGGTTCTGGCGGCTTCTTCGAGGTGCCTGGGGTGATGAGCCCGGCTGGCTGCGCCGTCTAGGCGTTGGTGTTCGGCTAGAGATCCTCGCCGACCTATCGATGAGGTTTGAAGAATACTGCAATACCGGCACGTTGCGTATTCCGCGGGAGTTGAACGAGCTGGACAAAAGTAAGGGACTGCTGGAGATAAAAGTCTCCAACGCTAGGGTTCCGATCTTCGATTGCACAGAGTACGGCACGACGAGGTGTACGCACGGGTTCTACAAGAAGCAGCAATCCACCCCGCGAAACGAGATAAACCGCGGACTCGCAATTATGCGAGCCGACAAGTCAAGGGACAATTGATCATGGCACTGTATGACGCGCTTTCCCGCACCGCAGAAGGGCGGAGGCATCTTGCGGAGGCACGTTTGCGGTACCGAGTGTTGACCCTTCTGCACGATGCTCTTGAACGCTCCGGGATGTCGCAGTCTGATGTCGCGGCACGCGTTGGCTTGAGCAAGAGCGCTGCCAGTCAGGTCTTCTCGGGAAATGGGAATCTTCGGATCAACACGATTGGGGCCTACCTCGACGCGATGGGATGCGAACTCAGGCTCAGCCTCGTCGACGCGGGCACGGCACGCGCCGAGGCGACGGATTGGCTGACCGGTCCTGTATTCCAGTACTCCTTGCCGAAGGGTGCGAAGCGACCGGCTTTGAACGCTGCGCATTGGGACGCTGACGAAGTGGACGCCACATGGAGCGGCCTTCTTTCCGAGCGAATCCATGAGACCGCAGGAGTGTGCTGAGTTGCTCGACAAGGGCCGGTACGCGGAGTTCGTCCAGCAGACGAATCTCCTCGACATTGTTCCGAAAGAACTGCGAGCGAAGTCCACGGGGCAAGGTGAGCCTGACGGCATTCGGCTGAAGTTCGACGTCGCCTCAAAGCCCTGGGATGAGGGACTGCAATACCGCGTTCGTGCTAATGCACGAGTCGACGATGAAAATGGTGACAGCATCCTTGAGCTATCCGGCACCTGGGTCGTTTTCGTTTCTGTTGAGAACGACGCGATGGAAGATATCTCCGAGGCGATCCGCGTGCAGTATCAAAAGGATGTTGTCTTGATGGCTGTGGTGCCGTACGTTCGGGAGATGGTGCAGTCTACTTGCGCGAAGTTCGGAGTACCAGGAGTTGTCGTGCCGCTTGTTAAGCGCGATCAAATCGATCGCATGCAACATGGCCCAATGCCGGAAGGCGAGCCGGAGGTCGCGTCTACCTAAGGTGTCAAGACTGCGTCCTCACCGCCCGGCTACTGAACACTCGACACCCTCACGCACCTCAACCCGGTGTTACGGTCCACGCGATCACGGTATAGCGAGTAGACCCGAAGGGGCTGGCCGACGTCGCCGGGGGCGATGACGGGTCGTCACTCCCACCTGTTCTTGTCGGTCCACCGCACCTCGGGATACGACGGCTTGGAGATGGTGCTGAACCCCGCCGCCTCCATGAAGCGCCGCAGAGCGAAGATGCTGCCGGAGGCCGACCACTCCGCCGGGCCTTTCGACGGCGACTTCGTGCCGCCGCAAAGGCAGATGTCTACATTGTGCTGCTCGGCCAGGGAGTAGATCTTGGTGATCTCCGCGTTCGAGAGCGCGTTCGGGCTTCGCAAGTACCTCTGCATTAGGCGAGGTTAGCGTCACACCAGGTTCTCGGGTCGCCTTGAGCAATGCGGCAGTGGAGTGGCTGGAGTGGACTCAGGCGGCGGTGCCGCGTCCCCGACCGACTGCGTGAAGGTGCTGGATGACGGGGCCGTCGGCTTCGGTGGCTTCGACGGAGATGTCGAGCCCGAGGGCGCGGTGTGCGGCAGCGATCGGGATCCGGACGACCTTACCGATTCTCACGGCAGGGATGGTGCCGGCCTCTATGCCGCGATCAACCGTGCGGGGGTCGCACTCCAGGAGTCTGGCGAGTTCAGTTCGCCGATAGAACAGTCCGTCGGTCATCAGGATGCCTCCCGTCCTTGGCGAGCTGAGGGATACTCGATCGCAACATTAGAGCACGAGTATGCCAAGAGCATGCCGAAATAGCGTGCCGAGATGGCTGACGTGAATGCGGCACACCTTATGAGGGGTCTGAAAGCCCTTCGTGACTGGACACGCTCCCGACAGGGGCATGCTAAATTGCCTCTTGTGAGTGGGAGCGGGAATGGTCTGCCCGGCGGTGCCCGAATCGCGACGACACCTGCGGCGATGAGGCCACCCAGGTTCGTTGGGAGCTTCACTGCCTACTTTCGGACCGGAGAACGCGGCAAGCTGGTACGAATCGAGGCGCCCGGTGACGTTCGCCTAGGAGACGCGACTGGCCAGGCTCAGAGTGTGAGCGGCGCGGCCCGAATCGGGCAGATCGGGACATCAGTTGCCCGCCTCGGCGGTGGGGTCTCAGAGCCAAAGGCTCATCTCAAGGTCACCTTGTTCATCTTCCAGGTCGAGAGTGGCGGCTTGGTGTGCGGCCACGTCGCGGTGGAGACGGTCCCCCTAGGTAGCCAGGGGGCCGAGTTCGAAGACCGTCCTCCGCTGCATGTGAGCGCGGCGGTGTGGCGTCGGCTTCGGATCGGCGAACTCGTGGAGGAGGCCATCGAATCCGTGCGATCGCTATCGGTCGCCCTGACCTCCAAACTCCCGTATGACCTTGCCAGGGACGATCCCAAGCTCGCCGATGTGTTCGGGGTCTTTCGAGACGTCGCCACGCAGGAGCATGAACGGGCCCGCCCGGGCCCCAAGTCCATCCTGACGGACGACTTGCTCCGCGAGATTGTGGTGCCGGCCTATCTCACGGGTGGCCGGAAGGGCCTCCAGTCTGTGCAGCGAGCGCTCCAGGCGGCGGGATACCCCGGCAGTGGCCCCAACTTCGACGTGACCAACGACCAGGCTCGCGCGGCGGTGCGAAAGGCTCGGGCTCTGAAGATTATCCCGCCAGCCGTACGGAAGGATGACCGATGACCGCGAGCGCGAAGAGGAGCAAGCGCCGCCCGGCAGGGCAGGGCACCATCAGCAAGTACACGACCAAACAGGGCGACCGCTACCTGATCAAGTGGTGCAATCCCGAGGGAGACACGAAGCTCAAGCGCGGGTACGCCAGCAAGGAGGACGCCGCGAGCGCGCTCGGAGACATCCTCACTGACATGCGACGAGGTGAGTACTCCGAGCCGTCCAAGATCACTTTGGAGGCTTGGATGGAGGAGTGGTTGGACGGACTCCGAGCGAGGGACGGCAAGCCGCTGGCCCCGTCGACGATGGCCTCCTACCGCAAGAACGTGCGCCTCCACGTCGTGCCCTACATCGGAAGCGTGACGCTCGACAAGCTCACCGATCAGCGACTGACGAAGCTGTACGCCGACCTTCGAGAGCACGGCCGCCGTGACTACAACCACGGCGGACCGCTCTCCTTCCGCCAGGTCCAGTACGTGGCAGTCCTCATCAAGGCCGCACTCAGATCCGCCGTCAAGAACAAGCGGATTGTCTGGAACCCTGCGGACAGCGCTGTTCTGCCGTACTTCGAGGAGACTGCAATCGATGATCTGGCGGGCGATGTCGAAGTGATCGAGGAGATGCGCACCTGGACGGCCGCCCAACTGTCCGCCTTCCTGGCGTGGGCGTTCGAACACCGAACGGACATTGCTCCTGCCTGGCACACGCTGGCTCTCACTGGAATGAGGCGCGGCGAGTTGCTCGCACTCAGGTGGAGGGATCTCGATCTCGACAAGGGCGTGATCACCATCAGTCGCTCGCTGACGCCGGTTCGAGTGAAGGGGGAGGGACTTCGACTCATCGAAGGACGAACGAAGGGGAAGAAGCCGCGACGCGTGGATCTGGACCCCGGCACGGTGGAGGTCCTCAAGGCCCACCGGGCAGCACGTGGGTCGCTGGCGCTGCAACTCGTCCGGGCGGACGCCTACGTGTTCGCCAACATCGGGGGCGTGCGGCTCCACCCGGACCGGTTCACGCGACGGTTCACCGACTCGCTGGCGAGTTGCTCGAAGAAGCTCGGTACCCATGAGGACGGCTCGGAGGTCGTGCCGCGCATCAGACTTCACGACCTTCGTCACACCTGGGCGACGCTGGCTCTGGCCAACGGCGTTCCGGTGAAGGTCGTCCAGGAGCGGCTGGGGCACGCGACCGTTGGCATCACGATGGACATCTACGCCCACGTCCTGCCCGGCATGCAGTCGGATGCGGCGAGCCTCGTTGCCTCGGTGATCAAGCGCGCCTGACCCGCGAAGTATCACGGGAGTATCACGAGGGCGATTCTGCCCGAAACTACAACCGGCTCACCGTCTCCCACTAGGGGAAACGCTGAGCCGAGTGAGTGTCCGAGAGAGGACTTGAACCTCCACGCCC
>CAZPCM010000027.1:0-12482 GCA_964585085.1 uncultured Propionibacteriaceae bacterium
CTCCAATCTGTCCCAGGGATCCTCCTTCAGGAACCGCAGCGCCACGTCGTAGGTCGCTCCGCCCCAGGCTTCGACGGAGAAGAGCTGCGGCAGATCCCTGGCCAGATAGGGGGCCACGTGGAGCAGGTCACGGGTCCGCACCCGCGTGGCCAGCAGCGACTGGTGCGCGTCCCGGAAGGTGGTGTCGGTCACCGCCACCGGCTTCTGGCTACGCAATTCAGCGGCGAACGCGGCCGGCCCGAGCGCCAACAGCCGCTGCCGAGAGCCCGCCGGGGGGGCGGCGGCCAGTGCGGCGGCCGTCAGCGGGGGCAGTTTTTCCCGCGGGTGCAGGGTGGTGCGGCACTCGCCGTAGGGCTTGTTGACCGTCACCCCGGCCAGGTAGGTGAGCAGCTTCGTCCCCCGGTCGGCCGGGATGCGGTGGTGGAGAAGGTGGGGGCGTTCGTCGATGAAGGACGTGGTCGCCTTGCCGGCCAGGAAGTCCGGATCCGAGATGACCGCCTCCAGGAACGGGATGTTCGTCGACACGCCGCGGATGCGGAACTCGGTCAGCGCTCGGTAGGCGCGGCGGGCGGCGTTGCGCAGGTCGCGACCGCGGCAGGTCAACTTGGTCAGCATCGAGTCGAAGTGGGCGCTGACTTCGGACCCGGAGAACACAACGCCACCGTCGAGGCGGACACCGGCGCCGCCGGGCGTCCGGTAGACGGAGATGGTGCCGGTGTCGGGACGGAAGCCGTTGGACGGATCCTCGGTGGTCACTCGGCACTGCAGGGCGGCACCCCGGACGGTGATGCTGTCCTGGCTGAGGCCCATTTCGGACAGGGTCTCGCCGGCGGCGATCCGCATCTGCGACGCGACCAGGTCGACATCGGTCACCTCCTCGGTGACGGTGTGCTCCACCTGGATCCGGGGATTCATCTCGATGAAGACGTAGCGACCGTCCCCGCCGAGCAGGAACTCGACCGTGCCGGCGTTGACGTACTTGATGTGCTGGGCGAAGCGCACCGCGTCCGCGCAGATCCGGGCTCGCAGCTCCGGGTCGAGGTTGGGGGCTGGGGCCACCTCCACCACCTTCTGGTGGCGGCGCTGGACCGAGCAGTCGCGCTCGAAGAGGTGAATGACGTTCCCGGCCTTGTCAGCGAGGATCTGAACTTCGATGTGACGAGGCTTGAGCACCGCCTGTTCCAGGTACATCCGGGAGTCGCCGAAGGCGGACTCTGCCTCGCGCATCGCCTCGGTCAGCGCCGCCCGGAGTCTGTCAGGACTCTCAACCCGCCGCATGCCGCGTCCGCCGCCGCCGCTGACCGCCTTGACGAACAAGGGGAAGCCCAGTTCATCGGCCCGTGCGACGAGGGTGTCCACCTCGTCGCTTGGCTCTGACCCGCGCAGCGTGGGGAGACCGGCCTCCTGCGCCGCCGTGATCGCGCGGGCCTTGTTGCCGGTCAGCTCCAGGATCTCGTGGTGCGGCCCGACGAAGGTGATCCCGGCCTCCTCGCACGCCTGGGCCAGGTCCGGGTTCTCCGACAGGAAGCCGTAGCCGGGGTAGATGGCGTCGGCGCCGGCGTCCCGGGCTGCGGCGATGATGCCCGGAATGTCGAGGTAGGCCCGGACGGGGTGCCCACGCTCGCCGATCTCGTACGACTCGTCGGCCTTCAGCCGATACTCAGCGAGCCGATCCTCGAACGGGAAGACGGCGACCGTCGAGACGCCGAGTTCGGTGGCGGCCCGGAAGGCGCGGACAGCGATCTCGCCACGGTTGGCGACCAGGATCTTGCGGAACATCCGTTCCTCCTCGATTCGGACGGGCGGTGCGCGGGACCGTCGACTGCGAGTCTCGACCTGCGCAAGCTTCGGTCGAAAGGGGTCAGCTCCACGCGGGGCCGACGGGTGTCCGCCTGGCATTCAATCTACCGGCGCCCTCTGACGGTTCGGAGCCCCGCGTCCACACCTAAGCACAAGTCCTCGATCAATCCGCTGCCCAGGGCACAGGACCCCGCCCACCCAGGGGCCCAAGCCAGGGAGTTGCGCCGGGGCGTCTCCCGATTCCGGCTGAACGCAGTTCAAACGAGGACCAACGGCGCCGGCGAGCCCCGGCGGTTTCGGCGAACGGTCCGGATGGCTGCCCCGAGGTGGGCTCAGCGCCCCCTGAGGCTGAGCGCGCGTCGGGAGGTCACATCGAATCGAGGGTCGCTTCGGTCACGACCCCCCGCTGTGACCGAAGCCTCGCCCAGACTCGGCGAAGCCTGGCACCAGTTGTCCTAACATCCTGACATCCCCCGGCACTGCACGGCATAATGGGGCTCCGGCTAGACAAGGGAGAACACGATGCGACTGGGACTGGTGGGCTACGGCGCGGGTGGACGGTACTTCCACGCCCCCTTCATCGAAGCGGCCGAGGGCGTCGACCTTGTGGGCGTGGTGACCACCAACCCCATCCGGCGCGCCGAGGTGGCCTCTGACTTCCCGGGGATGCCGGTCTACGACAGCATGGACGCCCTGATCGACGCCGGGGTCGACATCGTCACCATCACCACCCCGCCGCAGACGCGTCGTGAGCTTGTGCTTCGGGCCGTCGAACGCGGCGTCCACGTGGTCGCCGACAAGCCGTTCGCGCCGAACGCGGACGCCGCCCGCGCTCTGGTGGCCGCCGCCCGCGAGGCCGGGGTCGCGCTCAACGTGTTCCACAACCGGCGCTGGGACGCCGACATCCGCACCCTGCGCGCCGTCCTGGACAGTGGACGGCTCGGCGACATCTGGCGGGTCGAGTCGCGGTTCGACCTGGACGAACCGCACACCCTGGACGCCGGCCCGGACGGCGGCCTGCTGCGGGACCTCGGGACCCACCTGGTCGACCAGATGCTCTGGCTGTTCGGCCCGGTGGCATCGGTGTACGCGCAGCTGGACTGGATCGAACTGCCGGCCGGACGGACCGACGCCGGATTCACCCTGACCATGACCCACCGCCACGGCGTGAAGTCGCGGGTCAGCGCGTCGAAGACCAACCACAACGTGGAACGTGAACTGCGGGCCTACGGCAGCGGCGGGTGCTACATCGCCAACGGCACCGACGTCCAGGCCCAGGCGGTGTTCGCGGGCAAGCGGCCCGTGGCGGAGGGTGGCGCGTGGGGCTACGAGGACGAGTCTCGCTGGGGCGTACTGAAGACCGCCGAAGGGAAGGAGTACGTGCCCTCCGAGCGTGGGGCCTACCAGGACTACTACTCCCGCTTCGTCGCCGCGCTGAACGGAGCCGCGGACTTCCCCGTCCCCGCTGAAGAGGGGGTGCGGACCCTGGCCGTGCTGGACGCGGCCCGGGAGAGCGCCGCTGCCGACCGGGTGGTGGAGATCGACCCGACCGAGGGCTGAGCTGGAGCCGGCTGCCCGGGCTTGCCGCCTACGCCGCGCCCCAGACCTCCAGGACGCGGCCGGCCCAGGCGGCCCCCTGGCGTCGGCCCGCGTCAGCGGCGATGCGGTTGCGCCGGGAGTCCAGCGGATCGCCTCCGAAGGCCCTCAGGCTCGCGCGGTCCGGGACGATCAGCACGACACGGGCGCAGTCCCGCATGGCCTGGGCCTGGTGCTCGGGACGGCGGTGCGCCCGCACGGCCGCGGTCAACGGTGCCAACGCGAGGATGATGTCGTTGCCCTGGGCGGCATCGATGTTCGCGGGGGACCGCAGGCCGCCGTCGAAGTAGCGCAGCCCCGCGATCTGGACCGGTGGGAAGACCCCCGGGATTGCGCAACTCGCAGCCACGGCCGCGGCGAGGTCGACTCCGGATCGAGCACTGAAGTACGCCGGACGTCCGGTGTCGACCCCGACTGCGACGACGACCAACCGCTCAGGCCAGGCCGCCCCCGCCAGCTCCGGCCCGACGCGCGCCACCCATTCCCCTTCCGACAAGGGGGAACTCCATCGGCGCCGGGCGGAGCGACCGAGCCACAGCACTGTATGCCGCCGGCTCGGCCACAGCTGCGCCGCGACCAGGCGCGCAGCGACCAGCGGCGAAATCCGACCCAGAGGCTCCTGACGCGCCTCCGCCCACCCGACCAGTTGCTGCGGTGTCCGCCCCAGAGCCAGGTGAGCCCCCACCACGGCCCCCGCCGACGTGCCCACGACCAGGTCCGCGGCCGACATCGCCACCCCCCGATCAGCCAGGCCGGCTAGGACACCGGCTTGCCAGGCGATGCCGGCCGCTCCGCCGCTGCCCAGAACCAGCGCCCGTCTCGCTTCCATGGCCGGACATTCTGCCTCGTTCCGATTCCGCCGGCCTCGGTAGAGAATCGATCCCGCGCAAAATCCTTCACTCGATGGCCCAGGAACCCCCAGTGAGCCGGAATCAGCGATCGAGTGAGGGAATTAGTGCGCCGGACTCAGCCGACCCAGTCGGCCAGCCAGGTCAGCAGCGGACGCAGCCTTCGCCAATCGGCGCGTACCCGGTCCACCAACTCCGAGGTGTCCAGCCACTCGGGCAGGCCATAGTCCACCGCTGCGGTGAGCGATCGGTGGCGCAGGAGGTCGAGTCGCGGATGGTCGGACGGCACACCCCGCGGACGGGAAGCGAGCACGTCTCCACCGATCTCGTAGCCGTCGTGGGCGAGCGTCGCGAGGATGGCCCCCAGCTCCGCGCCGGGATCGACCGAGGCGTCTCGAGGTCCGGGGCCGACAGGGCGCTGGGAGGTGTCACCGGAGACGGCTGCCCGATAGCGGGCGATCTGTTCGGGCGATCCGGCGTACCAGCCGCCGGCCACCATCAGTCCGTTCGCACTGACCTGGACGTAGTAGCCCATTGATTGACCTGTCTCGACCACAACCCCTTGATGGGTCTTGTACGGCGACTTGTCCGGCGAGAAGCGGACGTCCCGAAAGGGACGGAAAACCTTCGGCGTCCCGAACTCCCCCGCCAGTGCCCGACCGAGAGCGGTCATCGGGCCCTTGACGAAGCGGGCGTGCTCCTCGGCGTGGGCCGTCCACCACTGGCGGGAGTTGTTCAACTCGAGTTCGGCGAAGAAGTCAACTGCGCCGACCGGAACGCCAGAGAAGTCCGTCATGAGCGCAACCTAGCCACGCGCGGCGCGGGTGAACAAGATCGAGCGGGACTTCCGGAGTCCTACCGTTGGGGTCAGCCGACCACCACATCGTCGTACTGAGGGTGCTTGGCCAACCAGGCCCGGGCGAACGGGCAGTGGGGCACCACCTTCCAACCCTGCTGCCGGGACTCCTCCACGGCGTAGCGGACCAACAGGCCGCCCAAGCCGCGTCCGCCGAAGTCGGGGTAGACGACGGTGTGCTCGAAGCTGATGACGTCTCCGGCGAGTTCGTAGTCGATGTAGCCGGCCATCCGTCCGTCCACCCACACCTCGAACTCGGCCCGGGACTCGTTGTGCCGGTATTCCTCACCCACAGCCTGCTCCTGTCGTGATCTCAG
This sequence comes from uncultured Propionibacteriaceae bacterium, assembly GCA_964585085.1. Taxonomy (GTDB): domain Bacteria; phylum Actinomycetota; class Actinomycetes; order Propionibacteriales; family Propionibacteriaceae; genus Propionicimonas. Next base: position 5,418 of record CAZPCM010000027.1, read on the forward strand.
CCCAGACCGGCGACCGGCGTCCCGTCAGGCCCGGCAGCCGCTGCACGGCATTGTCGCAGCGCCGGTCCGGCCGTGCCACCGGTGTCGACTACGGTTGCAGAATGCGAGGCAGCAGCCGGTGATCGAGTTTCGCCACGTGGGCAAGCGCTACCCCGACGGCACCGTCGCGGTGGGCGACTTCTCCCTGACCGCGCCCAGCGGACGTACCACGGTCCTGGTCGGCAGCAGCGGATGCGGGAAGACCACACTGCTGCGGATGGTGAACCGCATGGTCTCTCCCACCTCGGGATCGGTGTGGATCGACGACCTCGACGTCGCTACGGCCGAACCGGTCGCGCTGCGCCGTCGGATCGGCTACGTCATGCAGAACTCGGGACTACTGCCACACCGCCGGGTGATCGACAACATCGCCACGGTCCCCCGGCTGAACGGCGTCCCGAAGGCGGAAGCGCACGCTCGGGCCCTCGACCTGATGGATCTGGTCGGACTGGACCGCTCGCTGGCCGGGCGCTACCCCGCCCAGCTCTCCGGCGGGCAGCAGCAGCGGGTCGGCGTGGCGCGCGGGCTCGCGTCCGACCCGAACATCCTGCTGATGGACGAACCGTTCGGCGCCGTCGACCCGATCGTGCGCGCCGACCTCCAGGCCGAGCTGCTGCGCCTGCAGCGCGAACTGCACAAGACCATCCTGTTCGTCACCCACGACATCGCGGAGGCTCTCACCCTGGGCGACCAGATCGTCATCTTGCGGACCCATGCCGAGATCGCCCAAGTGGGCAGCCCGGCCGCCATCGTGTCGGCGCCGGCCAGCAGTTTCGTCGCCGATTTCGTGGGACTCGGACGGGGCGAACTCACCCTCCACCTGCGCCCCATCGAGGGCGGCTATCTGGTTGTCGACGACTCTGGACGCCCCGCCGGACGAGTCACCGGGGGCACCGGATGACCTGGGTCTGGGCCAATCTCGGGTTGATCCTGGAACGGACCTGGTCGCACCTGGCCCTGGCCCTCCCCGCCATCGTGGCAGCGTTCGTGCTGTCGTTGCCGATCGGCTGGGCCGCCCGCCGCTGGCGCTGGTCGCGCAGCATGGTCCTCGGCGCTGCGGGGTTGCTGTATGCGATCCCGTCCCTGCCGTTGTTCATCATGCTGCCCACGATCATCGGGACGCAGGTGCGCGACCGATTGAACGTGATCGCTGCCCTGACCTTGTACGGCATCGCCCTGATGGTCCGCTCGGTTGCCGATGCGCTGGATTCGGTCGCCTCGGACGTCACCCAGGCCGCCATCGCTGTCGGCTACGGGACCTGGCGCCGGTTCTGGGCGGTCGACCTGCCCCTGGCCGGTCCCGTCCTGCTGGCCGGGTTGAGGGTCGTCGCGGTGAGCACGATCAGCCTGGTCACGGTGAGTGCGCTGCTCGGGGTGAGCAGCCTCGGGCTGCTGTTCACCGACGGGTTCCAGCGCGGGATCGTCGCGGAGGTGGCGGCGGGCATCGCAGCGACCGTACTGCTGGCGGCCACCGTGGACGGCCTGCTGGCCTTCGGTGGGCGGTTGCTGCTGCCCTGGACGGCGGGGGCGAAGCCATGAACTACTTCGCTGAGGCGTTCGCCTGGATGCTCGATCCGTCCCGGTTCGGCGGGCCGTCGGGGATCGGTACACGGATGGCCGAGCACGTGGCCTACTCGCTGATCGCTGTCGCGCTGGCCGCCCTGGCCGCGATCCCGGTGGGCTACCTCGTCGGGCACACCGGACGTGGGCGCGGGTTCGTGGTCGGGACATCCGGCGCAGCTCGGGCGCTGCCCACCCTCGGCGTGCTCACCCTGGCCGCCCTCATCCTCGGGATCGGCCTGGTCGCCCCCATGATCTCCCTTGTCCTGCTGGCGTTCCCGTCCGTGCTGGCCGGAGCGTACGCCGGGGTCGAGGCCATCGACCGGCAGACCATCGACGCCGCGAGGGCGGTCGGGCACTCGGAGTGGCAGATTCTCACCCGAGTCGAGATCCCGCTGGGGCTGCCCCTCCTGCTCGGTGGGCTGCGTTCGGCGGTCCTTCAGGTCGTGGCGACCGCGACCTTGGCCGCCTACGTCGGGGCCGGCGGCCTGGGACGCTTCCTCTTCCTGGGGCTGAAGACCCAGGACTACGCCCAGATGCTGGCGGCCTCGATACTGGTGATGCTGATCGCGTTGGCCTTCGACATCGCTTTCGAGGGCTTGGAGGCTCTCTCGCGGCGTTTGGCGGCCACAGGTGCCGCGAGCAGCCGTTGAGGGCTCGGCGGGAAGTTGTCCACAGATTTTCGAACTGACGTTCGGTTTTGTGGGTGGCCTCGTCTAACGTTGCCTGCATGAGAGACACGTGCCCCCCGCTGGTGGGCTGCCAGGTGGTCCGGCGTCGACGCCGGCTTCGGGGTTCCGAAGGTCTCCCGGGAGGCCCTGTGAAGAGAACGCACCGGCAACTCGGGACGAAATCCGCCCGCCTCGTTGTTGCTCCAGCAGCACGGCGTTCCTCAACGCGGATCGCGCAACCCGCACGGGCACTACCGCCAGGAGCGCCACCGACACCAGAACACCCGGACGAGACGCGCCGTCGGGGCCGCGCCGAACCCGGCGAGAAGGACAGAACCGGCTGGATCCCCGGCCGTCAAGGAAGGCACACCATGACCCGTCCATTCCGAGGGCTCAAGGCTCTCGCAGTTGCGCTCGCCGGAGTCCTCGCGCTGGGCGGCTGCGCCACCAGCAACCCGATGAGCAGCACCTCCTCCACCACCACGTCCGCGGCCGGCGCCCCCCTGGTGATCGGCTCACAGCAGTACTACTCCAACGAGATCATCGCGGAGCTGTACGCCCAGGCCCTGGAGTCCAAGGGCTATCAGGTCAAACGCCAGTACCAGATCGGCCAGCGCGAGGTGTACCTGCCGGAGGTCGAGAAGGGTGCCATCGATGTGATGCCGGAGTATTCCGGCAACCTGCTGCAGTACTACGACAAGAACACCTCCGCCACATCGGCCGAGGAAGTGACCGCCGCCCTGGCCAAGGCGCTGCCACAAGGGCTGCGTCCGTTGGCGGCCTCCAGCGCCACCGACCAGGACGCCTACAACGTCACCAAGGAGTTCGCCGCCACGTACAGCCTGACGTCGCTGGAGGACCTGAAGAAGGTGCCCGGGCCGATCAAGGTCGCGGCGAACTCCGAGTTCGAAACCCGGCCCTACGGACCCAAGGGGCTCAAGTCGTTCTACGGAGTTGAGGTCACCGTCGTGCCGGTCGAGGACAGCGGCGGCCCGTTGACCGTCAAGGCGCTCAAGGATGGCGCGGTCCAACTCGCCGACATCTACTCCGCCGACCCGTCCATCGCAGCGAACGGGTTCGTCACACTGGCAGATCCCAAGAACATGATCCTTCCCCAGAACGTGATCCCCATCGTGTCTGCGAAGGTCGACGCCGCGGCCGGAGCGATCATCGACAAAGTCTCCGCAGCACTGGACACCCCTGGTCTGATCGCGCTCAACGCCAGGAGCGTCAAGGAGCAGGCGAAGTCCGCCGACATCGCCAAGGCCTGGTTGACCGAGAAGGGGCTTCTGGGCTGACGAGATCCGACGGGCCGAATGGGAGCGGCAGGCGGCCGGGTCGGGTGGAGCGGTCCCGGCCCGGAACCCCTGCCTGAGAACGGGCTACGCACCGAGCGGAATGCTGGACGGTCGGCATCAGGCACGCCAGAATGACTGCGACGCAAGTGGGTCGTGGCAGGGTTCCTCCACGAATCCAGGAGGGAGCGGGGACATGTCCTCTGGCAGGCTCAACCGATGGCGGGCACTCCTGGCGATGGGTTGCGTGCTGGCTTGCCTACCGGCCGGGGCTCCGGTCGCCAGGGCCGATGACTACCAGCACGTGGAACGCTCGATCGTCCATTTGTGGATCTCGTTCTCGGCCTACATCCGCTACACCAACACCCAGGACAAGCAGGTCTGGACGCAGAAGCGCATCAGCGTGGGCCAGACCTGCACAGGATCCTTCGTCTCCGCAGACGGCGCCATCCTGACCGCCGGACACTGCCTGGACACCGAGGGAGCGGGCGATCGGATCGCCACCCAGTTCCTCCGCGACAACGACTTCACCGATCAGGAGATCGAGGACACTCTCCCCTCACTCGCCCACGACGAGGTTATCCGCGAGGTCATCGCCTTTCAGCCCCCCGGTGTCGAAGGCGCAGTCCTGGACAACGACGGCATCGTGGTGCAGGTGGTGGACTTCAAGGTCCTCAAGGACGGCGACGTCGCCCTGCTGCGTCTGAACAACTTCAGCAAGGAAACGCCTGCGCTCATCGTCGCCAGCACCAAGCCGGAACTCCTGAGCCGCGTCACCAGCATCGGTTTCCCCGCCTCCGTCAGCCAGGTGAGTGACGCCTACCGGCAGCGGGCCTCGTTCAAGAGCGGAGAGGTCAGCTCCTTCCAGACCTACCAGGGCACACCGTTCACCGAGATCAGCGCCGCCATGAGCGGGGGCATGTCGGGAGGTCCGACCGTCAACGCCAAGTTCGAGATCGTCGGCGTGAACAGCTACGGTCCGAGCGGCGAGTCCCAGTCGTTCAACTTCGTCACAGACACCGCCGCCACCCGCTCCTTCCTGATCAGCAACGGCGTGGCTCTGGTGAGCCCCACGCCCAGCGCAACGCCCACTCCCCCGCCGGCCCCAGACGCGTCGACCGGGACAGGTGGCTGGCTCCTGCCCGCGCTTGGCGTGGCGGCTCTCGCCCTGGTCATCGCAGCGGTGGTCATCGTGGTGGTGCGGCGGAATCGCTCGCAAACCCGCCCGCCCTACTACGCCCAACCGGGTGTAGTAGGTACAGTCCCGGGAGTCAATCCGCCGGCCGGCAACGTCGAGCCCCGCCCCCTGTCCGAGCAGTCGCCGCCGGCGGGTCCGTCGTCCGGCCAGCCCGGTCCCGGCACTCCGCCGGTCGGGTACCCACCGGCATCCGGGCAGACGGGCCACGTTCCTCCCACGGCTCCACCGGGGAGTTGGCCGCCGCCCTCGGCGTGATCCCGGCAAGCCGGGGTGGACCTGCGGGCGAGTGGCCCGCTCCACCGCCGGCGAGACCGGACTACTCGCCCAGTGCGGAATCCAGACGCAACTGACGCGGTGGGGTCGGGTCTCCGGTCGACGGACGGACCACCAGTACGTCGCACCTGGCGTGTTCGACGACCTGCCCTGAGACCGAGCCGAGCAGGAGCCCGGCGAAGCCGCCCATCCCCCGGGTGCCCACGACCAGCAGACGAGCGCCGTCAGAGGCCTTGACCAGTTCGCGTCCGGCAGCGCCGTGCGGCGTGTCGAGGTTCACCACGAGGTCGGGATACGACCGCAGCAGCGGCGCAACGTCCGCCTGCAGCTTCTCCAGCACAGCGGCGGCGAAGTCGTCCACCGGCGGCACGTAACCGGGCTCCCAGGTCTTCGGCCGGGGGGCGTTGCTGATCGACCAAGCGCGGATGATCCGCACCGGAGCCCCGACCTTGTCCGCCAGCCACAGGCCCTTCGCCGTCGCCTCCTGGGCGAATTGCGAGCCGTCGTTTCCGATGAGGATGGGTGCAGTCGCGTCCATGGCACGACTCTACCGGGGCCGCCTGGGACCGTCAGGAGGTCGGCGGGCGGTCAGTCCGTCCACTCGTGCCAAGCTCGGACCTACGATGGACCCGACCGATGCGAAGAGGAGACTCATGAACAGCCCTCGACCGACTCTTATCGTGGGGACTGCCGGACGCGAGTTCCACATCTTCAACACCGTGTACCGGCAGGACTCCCACCATCGGGTCCTCGGGTTCACGTCTCCTCGGCTGAACTCGGGCGAGGCCAGCCTCTACCCCGCCTGCCTGTCGGGTGCCCTCTACCCCGACGGGATCCCGGTCCTCCCGGAGGAGGATCTGGAGAAGATCATCGCCGAGCTCGGCATCAAGGATGTCGTCTTCGCCTATACCGAGTTGCCCTTCACGAAGGTCCGCCGGCTCGGCGCGCGAGTCCTGGCCGCGGGCGCCGACTTCCAACTGCTGGCCCCTGACCGTTCGATGTTGCGCTCCAGCAAGCCGGTGATCGCGGTCACGGCCGCACGCTCGGGCGCCGGGAAGACCCCGACCGTCCGCTACCTGGCGCACCTGCTGCACACGGACGGCCTTCGAGTCGCGGTCATCAGGCACCCGATCACCCACCAGACGTTCGACGACCACGTCTCACATCGGGTGGCCGTCGGGGACAACGTGGACGCCGACGAGTGCAGCTTCGCCGAGCGAACCGAGTTCGAACCCCTCTTCGCCGATCAGGTGGTGGTCTACACCGGGCTGGACTACGCGCAGATCCTCGCTGCCGCAGAGTCCGAGTCCGACGTCATCCTGTGGGACGGCGGGGGCAACGACCTGCCCTTCATCCGGCCCGACCTGCACATCGTGATCACCGACCCGCTTCGCTCACCGCACGAGGACTACTTCCCTGGAGACGTCTGCCTGCTGCTGGCCGATCTGGTGATCATCAACAAGTGCGATTCGGCCACCATCGAGCAGATCGAGGCGGCCGAAGCCACCGTGAACAGGGTCAACCCGGACGCCCCGGTGCTCACCGCGGACTCGCCGGTCACCGTGGAGGGTGCCGACGCGATCCGGGGCCGGACCGTGACCATCATCGAAGAGGGGCTCAGCCTGGCTCTGGGCCCGCTCAAGACCGGCGCGGGCCTGGTGGCCGCCCGGCAGTGCGGGGTGTCAGGAATCATCAGCCCCCGTCCCAACGCGGTCGGTTCGCTGGTGAAGGTGTACCGCGAACACCCCGAGGCGCAGTCGGTGCTGCCCGTCATGGGGTACTCCCCCGAACAGGTGGCGGACTTGCAGGCGACCCTGGACGCAACCCAGAGCGAGGCGATCATCGACGCCACTCGGCTCGACCTGAGCACAGTCCTGAGGATCAGCAAGCCGATGGCCCGGGCGGCGTACGCCCTGCGTCCGCATGACCCGGACGCGCTGGCGGCCGTCGTCCGCAGGGTTGCCGGACCGCACTGAGCCCCCTGACGTCCCAGCACCCTTGCCGCGGCCCGGGGTGGCGCGGACCCACT
>CAZPCM010000027.1:12582-14211 GCA_964585085.1 uncultured Propionibacteriaceae bacterium
GAGCCCCCTGACGTCCCAGCACCCTTGCCGCGGCCCGGGGTGGCGCGGACCCACTTCAGCAGCGGCGCCTGGCGGGCCTCGCCGCAGCAGCGCTGTCCCGTCCCCGACCGCGCGACGCCCAAGGGCCGGGGCGACGCCACCACAAACGCGCGACGCTACACAGGCCCGCGCAGCGGCACCAACTTCCTGCAGCACCACGCCCAAGGGCCGGGCGACGCCACCACAAACGCGCGACGCTACACAGGCCTCCGTAGCGTGACGGACTTCCTGTAGCGTCGGGATCACCATCAGGCCAGAAGGGATGCCATGACCGGTCATGAGGGGATCGCGGCCATCAGCCCCGCCCAGCAGCAGGCGATCAACCAGATCGAACGCTACGGAGCGCACAACTACCATCCGCTGCCGGTCGTGATCGAGAGCGGTTCGGGGGCCTGGCTGACAGACATCGACGGCAACCGCTACCTCGACTTCCTGTCGGCTTACTCGGCGGTGAACTTCGGGCACTCGAACCCCGTGCTGGTCAAAGCACTCTCCGATCAGTTGACCAAAGTGTCCATCACCTCCCGGGCGGTCTACTCCGCGACGATGGGTCCCTTCGTCCACGCCCTGGCCGAGTTGTGCGGCAAGGACATGGTCCTGCCGATGAATACCGGCGTCGAGGCTGTCGAATCCTCGCTGAAGATCGCCCGCAAGTGGGGCTACGAGGTCAAGGGAGTCCTTGAGGACCAGGCGAACATCATCGTGATGGAAGGCAACTTCCACGGACGGACGATCAGCGTCATCTCCTTCAGCGACGACGAGGTGGCCACCGCCAGCTACGGCCCCTTCACCCCGGGCTTCTTCAAGGTGCCGTACGGGGATCTCTCCGCCTTGGAGGCGGCGATCGACCCGCACACGGTTGCGATCCTGCTGGAACCGATCCAGGGCGAGGCGGGGGTGATCACCCCACCACCGGGCTATCTGGCCGGCGTCCGGGAGATCGCGACCCGGCATCGGGTCCTCATGATCGCCGACGAGATCCAGGCCGGACTGGGACGGACGGGTTCCACGTTCTACTGCGACCAGGCCGGTGTCGTGCCCGACCTGTACCTGCTGGGGAAGGCACTCGGCGGCGGCCTCGTCCCGGTTTCTGCCGTGGTCGGCGATGCCGACGTCCTGGGCGTACTCCACCCTGGACAGCACGGGTCGACCTTCGGGGGCAATCCGCTGGCCGCCGCGGTGGGCCTGGCTGTGGTCGAACTGCTTCAAACAGGCGAAATGCAGGAGCGTTCGCGGGTCCTCGGCGCTCACATGCATGCACGGTTGGCCGAACTCGTCGGGCACGGGGTGACGAAGGTCAGGGGCGTCGGCCTGTGGGCAGGCGTCGACGTCGATCCGGCCCTCGGCCCCGCGCGCGCGATCTGCCTGCGGATGCTGGCCAAGGGTGTGATCGCCAAGGACACCCACGGCTCGACGATCCGGCTTGCCCCTCCCCTGGTGATCTCCCGCGAGGAGATCGACCAGGCGATCGGCGCGCTCGCCGAAGCGCTGATCGAATCGGCACCGCACGCCCTGTCCTGACCGCCCTGGCAGAACCTGACCGCCCTGGCAGAACCTGACCGCCCTGGCAGAACCTGACCGCCCTGGCAG
>CAZPCM010000027.1:14311-15133 GCA_964585085.1 uncultured Propionibacteriaceae bacterium
AACCTGACCGCCCTGGCCGGACCTGACCCGCCGCACGCCCGGGCCTGACCGCCTTGGCCGGACATTCCCGACGCACGCCCGGTCCTTCTCGACGCGCGCCCGGTCCCAATTGGCCTGGCCGGGTCACGCCGGGATGCACAGGGACGCCTTGGGCCCGATCCGACGACCCGCGCAGACCGCTGCCACGAGCCGGGGCATCCGCCACCCCGTCCGTTGAGCGGCGAGGCAGCCATCAATTGTCAGCTTCGCCACCGAATAATCGGCGGCAAACCGGCAGAACGGCGGCAAACCGGACGGGCCAAGGGCCCACCACCACCAGGCGTCGCGACCCGGGAGCCCGAGCACATCAGCACCCCACCAGCCAAGACCATCCCGGCCCACACCCAGCGATCCACGGGGTACGCCCATCAGCCAGCAATTGTCAGCTTCGCCACCGAATAATCGGCGGCAAACCGGCAGAACGGCGGCAAACCGGACGAGGCCATCCGACAACCGGCGGCTATCCGAGGGCCGGCACCACGACGGCCGCCATGGCCAGCCACGCCCAGGGCCGGCGACCATCAAGGCCAGCCACCAATTCCTGCAGCAGACCCTGCGGCCGCCAGAACCACCGCGGCCCACGCCAAACAGAGCCACCGCAGCCAGAGCCACCTCAGGGCCAGAGCCAACAGCGCAACCGCGGCCAGAGCCACCGCGGCCAGAGCCACCTCGGGGCCAGAGCCAACAGCGCAACCGCGGCCAGAGCCACCGCGGCCAGAGCCACCTCGGGGCCAGAGCCAACAGCGCAACCGCGGCCAGAGCCACCGCGGCCAGAGCCACCTC
>CAZPCM010000027.1:15233-28862 GCA_964585085.1 uncultured Propionibacteriaceae bacterium
CGGCCAGAGCCACCGCGGCCAGAGCCACCTCGGGGCCAGAGCCAACAGCGCAACCCCGGCAAGAGCCACCGCGGCCAGAGCCACCTAGGGGCCAGAGTCACCGCAGCCCGCACCCACATGGCAAACCACCGGGGCCAGAGAAGAACCCCGATACCCGGGCGGGACCACCCCGGGTCAACAGACAGCTGCCCCCGAGCCACAGGGGCTCAGGGGCGCTGCTGCGCGAGGAGGTCAGGCGGCCTTGATCGCCGACACCTCGAACTCCAGGACGACCTTGTCGCCCACCAGGACACCGCCGGTCTCGAGGGCGGCGTTCCAAACCAGACCCCAGTCCTTGCGGGAGACGGTGGTCGAGCCTTCGAAGCCGATCCGCTCATTACCGAACGGGTCCTTGGCCTGACCCTCGTAGGTGAACGGGATGGTGATCGGCCGGGTCACGTCCTTGATGGTGAGATCACCGGTCACCTCGACGACGTCAGGGGCGGTGACCTCGAACTTCTTGGCCGCGAAGCTCAGCTTCGGGTGAGCCTCGGCGTCGAGGAAGTCGGCGCTGCGCAGGTGCGCGTCGCGGCCGGCGTCCCGGGTGTCGATGCTCGCGGCGCCGATCTCCACGCTCAGGTCGGAGGCGGACGGGTTGGCGCCGTCGATCGTGGCGGAGCCGGCCACATCGTTGAATGCGCCACGGACCTTGGCGACCATCGCGTGACGGGCGACGAAACCGATGCGGGAGTGGCTGGGGTCGAGGTTGTAGGTTCCGGACAGTTCGCGCAGGGTGCTCATGATTTGTGCCTTTCGGGTTGCTTGTTTAACTCTCAACTAAACAGTAGCGCGGTGTGGTTGAGTTGTCAACCACTTGTCGCCACGAACGTTGGAGGCGCGCGCAACCACCGCCGACAGTCGCCGCACCAGCACCGACGTCGGGCGCGGGGCGGTGCCGGACCGATCCGAGCCCGTCCCACCCTCGCCCTCGAACCACCACCGGCCGATGCCGACGAGACCCACTCCGCCCTCGGGTCACCACCGGAGGGGCCCCCAGCCGACCGACAGCGCCCCGCAGGACCACCACCGCAGAGGCCCCAGCCTGACCCACTCACATGCCCCCTCGGACCACCACCGGAGGGGCCTCCAGCCGCGACCCACCCAGCCCCCTCGGACCACCGCGGACCGAGTCCCCGCCGACCCACCCGACGCCCTCGGACCACCGCGGATCGAGTCCCCACCGACCCACTCCAGCGCCCTCGGACCACCGCGGACCGAGTCCCCACCGACCCACTCCAGCCTCCTCGGACCACCGCGGACCGAGTCCCCACCGGCCCGGCCCGAGCCCTCGGCCGCCGCCGGACCGACCGCTCGCGCCGGCTCCGGGGCCTGCCGTGATCAAGCCCCGCGGGGTAGGGTGGGCGCACATCAGCACACGCCCCCAGGACGGAATTCCGGCGGCAGGGGTCCCAGTCACAGGAGGATCGGATGCCCAACGCGACCTTCAGCCACGACGATGTCAGCCACGATCTCCCGCTGGTGCCATCCACGGAGGGGCCCAACGGCTACGACGTGAGCAAGTTGCTCGGGGCCACCGGAGACGTCACCTTGGACGTGGGCTTCGGAAGCACCGCGTCCTGCCAGTCCGCCATCACCTACATCGACGGGGACGCCGGCATCCTGCGCTACCGCGGCTACCCAATCGAGCAGTTGGCTGAACATTCAACGTTCATGGAGGTGTCGTATCTGGTCCTGTACGGCGAATTGCCGACCGAGCGTCAACTCGCCGACTTCGCCGCGCACACTGCGATGTACCACCTGCTCGACGAGCGGCTTAAGGAGATGTTCCGGTCCTTCCCGAGACGGTCCCATCCGATGCCCGTCCTGGCCGCGGGAATCAATGCGCTGTCGACGTTCGCGACCCCGCGACTGGGCGCTCCGGCCAACGACTTCGACGACGCCACCCACCGGCTGCTCGGGCAGGTGCCGACTCTGGCCGCGTACGGCTACAAGAACTCGATGGGCCTGCCGTTCCTCTACCCAGACGAGTCGTTGAGCTACATCGAGAACTTCCTGCGGATGTCCTTCGGGCTGCCGACCAAGCCCTACCCGTTCGACGACCGGATCACCCGGGCCCTGGACGTGTTGCTGATCCTGCACGCCGACCACGAGCAGAACTGCTCGACCTCGACCGTGCGCATGGTCGGCTCCTCGGGGGCGAACATCTACGTCTCCGTGGCGGCCGGCGTGAGTGCGCTGTCCGGGCCGCTGCACGGAGGGGCGAATCAGGCCGTGCTCGAGATGCTGGCCTCGATCCGGGAGGACGGCGGCAACGTGAAGGCCTACGTCGCCAAGGTGAAGGACAAGAAGGACACCACCAAGCTGATGGGCTTCGGGCACCGGATCTACAAGAACTACGACCCACGCGCGGCGATCGTGAAGAAACACGCCGACGAGATCCTCAAGACCCTCAACGGCAGTGACCAGTTGCTCGACATCGCGCTGGAACTCGAAGCCGCCGCGCTGTCCGACCCGTACTTCCAGGAACGGAAGCTCTACCCGAACGTCGACTTCTACACCGGCCTGATCTACCAGGCGATGGGGTTCCCGGTGAACATGTTCACAGTCCTGTTCGCCTTGGGACGCCTGCCCGGCTGGATCGCGCACTGGCGTGAGCAGGCCGGCGACCCCGCCACGAAGATTGGGCGCCCCCGCCAGGTCTACATCGGCAAGACTCGGCGCGACTACACCTCGATGGACTCACGCTCCTGAAACCGCGCCGAGTCGGCGTCCGCCCGGGCGCCTCACCGTGAAGGGGCACACAGCTGGCTGACAGGTTCCTCCAGCGGCGCTGACAGCGCGGTCCGATGGGCTGTCATCGTCAGCGTCGGTCTTCCGGACGCTGTCCCGCTGGAGAGGACGTCCGTTCATGACCGCCACGTCGACCGAGCACGTCGCCGTCGATCCCCAACCCGCACCGCCACCCGAGCCGCCGAGCCACGGAAGGCGAAAGGACCAGGGACGACGCTGGTGGAACCGGTTGGTGCCCCGATCCCGTCGGACTCGCTGGCTCACCGGGATCGGCCTCGTGCTGGTCCTGGCCCTGGCTGGCTGGTGGCTCCTCTCCCGGGGACAGACCACGACGTCGGCCGGCTACCGGACGGTGACCGTCGCCCGGGGGACGCTCACCGACACGGTCAGCGCCTCCGGCACGATCAACGCGGCCCGTCAGGCCGACCTGTCCTTCTCCTCCGGCGGCGAGGTGACCTCGGTCGAGGTCGAGGTCGGCGACACCGTGAAGAAGGGCGCCGCGCTGGCCACGATCGACGACTCCGCGCTGCAGATCGCCTACACCTCCGCCAAGGCCGACCTCACCGCCGCGAAGGAGACCCTGGCCGACCTGGAGGACTCCGACGCCTCCGACACCGCGATCGCTGCCGCCGAAGCCACCGTGGAGGTCAAGCGCAACGCCGTCGCCGCCGCCAAGGAGAACCTGGAGGAGGCTACCCTGACCGCGCCGTTCGCCGGGATCGTCGCGACGGTGACCATCGCCGAGGGCGACTCCGTCGGATCGGGCAGCACGGGCAGCACGGGCGGTTCGGGCGCGGCCGCGAGCGGCACCGCGTCCAGTTCCAGCACCTCCAGCGCCGCGATCACCCTGATCAGCAAAGGCACCTTCACCGTGTCCACCTCGGTGTCGAACTCCGACGTGGGTGCGATCAAGAAGGGCCTTCAGGCGACGGTCACCGCGACCGGCGCCAGTGATCCGGTGTTCGGAACCGTGACGTCGGTCGGCGTGGTGGCCTCGTCGTCGTCCACCTCGGGCGGATCGGCGACCTTCCCGGTGGAGATCAGGATCACCGGCACCCACACCGACCTGCTCGCCGGGTCGAGCGCGACCGTGGCGATCACCACCGCCCAACTCACCGACGTGATCAGCGTGCCCACGCAGGCGATCACCACCACGGACGGGCGGACGACGGTCACCCGCCTGGTCGACGGTCGCGAGGTGGAGACCACGGTCACCATCGGCGACGTGATCGGCTCGGCGACGGTGATCACCGAGGGCCTCTCCGAAGGAGACCAGGTCATCGTGTCGACCTTCCGGGCCGCCCAGGCCAGCACCACGTCGTCCAACCAGCAGGGTTTCACCGGCGGGCCGCCGGGGGACATGCCCCAGGGCGGCATGCCCAGCGGCGCGGCTGGCGGTAACCGATGAACGCCCTCATCGAGCGCCTCCTCGCCGAGGCCCGCACACCCGAGGCCGACACTGCGCCGGAGCCCACCACGCCCCTCGCCGACGACGTCGCGGCGGCCGGGTTCCCGGTGGTGCAGCTGGAGGATGTGACGAAGACCTACGCGAACGGTTCGCTGGAGGTCCAGGCGCTCCGCGGGGTGTCGCTGGAGGTCCAGGCCGGGGAGTACGTCGCCATCATGGGCCCCTCGGGGTCGGGCAAGTCCACCCTGATGAACATCCTCGGCTGCCTGGACACGCTCACCACCGGCCGTTACACCCTCGACGGCCTGGACGTGGCCGACCTGGAGGAGGCCGACCTGGCCGAGATCCGCAACCGGCGGATCGGGTTCGTGTTCCAGCAGTTCAACCTGCTCCCGGCGCTGGCCGCCTGGCGCAACGTCGAACTGCCGCTGTTCTACGCCGGGGTGGCCCCGGCCGAACGGAAGCGCCGCGCGATCGCCGCACTGGAGCGGGTGGGGCTGGGTGACCGGATCGGGCACCGTCCCGGTGAGCTCTCCGGCGGCCAGCAGCAACGCGTCGCGGTCGCCCGGGCCCTGGCCGGCGATCCGGCGATGATCCTGGCCGACGAGCCGACCGGCAACCTCGATTCGGCTTCCACCGCCGACGTCCTCGACCTGCTCGACGAGTTGCACGCGGCCGGACGGACCATCGTCCTGATCACCCACGAGGCCGAGGTCGCCGAACGCGCCGGGCGGGTCGTGCACGTGCGGGACGGCCGGATCACCGAGCGGACGCGAGGCTGATCGTGCAGCTGAAGGCAACCTTCCAGGTGGCGTTCGAAGCCGTCCGGCTGAACCGGATGCGCTCGATCCTCACCGTGCTCGGCATCATGATCGGCATCGCCTCGGTCACCCTCACCGTCGGCCTGGGCCTGGGCGCCCAGGACGAGGTGAAACAACAGATCAACGCCCTCGGCAGCAACCTGCTCATCATCTCGCCCGGCAGTTCGACCTCCGGCGGCGTCCGCGGCGGGTTCGGCACCGCCACCACGCTCACCCGGGCGGACGCGGTCGCCCTGGCCGCCGCCGAGGTGGCCCCGGACGTCGCTGCGGTGGCTCCGGTGGCCTCGACCAGCCAGTCGCTGGCCGCCGGCACCACCACCTGGACGTCCTCGGTCGTCGCGGTCACTCCGCAGTGGCAGGGCGTCCGCTCCCGGACGCTGGCCAGCGGGCGATTCATCACCGAAGCCGACCTCACCAACCAGAACAAGGTCATCGTGCTCGGGGCGACCACCGCTGAGGAGCTTTTCTCAGGCGCCGGCCCGGTCGGCTCCACCGTGACCATCGCCGGCACGGATTTCACCGTCATCGGCGTCCTGGAGTCCACCGGCTCGTCCAGCTCCAGCAGCAGCGAGGACGACACCGTCGCCATGCCCTGGACCACGGCCGCGACCACCGTCGGCACGTCGGCCACCACCGTGTCGACCATCTACCTCCAGGCGGTCGATGATTCCTCCTTGTCAGCGGCCTATCAACAGGCGCACACTGCGTTGCTGACCCGCCACGGGCTCACCGCGAGCGACGATGCCGACTTCACCATCACCAGCCAGGAGTCGATCGTCGAGGCGGCCACCGCGACCGATCGGACGCTGACCATCCTGCTGGGCGGCATCGCCGCGATTTCACTGGTGGTCGGCGGAATCGGCGTGATGAACATCATGCTGGTGTCGGTCTCGGAACGGATCCGCGAGATCGGCCTGCGCAAGGCGCTGGGCGCCAAACCCCAGGTGATCCGCAACCAGTTCCTCACCGAGGCCGGGATTCTCGGTTTGGCCGGCGGAGTGCTCGGCCTGGCCGTGGCGGCGCTGGGCGCGGCCACCCTGCCCGCGCTCATCGACCAGCCGGTGACCCTGGCGTGGTGGGCCGCCGCGGGATCACTGGTCGTCGCGATCGGCGTCGGGCTGGTGGCCGGGGTCTACCCCGCCGGCCGGGCCGCCCGGCTGGCCCCCATCGACGCCCTGCGCCGCGAGTGAGTGCACCGATGCCCACCTTCGCGACGATCCACACCGCTGACCACCACGTCTCCATCGCTTCACCGACAAGGAGTTCCCGATGACCACGCCAACCTTCGCACGGACCGCTCCCCTCGCGCTCACCGCCGTGAGCTGCGCTCTGCTGCTGGCCGGCTGCGCCGCGACTGCGACCACCACCGGGACGACCACCCCGCAGGCGAGCGTGTCCAGAACCGCGACACGCCAGGCGCCGGGCGCCTGGGGAATCATCGCCGAGATCGAGGGGAAGACCCTTCAGGTCCAGGGCACCAGCTCACAAACCGCGGTCACCTACACCTCCTCCACCACCTTCACCCGACAGGTGAGCGGCGACGCCGACGACCTCACCGTGGGCAGCTGCGTGCGGGTGACCAGCGGCCCCGGAACGTCCGCCGAGAGCGCGTCCCCCAGCACCTCGGTGACCGCGACCGCGATCGCCGTCACACGGGCGGTCGACGGCCAGTGCAGCGGCTTCGGCGACGCGGGCAGCGGCGCGGGCGGCCGTCCGTCCGGGGCCTCCGACCAGGGCGGCGCCCGGCCCTCCGACGCGCCCAGTGGCGCTCCCTCGGGCGCTCCCGCCGGAAGGGGACGGATGGTCGCCGGTGAGGTCGCCGCCGTCGGCGACCAGACCATCACGGTCTCCGCGACCCAACCCGGGTCGGACCAGGCAACCACGGTCACCGTGAAGATCGCCGACACGACCGCCGTCACCACGACGACGAAGGCCTCGGCGGCGGCGCTGAAAGTAGGGCTGTGTGCGAACGCCCGCGGCTCCGCCGATGCCACAGGTGCGGTGACCGCAACCTCCATCGCCCTCAGCGCTGCCGTCGACGGCAGTTGCGGCATGGGCCGCTGACAAGGAGTTTTCGATGAAGCAGGCCGAACGCATCGCTCGTCGGCGCCGGCAGCGGCGGCGCGCCCTGATCGGCGCCGCCCTCACCGTGGCGCTGCTGGGCGGCGGGGCGTACGCGGTGGCGCAGGTGCAGAGCGCCTCCGCGGCGGCTGATCGGTACGTGACCGCCGTGGCCACGACCGGGCCTATCACCCAGACTCTCGCCGGGACTGGAGAGATGACCAAGGTCGACTCGGCCGGCGCGTCCTTCCCGGCCGCCGGCACGGTGACCTCGGTGCTGGTCTGGGTGGGCGAGGAGGTCGAGGCCGGCGACGAGCTCGCCCGCATGGCTACCACCGACCTCGATGCCGCCGTCGACGAGGCCGTCGCGGGCGTCGCCGAAGCCGAACTGGCGCTGGAAGAGGCTGAGGACGCCGAGGACGAGAGCTCCTCCAGCACCTCCTCGACCGGGTCCAGCGCGGGCGGCTCCGCTTCGTCGGCCTCTGGGGCCGCCGGCGGCGCCACACCCTCGGCCGGCGCGACCGCCAGTCCCACCGCCACACCGACGGCGACCAACACCCCCGACCCCACCACCAGTCCCAGCGCCACCGCCACACCGACGGCGACCGACACCCCCGACCCCACATCCACGGCCGCACCCATCGCGACGGCGACAGCGACCACCACACCGACGGCCACCGCTGAACCCAGCACCGCCTCGACCGCGCACGCCAAGGACCTCGCCACGCTGCAGCAAGAGCTGGCCGACGCCCGGGAGGAGCTGGACGGGGCCTGGTCTGCCTTCGCCAAAACCCTTGTCAGCGCGAGCGCTACATGCTCGGCGGCGACCGGGAGTGCCCCGCTCGCCCCACCGGCCACCCCGGCCGCGGCGGCCAAGGACGCCAGCACCGACGACAGCGGAACGGCTGATTCGCCGGTGGACGTTTCGCCCACCCCGACACCCAGCACCGAGAGCTCCACTGCGGCACCGTCCCCCGAGGCCACTGCGACGACCGAGCCTGCCGAAGCCGCGACCACGCCGTCCGCAACGCCCGAACCGACCGAGACCGCCGCGGGGCTCTCCGCCGGGGTCGACGGCTCAGCAGTCCTGCTGAGTTCGACGACCACCGTCGAGGACTGCGTGACAGCACTCGCCGGCCTCGGCGCGGCCCAGGCCGAGGTCACGCAGGCGCAGACCGAGGTCGATGACGGGATCGACGCCTTGGTGGCTTACGCCTCCACCGCCTCGTCCGGTAGCGCCTCGTCCGGCTCAGGCGCGTCGGGCACCGCTTCGTCCGGCTCAGTCGCGTCGGGGAGTTCCGGCGGTTCTGCGGGCTCGACCGGCTCCTCCCAAGCCGGCGGCTCGAGCGCCGGGACCTCGTCGAACAGGACCGGTTCGGGCGGCACGACCAGCGTCGCCGTCGCGGAGGCTGATCTGGCCGAGGCCGAGCTGGCGCTGACCGATGCTCGACTGGCAAGGGCGAACGCCACCTTGACGGCTCCCATCAGCGGCACGGTCGCCGAGGTGCCCTTCGTCAAGGGTGAGGCGATGACGACCAGCGACGCGATCACGATCGTCGGCCCCGGCGCCGTCCAGGTAACCATCGACGTCAACGAGGGGTCCATCCTCGACGTCGAGGTGGGGCAGGCGGCGGACGTCGCTGCGTCCTCGGGGAGCACCTCAGAGGGCATCGTGACCGCGATCGGCATGCTGCCCTCGTCGACGGGCACCTCCTCAGTGACCTACCCGGTCACCGTCACCGTGGACGCCCCCGGCTCCGGGCTGGCGCAAGGGACGACCGGCTCGGTCTCGGTGACGGTCGCCTCAGCCGAGCAGGCCGTCCTGGTGCCGATCTCGGCCCTGACCCGGACCGGCGACGACTCCGGCACCGTATCCCTTCTCGGGTCGGACCTCTCCGTCACCACCACCCGGGTGACCATCGGCGCGGTCGGGGCCACCCACGTCCAGATCACCGACGGGTTGTCCGCGGGCGACACCGTGGTGTTGGCCGACCGGACCGCCGACCTGCCCAGCAGCAACCTGACCAACCGGATGAGGTCCGGCGGGAGCAGTCTCACCGGCGGGTCGGGAGGGCTTCCCCCCGGCGCGCTCGGCGGGTCGCCCGGCGGGCGGCCACGGGGCTGAGCCACGCGGCCGATCGACTGATAATTCACCGGCTCACGGACTGGTGGCAATTGTGGCACTCCCGCGGCCGGGCGCGTCCGTCCTAGCCTCGTGGCAGGAGCGCCCGGCCACCGCCCCCAACACCACGTCTGGCCACGGGAGCAACGATGCCGTGGACCTCGAATGTCCTCATCCCTGGGCAACAGAGCCAGAGCACCCCAGCCCTGGCTGAATTCAACGGATCGCTGCACATGGTGCACGCCGGAGCATCCTCCCACGACATCTGGCACAGCCTCTTCGACGGAACGGCCTGGGCCCCCAACGTCAGGATCCCTGACCAGCAGAGCAAGGCCCCCTCGGCGCTGGCAGCCTTCGGCGGGCGGTTGCACCTGGTCCACTTGGGCACCAGCAGCAACCAGCTGTGGCACTCAAGTTACGACGGCACCCGGTGGACGACGAACGCGAAGATCGACGGCGAGTCCACCTCGGCCGCACCCGCGCTGGCCGAGTTCGGCGGCCTGCTGCACTGCGTGCACCTCGGCAGTTCGTCGACTCGCCTGTACCACCTGACCTTCGACGGAGTTCGCTGGACCAAACGGCCGGCCGACCCGGGCTTGGACGGGCAGCGCAGCAAGGGCGCAGTCGCGCTCGCGGCTCACGGAGGCGTCCTGCACCTGGTCCACCAGGGGGAGTCGAGCAACCGGCTGTGGCACTCCACCTTCGACGGCACCACGTGGACCCCGAACGTGGTCATCCCCGGGCAACTCAGCAAGGCGGCGCCGGCGCTCGCCTCGTTCAACGGCCTGTTGCACCTGGTGCACCTCGGCGACTCGTCGAACCGCCTGTGGCACTCCACCTTCGACGGCAGCGTCTGGGCCGAGAACGTGGCGATCCCCTACCAGCTGAGCAAGGACGCGGCAGCCCTGGCGCCGTTCAACTCACGGCTGCACCTGGTGCACCTGGGCGACAGCTCCGACAACCTGTGGCACAGCACCTCCGACGGGGTCCTGGTCCGCCGTCCCGATCGCCGCGTGGTGATCCTCGACCTGGACGGCCTGCGCTGGGACACCTTCCACCGTCACCTGAAGAAGGTCCGTGACGCGGGGGCGGACTCCCAAGCCACCTACCGGTTCGAACTCCCTGACGGCGGCTCGGATGACACCGTGCTCGGCGACGGCGGGCAGCAACTCAACAGCGGGTTCGGCGAGCTGTGCTTCGGCAGCGGGAACGGGATGGCCGACGCGCGGATGGCGCTGACCTCGTACCCGTCGTTCACCTTTCCCACCCACGGCACCATGTACACCGGCCAATGGCCGGGTCGGCACGGGATCACCGGGCACAGCTTCATCGTCCGCGACGCGGCGCCCGAATGGGACCGGCACTCCTGGGATTCGCTCCCCCGAGCCCTTGCCCTGCAGGGCTACTGCACCGATGAGACCGGCAGTTGGGGTGCGTTCTGGGACTGGGTCTGGGGCGGCTTCGACGAGGTGAGTGCGAACGGCTGCGTCAACCGCAACCGAGGCCTGGTCTCCGACCTGCGGCAGCCCACCGTCTTCGACCTGGCACAGTCCGCCGGGCTGCGCAGCTGCGCGGTCCACGCCTTCTACCACGGCGCCGCCCGCCCGTGGGAGGCCGAGGGCCGCGACCAGTGGTGGCATTACGACGCGACAGAACTTCGCAGCGCGAAGGACGTGTGCAGCGACGCCGATGTGGACCAGTTGGAATACATCGACCATGGCGCCCTGACCAAGGCCAGCCTCCTGCTGCGGTTCCGGCCGTCCACTGTCCGGGTGACGCCGCCGGGCAACCTGCCCCCCGCCCTCGGGTTCTCCACCGACACCCTCAGCGGGGGGCTGCGCGGCGGCTGGCAGGTCAGCGGCGAAGCCCACCCCGACGGCATCCCGGACCTGATCTCGCTCTACCTGACCTCGGTGGACGAGGCCAGCCACGTCGACGGGCTACGCAACCAGGAGACCTACCTGGCCTGGTTCGACCATCGCCTGGCCCGGTTCGTCCGCGAGCTCCGCTCAGCCGATCCCGACGCCTGGGAGAAGACCGTCTTCGCCGTGGTCGCCGACCACGGACACAGCCCGATCACCGAGGCCCCGGACACCTCCGGGCTGCCGGCCGACAACGTCGGAGTGGTCCGTGAGGAACTGCTGAGGATCCTGTCCGGGGACGCCGCGGCCCAGCAGGTGATCGACCTGATCAGCAGCCAGCCGGGGTTCGGCGGGCTGCTCGAAGACATCCTCCGCGACCACCTGGACGCTTGGGCAGAGGCCATGAACCTCTACCTGTTCGTGCGCGAACCGGACCGTTTCTCCCCGCTCGACGTGGCGAAGAGGCTGCTGACGCGGGCCATGCGTACCGAACCGTACGGGGCATTGGTGCTTGTCAACGGTGAGTACCAGTTCCTGGCCAGGGGCGAGGATCGACCGGTCCCGCTGACCAGTTCGGCCTGCCGCAGCTTTGTGGTGCCGCAGTTGGACGTGCCCTCCGCAGCCACAGCCGAGGTCCGGGCCGTGACCTTCGACGCCGCCGACGAGGCGGCCGAAACCGCGCTGAGGCAGCTTCTCGGCTCACCGGCCGCCTTCGACGTGCTCCGGATCGCTTCGCGGGTGGCAGGCCTGAACCCCCAGGACCACCGGCAGTCGCCGGACGTAATCCTGCTGGCTCCCGCTGGGCGCAGCTTCACCTCCAGCCCGTCCACGCACGGTTCGTTCGCCTACCCCACCAGCCGCATCCCGATGGTCTTCTGCGGACCGGGGATGCCGGACGGCCGCGTCGTCATCGACCAGGCCGACCTGGCCGACTTCACCCCCACCGTGCTGTCGCTGCTGCAGGTTCCCGCCGACGGGCTGAGCGGACGGGCGCTGCTGGACGGCGAAGGGCGTCCGCTCCCCGCCCGGCCGCGGGTGGCCAGCGCCCCTACCGCCCCCCTCTCACCCGCGGCACCCCGGCGTCCGGAGCGACGGGTGCGTAACGCGATGAGTCGAGGGCGAGGACCGGCGCGGCTGCGGGTGTCACTGCACCCGGATCCGCTGCGTCCGGCCCGTCCGGACGAGACCGCCGACTCCTCCGCCCTGCCTGTTCTGGTGCCGATCCGTCTCGTGGCACACCCGGACGGCCGGCGGCTGGTGGGTGCCGGCGAGCCGCAGGTCGCCCGGATCGCCACCGCCCGGGTCTACGGACACGCTCTCGACGCGCCCTGGGTCGAGGCGGACGGACGGCGCACCGCGCTGGATCGAGCTGGGCTGGTCGAACTGGGCGTGGACGGCCCGGTCCGCTTCGGGTCGGCCCGTTTCGCCGACGCGCTGGACGTGGCGCCCGAGTACCTGATTTCCGGGGTCACGATCACCCTGCCGCGCATCCCGCGATGGCTGGACTCGCTGGTGGACGAACTGGCTTCGTCAGGGCGTCTCTGCCTCGACCACCCCGCCGCGGCCGGATCCCGGGTGCTGTCCGGACGCCGGTTCGCCGAGGCCGTCCACGGACTCGAAGGTCTCTTGACGAGGACGGCGCGCCGGGCGCTGGACCTGGCGGACGTCGTGATCGCGGCCGACGCCGACCGCGCTCCAAGGCCCGCCTCTGTGATCGAGGCCACCGTCGGGGTTCCACGGCGAGGAACCGACGTGCACGATTCGGCGCGGGAGCCGCTGCGGAGGCTGGACGAACCGCCCGAGCGCGAAAGCGGCACCGAAATCGCCGTGTGGCGGCGAGCCATCGACCGGCTGGCCGGCCTGGTGGGCAGGGACCGGATGACGACCCTGTCCCTGGTCGACCGAGGCTGCTACCGCTGAGCCCTGCGGGCACAGCGAACGGCCTCCCCCGCGAGAGGGGAGGCCGTTCGTCGGATCAGCTGCGCCGGGTGAGCGGGACGACCGTCGGCCGCGTGACGGTGGCGAAGAAGTCGTTGCCCTTGTCGTCCACGACGATGAAGGCGGGGAAGTCCTCGACCTCGATCTTCCAGACCGCCTCCATGCCGAGCTCGGGGTACTCCAGCACCTCGACCTTCTTGATGCAGTCCTGGGCCAGACGTGCGGCTGGGCCGCCGATCGAGCCGAGGTAGAAGCCCCCGTGCGCCTGGCAGGCGTCGGTGACCGCCTTGGACCGATTGCCCTTGGCCAGCATGATCATCGACCCGCCGGCCGCCTGGAACTGGTCGACGTAGGAGTCCATCCGTCCGGCCGTGGTCGGCCCGAACGAGCCGGACGCCATCCCCGCGGGGGTCTTGGCCGGTCCGGCGTAGTAGACCGGATGGTCCTTCAGGTACTGCGGCATCGGCTCGCCGGCGTCGAGGCGCTCGGCGATCGTGGCGTGGGCGATGTCGCGGGCCACGACCATGGGCCCGGTCAGCGAGAGCCGGGTCTTCACCGGGTACTTCGACAGCTCGGCGCGGATCTCGGCCATGGGACGGTTGAGGTCGATCTCGACGACATCGCCGT
>CAZPCM010000028.1:0-9313 GCA_964585085.1 uncultured Propionibacteriaceae bacterium
CTCAGACGACACTGTCGGCCGGATGATTCAACGCGGCGAACTCAAGGCCTACCGGGTCGGGCCGCGTCTGGTCCGCATTCCCGTCTCCGAGGTCAAGCGGCTACTGCAGCCCATCGTCCCGGTGGGCCGCTAACGGTGACCGCCGACAACAACGCCCGGAGCATGGCCCCGGGCGCTACTGAGACGACCCCAACGTCAACGACCAGCCTAGCCGCGACCTCCGACGGGACCGGCCAAGGCGTGCCGCTGTTCCAGCCAATGCCGGAGCTCAACCCGGAGCAGTTCGACTCGCTCAGGGCCGACATTGCCCAGCACGGGGTGCTGGTGCCCATCGTGGTTGACCAGCATGGCCGGATCATCGACGGACACCACCGCGCCGCCTTCGCCGCGGAGCTCGGCATCGACTGCCCGCGGAAGGTCCGCCCAGTGGCGGACGACGCCGACGCGTGGGACCTGGCCGTCACCCTGAACTGCGCCCGCCGGCACCTGACCCGGGAGCAGACCAGGGAGGTGATTGCCGCCGAGCTCCGGCGTCGTCCTGCGGATTCGGACCGTGCGATTGCCCGGCGGGTGGGTTGCTCGCATCCGACCGTGGCCGCTGTCCGGTGGTCGCTGGTCGACCTTGGGGACGTGGAAAGTCTTTCCACGCGGACGGACTCTATCGGTCGCCAACAGCCCGTCCGGCGTCCGGCGACCAAGTTGGGCGCCCGGCCGGAGTGGACACCGCCACCGCTGACCCGGGCCGAGGCCGGGGCCGGGACGGTCGAGATTCAACGCGGGCTCGCTGGGCTCCGGGAATGCTATGTCCAACTTGCGGTTGAACTGCTGTCGAACGCCGTGGTCTCCGCCGAGGATGTGGCCGAGGCCATCGCCGCGGGGTGGGGCCCCGAGGAACCCTGGCCCGCCGAGGACGACCGCAGCAAGGCCGCTGGTTGGGTGTGCGTCCGTAACGTCGTCCGGCAATCGGTCGTCCTGCCTGTTCTGGACTGGCTACGCAACCCCGCCACCGCTCAGGAATGGCGCCAATGGGGTCATCCGGCGGTCAAGCCGGGGACGGACGCCGAGCGCGCCAAGGCGCTGGGCACGCTCGCGGCGTTCAGCAGGAGAATGGCGGACTACACCGGACCTGCGGTCGACGCCGAGGGTGTGGCCGAGTGAACGCCGCAGACGTCAACAGCCTGTCCCTGGCCGCGGCAGCGGCTTGGTATGCCGCGCAGGGTTGCCGGGTGTTCCCACTCCCGCCGCGCGCGAAGGCCGCCAAGCTGGCCGGCTGGCAGGACAAGGCGACCACCGACCTCGAACAGGTCCGTCGCTGGTGGGCCGACCAGCCGGGCGCGAACATCGCCGTTCTGTGTGGCGACCCGTTCGACGTGGTCGACCTCGACGGCCCGGACGCCCTGGCCGCCGTCCGGGAACGGTTCGGCGAGAACCTCCCGCCGGTCCTCGGGTGGGTCAAGACCCCGAACGGCTGGCACGGGTGGATTCCCTCGACCGGCAAGCCGCGGCGTATCGGCGTCCTCGATCACGTCGACTACCTCGGTGCTGGCGGGTATGTCGTGGCCCCGCCGTCGGTGGTGGACGGGGTCGACAAGGCGACCGGGGAGTTTGTGACCGGCCGCCGCTACGAGTGGACGGCGCCCCCGGTCCTCGACCCCGACCCGGCGCCGGACTGTTCGGGTTGGCTGGCCCTGTTCGACACCCCGACCCCGACCGCGTCAGCCGCTGAGCGTCCCTCGGTGGCCGCCGGAGGACCTAACGCGGCATGGGTGGCCGCCATGCTCACCGGCGCGGCTGAGAACGTCAGGACCGCCTTGGAGGGCCAGCGGAACCACACCTTGAACGAGCGTGCCTACCGGGTCGGCCGGTATGTGGCCGGGGGTCACCTGGCCCGGGCCGAGGCTGAGTCGGTGCTGTTGGACGCCGCCCGCGGGTGTGGCCTCGGTGACGCCGAGGCACGCGCCACCATCCGCTCAGGGCTTGACGCGGGTGCCAAGGAACCAGCCGACCCGCCGGAGCCGAGGACAGCCGACCACAAGCCACCGGCGGCCGCCACAACGCCCCGGACGCCCGAGGCCGACCGGACCCACCCCGTGAGCGTTGAGGACGTCTACGGGCCGCCCACCGACCCGCCCGACGCCGAGGGGAGCGGCGCGGACGGGGGCCGGCAGGGTCGGGTGACGTGGGCTTGCACGATCGACCCTGAACCGGTGGTGTGGGTGTGGGGGGACGGCGCCGAGGGTCGGATTCCGTCCGGGTCGCTGTCGCTGGCCGCGGGCCGGGAGGGCACCGGGAAATCCTCGTTTGGGTTGTGGCTGGCCGCCCAGGTCACCGGGGGCACTCTGCCCGGGCATTGGTACGGCAGGCCCCGGTCGGTGCTCTACGTGGCTGTTGAGGACTCGTGGAAGTACACCCTCGTTCCGCGGCTCATCGCCGCCGGCGCGGACCGAAGCTTGGTCGGCCGGTTCGACGTGGTCACCGAACACGGCGATGAGGTGACCCTCAGCCTGCCCGGGGACAACCGGCTGTTGGAGGCCGAGATTCGCCGGCACCGGGTGGCCCTGGTGGTGATTGACCCCCTCATGTCCGTGATCGGGGAAAAGCTCGACACCCACCGCACCCGGGAGGTTCGGGTGGCCCTCGACCCCCTGGCCAAGCTGGCGGACCGTACCGGCGCGGTGGTGCTGGGCATCGCCCACTTCAACAAGGCGTCGGGTACCGACGCGGCGGCGCTGCTGTCCGGGTCGCACGCGTTCCGGGACGTCCCCCGAACCATCTTCGGTTTCGCCAGGGATGACCAGGACGACACCGGCGGCCGGATCATGTCCCAGGTGAAGAACAGCCTCGGCCGGGATGACCTGCCAAGCCTGTCCTACCGGATCGAGTCGGCCGATATCGACACACCTAACGGCACCGCCAACACGGGCCGGTTCGTGTTCCTCGGGGAATCTGAACGCTCGGTTGCCGACGTGCTCCGCGACTCCCGCACCAACAGCGCCGGCGACCCCGACGAACGCCGCGACGCCGCCGGATGGATTGACGACTACCTCAGCGAAGCCGGAGGCTCAGCGCCCGCCAGGGAGGTCCTGGCCGCCGGGCGGGCCGCCGGGTTCACAGACCAGACGATGAAAAACGCACGCTCCAAGGTGGCCGACTCGGAACGCCGCGGGTTCGGCAAAGGGTCGGCTATGCAGTGGGTTCTGCGCATAGGTACCGACCATAGGTCCTTAGGTACTACCCCCACGTCCCCTAGTACCTATGTACCTATGGGGGTACCTATGGAGCCTGAGCGGGCTACCCCGACCTCCCCCGACCCGACCCGGGAGCACGCGCACCAGGCCGCGGGTGATGAAATACGGGACCGTCTCGACCCGCCGACCTGCCCGGAGTGCCAAGCCGCCGACCGGCACGCACACCAGCGTTGGTGCTCTGGCCAGTTCGCACCGCCCGAGCTACGGCCCGAGCACGCCACCGACCACCGCCAGGACGACGACCAGGGGCCGGACCTGTTCGACGCCGAGGCCGCATCGTGACCGCCCAGACCGCCGAAGCCCTGAGCCACGCCACCGGGTGCACGACCCGGCGGCCGCCGGTGCTGGTGTGGTCGGCCGGCAGGGTGGCCCAGGTCTGCCCGGGGTGCTGGCACTCCACCGCGGACAAGACCAGGACGACCCGCTGAACCCTCGACCCCCCGCCCCCGGCTGGCCCACCAGGCCAGTCCGGGGGGGCGGGGAGAGAGACGACCAAGACTCCGGGGTCCCCGTGTCGTCCGCCACACAAAGAACGCGGGCCGGCGCGGGTTTTTCACCACGCACACACGCACCAAGACCCCGGCCGCCGGCTGTCCACTCACGAGACTTCGAGGCGGTTACGTAGCACCCGAGGCGATCGAACAACGGAAGGATGAACGATGTCAGCACGCGAGCGGGCCTGCGGCCACTGCGGCGAGATATTCACAGCCAAGACGGCCCGGGGGGTGTACTGCTCCGACCTGTGCCGCGCCACCGCGGGCAGGGAACGTCAGCGACGGCCGGCGAACGTGGTTGCCCTGCCGGCCCGGGCCGCCGCCGATTCCATCCGGGCCGCGGTGGCCCGCGAACTCGGCGACCAGGCCCACACGCCGACCGGGCGCCAAGCCCTCCTGCTGGCCGGCCGGTTGGACGCCGGACCCGCGGACGCCGTGTTGGCGCCGCTGTCGCGTCGGCTCGGGGAACTCATGGCCTCGGCGGTGGAGAACGCCGCGGCCCTGGCCGCCGCCGGTCAGGATGACGACCCGGTCGAGTTCCTGAGGGCACGGGCTGAAGCACGGCGACTGTCGAGCGTCTGACCAGGCCGCGCCCGCCGGCCGTCGCGCCACACACACAAAGGCAGCGGACGGCTCGCGTGGGCTGTCAGGCACCCTCAAAGATTCCTGCGCCCTTGGGTCTGAGGGCTCTGTGTGAGAGAGCCGCCTAAGCCGAGTATGGCGGGATTGGGGGGCGGTACGGGGTGGATGCCACCCTATCGGACCACCGCGCCGAGGTTGGGATGCTGCCCATCCGCTGCCCGTGCCCACCCACATCGTTTGAGGTGTTCGAGCCCGGCACCACGCACCCCTGGCCTGGACCCCCTGCCCCTGGGGGTCGGCGGCACGTCCGGCATAGAGGCCCGGGCCGGGTACGAGTTCGGGGGTTCCGAGCTCCGCCCGCCCGAGGGCATCGCCCGAGGCCTCAGCGGCCACGTTGGACGCCGCAAGGCCCAAGGGGGCCGGGGCCGCGAAAAATCCAGCCACCCCGAAGCGGTCTGTCTCGCCGCGGTAGGGTCCCCTCCCCCCTGATTGCGGCACCCCCCATCGCGCGCGAGGCCTCCGAACTTGGCCGGACGGGGGACCGCTGGCCAGGTCACCTGACCGCACCGACTCCGGCCAGGACCTCGACCAACGACGCCGGCGCAACCGAAACCGCGCCCGATTCCACGCGGGCCTGGTCGCCGACCCTGACGCCGTTCTGAGCGGCGCCGCCGCCCGGGGCCAGCGCAGGAACGCCACGAGGCCCCCAGGACGCCCCGGGGGCCTCGATGTGGTTCTGGTCGGCCCAGAGTTTCAGCGGCCGTGAGGCTGGCGCTGGTGGCCTTTGTCCGGGCTGGTGGCAATGGCGTGCCACGGGGTGAGCCCGGCAACGTCGACCCGCCCCACGTCCTCGACCCGCCCCACGTCCTCGACCCGCCCCACGTCCTCGACCCGGCCTACCCTGACGACCTGACCTACCCTGACGACCCGGCCCACGTCCTCGACCCTGCCGACGTCGACGGCCCGCGCCGTTGGGTGCCACCAGCCGCCCAGGTCCTCGACCACCGCCACCGGCCAGCCACCCTCGGGGCCGTGCCACAGGATGGAACGAACCCACCCGCCGAAGTCGAGCCCGTGGCCGGGGTCGAGGCTGAACACGCGAACGCCCATCACGGCCGGGGCCTCAGGGTCGAGGCCGTACACCGTCGCCGCGTCGTCAGACCAGCCGGGCAGGTCACGGGCTGGCCGGTCGGACTGCCAACGGATGGTGAACCACGGGCGGACGTCCTTGCCGCCCAGGAACTCTCGCACGGGCCGTCTCAGGGTCGGGACGCGGTCAATGCCCGCCGCGGTCAGGACGGCCGCCAGCGCCGCGACGTCGGCGTCAGTCGGCCGCTTCACCGGTCGACCCCATGGCCGATACGGACCGCCGACGACGCCGAGGGCGACGCCAAGTGTTGCCCGGCATGGGCGGGGCAGTAGACCGCGACGAACGGCGCCGGGTCGGTCGGGCTACTCCGGTCGAAACGCACCGCGTAGGCGGCAGAGTCGGGGCACCGGCGGACGGTGCAACGGGTCGGGGTCGGGGTTGGCATGGCCTGTCCTCTCGCGTCGGATAAGGGCACGAATGAGGGCACGGGTTCAGTGGCTCAGCGTTAGCCCTAGTCAAACCCATATGCACAAGGATTCCTAAACCTTGTGTCGCAAGTTCGAATCTTGCTGGGGTCGCCAACCGTGCTGAGCCTGAGATGTGCCTCTGACAAGCGTGAGAGGAGGCGCCCAGTGGCCGGGTCAGGTCCGTCGAACCAGCTTGGCGTAGCGTGCGAACTGTTCGGTGGCCGCGGCCATCTCGGCATCGCTGAGCAGCACGGGTGCGGCGAGCTGGCAGGTGCGCCAGTAGTGCTCGCACAGTGTTTCGAACTGGACGGCCAGCGACAGGGCGTGGCTGAGGTCACGACCGTGCACCACCATGCCGTGGTTGGCGAGCAGGCAGGCTCGCCGATCTTCGAGCGCCGTGACGGCGGCGTCCGACAACTGTTGCGTGCCGAACGTGGCGTAGCGGGCGCAGCGGACGGTGGAGCCGCCGAACAGGGCGATCAGGTAGTGGAACGGGGGGATCTCCAGCCGCTGGCACGCCAGCGAGGTGGCGAACGGCGAGTGCGCGTGGAGCACCGCGCCGGCATCGGGGAAAGCGGCGTAGATGTCGTGGTGCAGGCGCCATTCCGAGGAGGGCTCCCGGTCACCTTCGAACGCGCCGTTCTCGCGGATCACGACGAGGTCGGACGGGGCGAGGCTTTCGATCGGTCGGCCGCTGGGGGTGATCAGGAGGCCGGGCCCGCCGGAATCGGCGGACAGTCGCACGCTGGCGTTTCCAGAGGTGCCTTTGTTCAGCCCCGAGCGGCCCATGGTCTGGAAGGTCTCCACCAGGGCGGATCTGAGCCGGTCGGCGGTCATCGTGTTCATCAGCTCCGTTCGGGGAAGGCGTCGGCCAGGGCCGTGGGGGGAATCAGCCCGCGTTCGGTGATGAACGCGGTGACCAGGCTCGCCGGGGTGATGTCGAACGCCGGATTGGCGACCCGGGTGCCCGCCGGGGCCAGCCGGACGTCGACGACCTCCCCCGAGCTGTCGAGACCGCGGGCGAGGCAGACCTCCTCGGCGCCGCGATTCTCGATCGGGACGCTCGCTCCATCGGGGCAGGAGAAGTCCAACGTCGAGGACGGGGCTGCCACGTAGAAGGGCACCCCGACCGCCTGCGCGGCGAGCGCCTTGAGCCAGGTGCCGACCTTGTTGGCGGTGTCGCCGTTGGCGGCGACCCGATCGGCGCCGGTGATCACGGTGTCGACCAGACCGGAGGCGAGGAGGTGTCCAGCAGCGTTGTCAGCAATGAGGGTGTGCGGGATGCCCGCTTCACGCAGCTCCCAGGCGGTGAGCAGGCCCTGATGGCGCGGGCGGGTCTCGCTGACGATGACGTCGACGGAGACGCCCTGGGCGTGCGCGGTGAACACAGGCGCCACCGCCGTCCCGATGCCGCAGGTTGCCAGCCAGCCGGCGTTGCAGTGGGTCAACACGCGCACCGGCAGCCCGCCGCGTTGAGCCGCAAGCCGATCGAGGATGACAAGGCCGTGCGCGCCGATCGCCTCGCAGGTGGCGGCGTCCTCGGCGGCGATAGCCTCCGCCTCGGCCCAGGCCGCCGCGGGCCGCTCGGCATCGGCGAGCTCACGGAGGCGCCGGCGCATCCTGGCCAGCGCCCAGTGCAGGTTGACGGCAGTGGGGCGCGTCCGCTCGAGGAGTTCGACCGCCGCCTCGAGGGCGTCCGCGGTGGGGTGCGACCTCAGCGCGATCGCCACGCCGTAGGCCGCCGTCGCTCCGATCAGCGGAGCTCCGCGCACCCGCATCGAACGGATCGCCTCGGCCACCTCCTCGACCGTGGTCAGATACCGAGTCACCGTCCGAAACGGCAACGCCGTCTGGTCGAGGATGGTGATGCCATCCTCCTCGCGGCGGACCGTTTCCGGACGCCGCGGCGCAGACTCCCCGCGCCCGGCACCACCCAACATGTTGGAACTCTAGCCAGCGGCGCGGCGGCCCCTGGCGACTGGCTCGGGATCTGTGAACGGGTGGAGCCCACGCGCCGAGACCGCGCGCTGTGCGAGCACGTGAACCTGCACCTCGACCGCCAGCTCACCCCCGCCTCCCCAAGCGCGGACGCGTCCCGGCCCGACAGGTTCGGGGTGTTAGCGTGCCAGGGAGGTTCGTGAAAGGTGCTGGTAGGTCTTGGGGGATTTCTCAACCGCTCGGCGGTGGCTCGGTGTCTCGTCGCACGTTGACGTGACGGAGGTCGCTCAGGGCGTCGACGACGGCAGGCGGAGAGCAGAGTCGAGTCGTTCGTCGGTGATGATCGAGTGCGCCGCCGGCGGGGATCATGGCAGCCTGCCGGCCTCGGGGCGCGCGAGGCTGCCGGTCGAGGGGTCATCTCCGGTCGCGCTCCTCGCGAGGTTCGGCTTGGGGAAGTTCCCGACGTGACGGCACCGGAGGCCACCTCGCCGGGGGAGCGGCCCGCCCGACTCGAAGCTGCGGACCTGCGATCGGATTCCGCTTCGGGCTTGGACGCGGGAACGAGGCCATCCGCGCTCGCGGAATCGCCCCATGGGGCCGAACCCGAGGCGACTGACCAGACTGCCGAGCGGGCGCTGCTTCTCAGCGCCGCCGGTCGTGCTGACGATGCGGTTGCCATGCTGCGGAGGGCGCTCGCAGAATACCCCGACGACCCTGGGCTGATGTCGGCGTTGGCGACTGCCCTGCTCGAAGCGGACGAGGCCAAGGAGGCGCTGCGGTGGGCGCAACGCGCCTTCGCTCAGACGGCCTTGGTCGACGACGGACTCATCGTGGTCGAGGCGCTGGGTCGGCGGCTCAGGTTCGGCAAGGCCGCGGCACTTGCCCGTGAACTGGTCGTCGCGGCCCCTGATGACCCGCTCGTGCTGACGCAACTGGCGACGGTGCTGGCCTTCTTCGCGACGTTCTCTCGCAAGGCCTATCGGGATGGAATGGCTGCGGCGGAACGCGCCGCAATGCTTGCTCCCGACGATCCCGGGCCACGTGTGGCCATCGCCGCCCTGTACTGGGCTGACGACTCGCTGTTCAAGGGTCACAAGCCTGCCAAGCGGGCCGCGGAGATCCTGCGGAAGGTGCTGGCCGAGGATCCCGAGAACGCGGCGGCCAAGACGGTTCTGATCGAGGTGCAGGAGGCTCTCGGGGATCACTCTGCGGCCTTGGCTACGGGGATCTCTGCTGCCCGGCAGGCTCCCGGTGACCCTGCGGTGGCCTCGCTGCCGACACGGCCGGTCCTGGGGTTCGTGTGGCAGGCGGCGGGCTTCTGGCTGTGGGGTTGCCTGCTGATCGCCCACTACGGGCTGAAGTACGGGGGGTGGGTCGGCTTGCTGGCCCTGCCGGTCCTCGCCGCTGCGGTGTCGTCAGGGGTGAGCTGGCTCGGGTTGAGGGGCACTGAGGAAACCGATCGGGAGTCATGGCGGCGTGCGGTGCGTCAGTTCA
>CAZPCM010000028.1:9413-28670 GCA_964585085.1 uncultured Propionibacteriaceae bacterium
GCCTTTCCGCGGGTGCGTGGTCTCGTGGCTCAAGCGTGCTGGGCCGCTGCGTTGGGAGCTCTGGCGGCCTTCATGGCAGGGGCGAGTGCGACGCTCGCTGTGTGGCTGGTGATGGCGAGTTACACTGCGGCGCCGCTCATCGTGGGAATCGTGGCTCCGGCTGCGTACCTCTACCCAGCTTGGCGGGCTCGCCCGACCAGCCTGGTGGGGGACATGTGGCGGCGCGATCCGCGGCTGCTGGTCATGGCGATCGTCTCGGTCTGTGTTGCGCTGGTGAGTGCTGCTTCATTTGGTGTGCCTGATCTCCGTCCGATTCTCCTCAACGCCGCGCTGGTGGCGGCCGCTGCTGGTGCGTGGGCTCGATGCACCCTTCGTACGGGAGGAGTTGCCGATGCCGACGTCCTATCCTGACCGGGTGGATCCTCGACTGGAAGCCTTGAAGCGTGCGGTGGCGGCGTCGCCGGACTCGACCCAGCTGCGGCTGCTGCTGGCCGCTGAACTGCTGGCCGACGGGGCCTGGGCTGAGGCAGCCGATCACGCGGCGCGCGTGCTCCTCGCCGATCCCGCCGATGCACGTGCGCAGTCGATCATGCAGGATGCGCTGAAGGTCGCAGGAGCCGAAGACGCGACCGGCGACCACGAGGCGCCCGAAGATCAGGCTGCTGCGGCGCCGACCCGGCTGGGCGTCCGTCCGGTCGCTACGGCAGAGTCGACGCCACCGGTTGCGCGGACTCCCGACGACAAGTTCGACTGGGTCCGCGCGGAGCAGGAATTCGACAACCCAGCGCTGACTGCGGAGGATGCGCCGGACGCCCGGTATCAGGTGGAGAGGTCGTCGGTAACGCTCGCGGACGTGGGTGGTCTGGAGGACGTCAAGGCACGGCTCGAGGCCAGCTTCTTCGCGCCGCTGCGCCACCCGGAGTTGCGCAGCCTGTACGGCAAGCGCCTGCAAGGAGGTCTGCTCCTGTACGGCCCCCCGGGTTGCGGGAAGACCTACCTGGCGCGGGCCGTGGCTGGCGAGATGCAGGCGAACTTCATGTCGATCACCATCGCCGAAGTCCTCGACATGTGGCTGGGCAACAGTGAACGCAATATCCACGACCTGTTCGTCCAGGCCCGGCAGGTGACGCCCGTCGTCGTCTTCCTGGACGAGATCGACGCGCTCGGCGGCCGGCGCGATCGGTCGGCCGGCAATCTCATGGCCACAGTGACGAACCAACTCCTGCACGAGATGGACGGTCTGGGCTCGGATAACGAGGGCGTGTACATCCTCGCCGCCACGAACCGCCCCTGGGACGTCGACCCGGCGCTTCGCCGCCCCGGGCGTCTCGACCGGCTGATCTTCGTCGCGCCACCCGACCAGGCCGCCCGCGAGGCGATCTTCCGGGTGCACCTGTTGGGACGGCCCGTCAGCAACCTCGATCTGGCCGTCCTCGCGAAGGCAACCCCCGGGTATTCGGGCGCTGACATCGCGGCCGCCTGTGAAACCACAGCCGAGCATGCGCTGCTGCAGTCCATCAAAGAAGGAGTCGCTCGCCCGTTGACCATGGCCGGGTTCAAGCAGGCTCTGCGTGAGGTCCGACCCAGCACCCGGCCGTGGTTCGACACGGCACGTACCGTCGCCGAGTACGACGAGTCAGGGAGCTTCTCCGATCTGAGGGACTACATGCGCGCCGCAAGGCTGCTCTGAGCCTGGTCGTCGTGCTGACAGGGGCGTGGAGGGCACCTGACGTCCTGATGAGCCCGGCGCGCCTCTGACGCAGCGCGGGGCCTCAGTCCGCAGACGCGTCCCTCGGAGTCTTCGATGTCGGCCACAGGAGCAGGGCGAGCCGCACCATGGTGACCAGGAGAAGCCCAGAGATTCCGACGACGCCACGAGGATCGTCGCGACCGCGATCACGGCGTACTGCTCGGGCTCGAAGCCGGTGAACGGCGCCTGCGCGCACAGCAGCCCTCCCACGACAGCCGAGGCCACCCCCGTCCGGCGGGCGAAGGTGAACTCGCTGGCCCGCAGGCCAGCGAGAACGTGAGCAGGGTGGCCCCGACGAGCAACCCGTACAGCGGCAGGAGCGACGGGTTGACTCCCAGCCAGGAGATGAACTCCACCGACGACCCCAGGGCGTCGCGGAACCGGGCTGCGAGCCGCACCCGTTCCAGCGGCACTCAGCGGTGGCACCTGCCCGACTCTCGCCGCAGTCAGGGTCAGTCCGCGTCGATGGGCTCTGTCGTACGCGCCTTCCTCAGCAGCAGGGCAAGCCGCACGAGAGCGACGAGCAGAAGCGCGCTGATCCCCACACTCGCCACCAGGATCGCCGCGACGGCGACCCACGCCTGCTGGCCGGGCGCGAAGCCCGTGAACGGCGCGAGCGCGCAGAGGATGCCGCCCACCACGGCGGACGCCGCCCCCAGCCGCCGTGCGAACTTGAAGCCGCTGGCGCGCAGCGCCAGCGACAGCGCGAGCAGGGTGGCTCCGACGAGCAGTCCGAACAGTGGCAGGAGCCACAGGTTGGCCGCGAGCCACGTCACGAACTGGACGAGTTCGGCCGGGAGGCCCGTTTCCGGAACGGACGCGACATACCCCCAGATGAGGTGCAGGGTGGCCGATGCGGTGGTGGCCAGGGTCGCGACCGCGCTCGTGGCGGTCAGCCCGAATGAGCGGCCCTCGGTCACGGCGTGGGCCAGTCCCACGACAAACAGCAGCAGCGCGATGTCGATGACCAGCAGCAGGCTCGCCACCAGTGTGATCTCGAACGCTCCGGCGGTCCGGCCCTGGGTGATCTCCTCGACGGGGCCGATCCCCAGGCTGAACATCAGCGCGGTGCCCACGACGACGACCGAACCGGAGATGAACGAGACGATGGCGGCGAGGCGTTGGTCGGCGTCCCAACCGGCGGCGAGTGCTTGATCGGTCATGGCCGGACCCCCTGCGGGCCGCGCAGTGGCGGCCGCAGCAGCGACCAGAGCCGGACTTCCGCAGCGACCAGCCTAGGTGCTGGCTGAGCGTTCCGCGGACACACCACGCAACGCCCGCCGGCCCTAGGCTGGTTGGTGAGGCGGCCGCGTCCGTCGAGGGACGCGCCCCGGAGCGGAGGCACTCGTGAGAATCCCGGAGCCAGGCGTCCCGAAGACCATCAGCGTCACCAGTTCGCGGTTCGCTGAGCGGCAGTACATCCCCGTCCGGCACACCTGTTCAGGCGCCGGCTCGTCCCCGCCGATCTCGTGGACGGGTGTGCCCTCGCAGGCGGTATCGGTGGCGGTGGTGGTCAGCGACCCGGACGCGCCCCGCGGCACCTTCCTGCATTGGCTGTTGTACGACCTGCCCCCCGGTGACGGCGGCCTGGCCGAGGGTGAGGTTCCCGCGCACGCCCGCCAAGGCGAGAACAGCGGGCGGCGGACCGGTTGGTACCCACCGTGTCCGCCGGCCGGGACCCACCGCTACGTCTTCGCGGTCTACGCCCTCGACGCTGGCCTCACTGCGGGCACGACCGACCACGTCCTGGGCGAGATCGGCCGGCACGCCCTCGCCTGGGGGACGCTGACCGGGCTCGTCGCCGCGGGCTGAACACGATCGGGAGGTGGTTTCGATGCGACGGTGGGTGCTGCTGCTGTTGTTGCCCCTGTGGTCCGTCCTCCTGGCGCCGCAGCCGTGGGCGGTCGCCGAGGAACCCCCGCTGGTTCCCACCCGGTGCACCTGTCAGGACGGCCAAGCCCTGAAGTACCAGGCCAATGCCGACGGCAGCCCCTACATCGGCTACCTGATGCAGGTGGACCTGTGGTACCAGACCGGCCAGGGCGCGTGTTACGAGCAGTGCCTCCGGTCGTGCGGCTGCGACGCCCAGGATCCGGACCTTTCCAAGTGCAGCTACCCCTGCATCATCGGTCCACTGTCCACCAAACCCCCGGCCGGCAAGCTGCAGCTCGAGCTCAATCTCGGCGAGGGTCAGCGGTTCGTCCAGGCCGACGACCTGCTGATCGAGGGCTTGGTTTATCGGGGGAAGTCGGGGCAAGGGGCCGCGCCGATCAGCGGGGCCACCGTCGTCGTGACCCTCACCAGCCCTAGCGGGAAGGTGAACAGCAGGAAGCTGACCAGCTCCAGCAGCGCACTGGCCAACTTCGCGTGGCCGACGTATTTCACCGCTGACGCGGCCGTCGGGACGTGGACGATCACCGCGAAAGCCTCCTCCGGGTCCGACACCGTCACCCTCACCCGCAAGGTCGACCTGGGACCGCTCACGGTGACCCCGATCACCGTGGCCGCGAACCTGGCCGAGATCGCGCGGCGCTGGGAAGCCTCACCGGACGTTCCCCGCGGCGTGGACCAGCCGTTCATCGCCGCGCTCTGGTTCCCGAAGGGGGTCAAGGTCGACCTGTACTCCTGGAGCGACAAGCGATTCCTGCCCTACCAGTGTTCGGCGCTGGCGATCGACACTCTGCAATTCCTCAACGGACTCCGGTTCAGCACCAGCAAGACTGATCGGCTGTTGATGGCGGGGGTGGACTACGGGCCGATCACGGACTTCAGCGGGCTGCTCCACATCGCGGTCGCGCTCTACGCCCATGACGAAGGGATCGAGCAGGGGAA
This sequence comes from uncultured Propionibacteriaceae bacterium, assembly GCA_964585085.1. Taxonomy (GTDB): domain Bacteria; phylum Actinomycetota; class Actinomycetes; order Propionibacteriales; family Propionibacteriaceae; genus Propionicimonas. The sequence continues at coordinate 13,996 of CAZPCM010000028.1, forward strand.
GATCCTCGAGCCGTGGTGGAACCAGGAGAAGGAAGTCTGGAGCTACTCCAACTGGACGGACTTGTTCGGTGGCAACACCCCCTGGGGAGGTTTCGGCGACTATCCGACCAACGGCAGCACGACCTACCGGCCGGGTCCGATGGAGGCCCCCCGGGCGGTGGACATGATGGCTGTGCTCACCTACTCCCCGGTCGACCTGCTGGTGACCGACAGTCAGGGACGCCGGTTGGGTCGGACGTCGAATGGCACCCAGGTCAGCGAGCTCCCGAACGCTCATCACCTGCGCGTCCCCGCCCCGGGTGGCACCTTCGTCAACCTGATCACGCTGCCGACGGGCCGCTACCAGGTGGCGGTCACCGGAACCTCGGACGGCAAGTTCCACCTCGCCACCGCAACCGGCACCGCAGTGGTGAACTACGGGGAACAGCCGATCGGACGCAACCAGTCGGCAGCCCTCGTCCTGACCAAGAGCCAGGACCAGCCGTTGGGGCTCCCCGACGGAACCCAGGTGCAGCCCGATCAAGGGTTCGTCGAGAGCGTGCCCGGATCAGGTTCGGTGCTGGACATCCTCGCCCGTTACGGCTCGATCGTGGGAATGATCGTCGGTGCCCTCGTCGTCGTGGTGGGCGTTTCTCTTCGGGCCGCACGGTCAGCGAGGTCGCGTGCCAGTAGCGGCGACCGGGCCTGACGACAGCCTCGTGTACCGAGGCGCCGGCGAGGCTCAGCGAATCCGCCCGGCCCTCTCCTGACGACATGGTGCTTGCGCGCCGGAGCCTGCGCGGCTCGTCAGCTGATTCGAGGCGCAACCCTCATTCGGGGTCCTTCTTCGCCCGCTTCTTCCGCTTCTTGCGGGCCTTCGCCCAGGCGAGCACCTTGTTCTCGTCCCACAGTGGTGTTCTGGCGTCGAGCCACAACTCACGTGGCGCGTGGAACTCCTTGCCGTTCTTGCGCTCCTTGGACATCGCAGAGCGGAACTGATCCTTGGGGAGCCCCGCGAGGGAAGCGGCCTGCGAGGTCGTCAACACAGACCGAACCCTACTGTGATTGGAGTGTGGGCTTCAGCCCTGCGGGCCTCTGGGTTCGAGAACGTCGAGAATCGTGACGATGCGCCGCGGTGATTGGCGATGGTGCGACCGATCGTCGGTGAGGTGGTGGAGGAACCCCCTGATCGCCTCCAGTGCTACAGCCATGCCAACTCCTTCCGGTCCGTCGCCGTGTCTGGCTGGTGCCCATCTTAGCATCGCTAGGGATGCCAAACAAGCAACTCTAGCGATGCTAATCCCGGCCGAGGGCGGTAGGCGCCTCCGGCAGGGCTTCCGCCGTCGCAGGACGGTTGCGCTGGGAGTGGTGGGACCGCCATGAAGCCCCCGCCCAGCGCGCCGAGCGAGTGGCTTCTGATCGCTGGACGCGGCCTTCATCGTCAGTCCGTCGGGGCCCTTTGGCACCTGAGCTCGGTGGTGTCGGGCGTTCGACTCGGCGTGCCGAGCCGATGAGAGATCCGTCCCATCGACCGCTCCCCTTGGGAATAGGGTGGTCACATGCGGCTCTGCAAATGGGAACTGCAGGAGTTCCCGGAGCACGAATTCGGCTCCCGCGAAGGCGTTCTCGTCCACTTGGCCGCCGGCGAACCGTTGCATACGGCGGGAGGCAGCCTCTTCGCTCCTGGCGGCCTTGAGACCGATCTGGATCAAGGGGTGCTGGAGGAGTTGGTGGCAGAGCCGGAGTCCCTCGAAGACCCCGAGCCGTGAACGCACGACGCTGGGCCCGACGATCCGCGAGATCGGCGCCTCGTCTGTGGGGGCCGGCAGGAGGGGCCCAGCCCGTGAACCAGGCGCAGAGAGATGAGCTCTTCAAGAAGCGAATCGAACTGGGGCAGCTCCTGGCGCTCGAACGTGCGAAGGCGCGAGTGGCCTCGCGCAAAGCGCAGGCCGACCACGACCTGGCCGAGATCGCCGCCCACGCCGAATCCGTCCGCAAGCGAATAGAGGCCGAAGAAGCCGCCGACCGAGCCTCCTCTGCTGCCTATTGCCAGGCTGTGATCGAACTGGCCAAGGGTGGCCTGGACCGAGTGCGGGGGGCCGCGGAGTTCGTGCAGAAGGCCGCGGCGGCTGTTTTCGCGCTCTACACCGGGGCGCTGACCGTGAGCTTCAGCGTGACGGACGAACCGCTCCCGTCCCGCGGCATCCTCCCCAGCGTCTTCCTGGGGTTCGCCATCGTCCTGGCAACCGCGTACCTTGCGTTCCTGACTCGTGGTCAGGTGGTTGCTCATCCGAAGCCCGCCGATGGTCGGGCGCAAGCCGAACTCAATCGAGCCGCCGCGTACGTTCACTGGGTCAACGAGAGCCGACTCGCGCGAGCGTGGATGCTGCAGTCCTCGGTCATCGCGCTTGCCATCGGCGTCCTCGTCCTGCCCGCGCCCTTCTTGCGCCTGCCGCAACTGGCCAGCACTTCAGCGACGGTCCCGGCGAGCTGCCCGGCTCCGCTGGTGGCGGATGATCTGGGCACGGGGGCCTGCGTCCCGCCGTGGCCGGATTCGCCTCTCGGCGGGGATCCTGAGCTCCGGAAGCTTCGCTACGCCTCGCAGCTGGCCGAGGTCAGCTCAGCCCGCCAGGAGGCCCGTGCGAAGGCGCTCGCCTCGCAGCCCGACGGCGGTGAGGAGCCCGGCGATGCCGGAGCGCTGCTCTGCGTGATGGTGGTGGGGCTGGCTCTCGTGCTGATGCCCGCCCTTGTCGCGCTTGCTCCGCGCGTGCTGAGGAGAGGCCGCATTCCGTCCGGAGCCGGAACGATCGAGACCCTGTTCCCCAAGACCTGACTCTGAGAAGTGGGGCCATGGCAGCGGTGAGGCTCCGTCAACCGCAGCCATCACGGGCGAGGCCCAGGGCGCATCAAGATCAGGCTCAGCCATCACGCTGCTGGGGGCGGGCGTGGCTTGGCCAAGCTCAGCCATCACAGGCGAGGCGCAGGGCGCATCAGTAGGTGGCGAGACCTCGCGCGCGGAAAATCCCGCGGACCCGCTCGACCAGTTCCGGCGTGGGCGGCTTGGTGTCGGCCAGGAGATAGGTCATGCCCAACTCGGCCCACTTGCTGCTGCCCATCTGATGGAAGGGCAGGATCTCGACCCGCGTCACCGCGGAGAGCGTGGCCGCATAGTCCGCGATCGGTTCGATGGTGGACTCGTGGTCGGTGAGTCCCGGCACCAGGACGAACCTGATCCAGGTCTCGACCCCCGCCTCTGAGAGTCGCCGGCCGAACTCGAGCGTGGGTTCGAGGGCGCGACCGGTCACCTTGCCGTAGGTCTCCTCGTCGCCGGCCTTCACGTCGAGCAGGACGAGGTCGATGTCGGCGAGCATCGCGTCGTCGGCGTAGCGTCCGAGGAAGCCGGAGGTGTCCAGCGCGGTGTGGACGCCCATCTCCTTGGCGCCGGCGAACACCCGCCGGACGAACGCCGGTTGGGCCAGCGCCTCCCCACCGGACATGGTCATGCCGCCGCCGGTCGCCTTGAACACCCCTCGATAGCGCTTGATCCGCTTCAGCAGGGCGCCGGCCCGTACTGGCAGCCCGTGCCGGGTGCTGATCGTGTCGGGGTTGTGGCAGTAGAGGCAGCGCAGGGGGCAGCCGGCGACGAAGGTGGTCATCCGGGTACCCGGCCCGTCTACGGCCGTCACCAGTTCCCAGGAGTGGAGCATCCCGATCTCACCGGTGCGCTGGCCGAGCAGCAGGTCGGATCGGTTCAGGTGATCCACCACGGGGATGCCGCTGAGTTTGACGGCGCCGACGGCGGACGCGTCCTCGTCGGCAGGTTCGGCGACGGGCGTGCCAGGCTCGGCCGCCAGCGGCAACTTCCGCTTCCTGCCGAACTCGCGTGCGCCGCTTTCATCGGGGACGCCGGCAGCCCCGGGCCCTGCGTCCAGGGGTACCGGGGCTGCCGACTGCGTCATCTCAGACAGACTCGTGGAAGGTCCGGGACAGGACGTCCAGCTGCTGTTCGCGGGTCAGCTTGGTGAAGTTCACCGCGTACCCCGAGACCCGGATGGTGAGCTGAGGGTAGTTCTCGGGGTTCTCCATCGCATCGACCAACGTCTCGCGGTTCAACACGTTGATGTTCGCGTGGTAGAGCCCCTCGCCCATGCCGGCGTCCAGGATGCCGACCAGGTTGCTGACCCGCTCGGCCTCCGTGCGCCCGAGGGCGGGCGGAGTGATGGTGTTGGTGAGCGAGATGCCGTCCAGGGCGTCGGAGTACTCCAGCTTGCCCACGCTCAGCATCGAGGCGATCATCCCGTGGGTGTCGCGCCCGTTCTCGGGGTTGGCTCCCGGCGCGAAGGGCGTGCCCGCTTGGTGGCCGCACGGGAACGAGCCGGTCGCCTTGCCGTAGACGACGTTCGACGTGATCGTCAGCACCGACTGGGTCGGGACGGCGTCCCGGTAGAGCCTGATCGCTCGGATCTTGTCCATGACGGTCGAGACCAGGAGTTGGGCCAGGCTGTCGGCGCGGTCATCGTCGTTGCCGTACATCGGGAACTCGCCGACCGTCTCGTAGTCGACCACGAGGCCGGTCTCGTCGCGGATCGGAGTGACCTTGGCGTACTTGATCGCCGACAGGGAGTCGGCCACGATCGACAGCCCCGCGATCCCGCAGCCCATCGTCCGGATGATCTCGTCATCGTGCAGCGCCATCTCGATGGCTTCGTAGGCGTACTTGTCGTGGGAGTAGTGAATGATGTTCAACGCCTCGACGTAGGTCCCCACGGCCCAATCCAGCATGGCGTCGTACTTGGCCCAGACGGTGTCGAAGTCCAGTGGCCCGTCACCCTCGACCGGTGCGAAACCGGACGCGATGAGCTTGCCGGACATCTCGTCCCGTCCGCCGTTGATCGCGTAGAGCAGTGCCTTCGCAGCGTTCAGGCGTGCGCCGAAGAACTGCATCTGCTTGCCCACTGCCATGGGGGAGACACAGCAGGCGATCGCGGTGTCGTCGCCCCAGTGGCAACGGATCTCGGAGTCGGATTCGTACTGGATGGCCGAGGTCTCGATCGAGATCAGGGCGCAGAATTCCTTGTAGCCGAGGGGAAGGGCGGAATCCCAGTAGATCGTGATGTTGGGTTCTGGAGCCGGGCCGAGGTTGCGCAGGGTCTGCAGGAGCCGGAAGGACGTCTTGGTGACCAGCGTCCGGCCGTCGTTGGCGAAACCACCGTCGGACCAGGTGGCCCAGTAGGGGTCACCGGAGAAGATCTGGTCGTAGTCGATGGTGCGCAGGAACCGGACGATGCGCAGCTTGGTCACCAGGGCGTCGATGACCTCCTGGGCCTGGGATTCGGTCAGCAGGCCCGCGGCCAGGTCACGCTCGGCGTAGATGTCGAAGAAGCCCGACAGCCGGCCGAAGCTCATGGCGGCGCCGTCCTGCGACTTCACTGAGCCGAGGTAGGCGAGGTAGGTCCACTGCACGGCCTCGACGAAGGTCTTCGCGGGACGGGACAGGTCGAAGCCGTACTGCGTGCCCAGGGTCTTCAGCTTCTTGAGCGCCTTGATCTGCTCGGCGTGCTCCTCGCGGAAGCGGGCCCAGCTTTCCGAGAACGGCTGGTCGGCGACCGAATCCTTGTCCTTCTGCTTCTCGGCGATCAGGCGGTCCACACCGTAGAGCGCGACGCGGCGGTAATCGCCGATGATCCGGCCGCGTCCGTAGGCGTCCGGCAGACCGGTGACCAAGTGGGCGCTGCGGGCCGCGCGGATTCGCGGGGTGTACATGTCGAAGACCGCTTCGTTGTGGGTCTTGCGGTACTTGGTGTAGATCTCCTTGATCCGCTGATCGGGCTCCAGCCCGGCCTCGCGGATCGCGGTCTCAACCATCCGCCACCCGCCGGCCGGCATCATCGGCCGCTTCAACGGGACATCGGTCTGCAGGCCGACGATGACGTCGTCCTCGTCGCAGATGTAGCCGGCGGGAAACGCGTCGACGTCACCGGCGATATGGGTCTCGACGTCGTAGACACGCTTGGCCCGCTCGACCGAGAGGTAGTCACGTTGCAGGGTCTCCCACACGTGCAGGGTCTTCTCGGTCGGTCCGGCGAGGAACGACGCGTCGCCTTCGAAGGGGGTGAAGTTGCTGAGGATGAACTCCCGAACGTCGACCTGGTCGACCCACGGGCCGCGCTGGAAGCCCTCCCATGCGTCGTCACGTGTGAGCGGGGTCCGTACGTCTACCTCGGCGGTCATCTGTCTCCTGTTGTCGATCCTGATGGTGTGCGCGACGCGACGGTGTGCGAGAACCCTCACGGGGCTTGGCGTTGGACACCAATCGACGCACCACGACACGCTGACGCGTCCAACAATTTACCGGCAATCTGGCATCTTCGGGATTTCGCGGGTCCGGAGGCGTCCAGAGGCTCGGGCCCGGGGCCGGATCCGGTGCCCTCGACGCGGGTTGGAGACGTTGACGACGACCTTCCACCGGAGTGCCTGTCGCGGTGCCAGCGCGGCGTTGGCCACGGTGCCCGGTCCCGCGGTGATGGCGTCAGCGCCGGCCACGGTGCCCTGTCCCGCGCTACTCAGAGTTGACGACGCTACTGAGGGGTCCCGCGCTACACAGAGTTGACGACGCTACTGAGGGCTCTGTAGCTCGGGCGAGTTCTTGTAGCGCGGGCTCTGCGCCGGCCACGGTGCCCTGTCCCGCGCTACTCAGAGTTGACGACGCTACTGAGGGCTCTGTAGCGCGGGCGAGTCCTTGTAGGGCGAGCGAGTTCTTGTAGCGCGAGCGAGTTCTTGGAGCAGGATGGCGTCCTGGGGCGCGGGTGCATTTGTTGGAATGCGCGGCGAAACACTCAACCTGCCCGGGCAAACCCTCAAGTAGGTGGCGTTTGCAGGGCGATGATGTGCCAGACTCCCGACACCGACCATCGGCACGCGGGTGCTTCGAAATGGTGTGGACGGCCTGAGTCCGGCTTATTGACGCGACCTGAACTCGGCTGATTGACGCCACGTTTCATATTCGCGCGCCCTCATTTCCTGGAGGTTCTTCATGAGGCGGCTCCGCGGCGTCCGGCGGGCCCTGGCAGCTGTTCTTGCTGCGTTGCTGGCATGGGCTGGTGCGATCGGGTTGGCTCGGCCGGCTCTGGCCGCCTCCGGTCCCGCCCCCGATCTCCGCCCCCAGGCGATCTTCTTCCAGCGGACGGGCAACACGTCCCAGCGGGCGCTGGTGCTGAGTTCGATGGAGGCCGAGTCAGCGTGGAAGAGCGGGCTGTGGGCGGACTTCCTCGACTCCTGGGATGCGGCCAACAACGGCGTAAAGGTGTACACCTCCACGCCGGTGGGGTTGCCGGCCAAGGGGCACGTGTTCGTCGTACTCGGCTCGGCGCTGAGTTCCTCGGGAAAGATGACCGCCGTGCTGGAGCGCCGGTTGCGGGTCGCCCTCGCGGCATTGTCGAAATACCCGCAATCGAAAGTGCTGGTGACCGGCGGCGCGCCGCGAAATGGCCGGACTGAGGCGCAGGTGATGCGGTCCTGGCTGGTGGCGAAAGGGATTGCCCCGGCACGAATTATCGTCGAGGCAGCGTCGGCCAGCACGGTCAGCAATGCCACGAACTCGATGGCGATCCTCAACCGGTCCACCGAATACACCAGCTACACGCTGATCTCTGATGCCTCGCACATTCGGCGTGCCACCATCCTCTTCAACGCCGCTGCCGTCGGAGTCCAGGAGAAGACCGGCAAGCCATGGACCATCACTGGGGTCGCCAACGTCGCCTATTCCGACAGTTCGACCGCCAGCCGGGGCCCGGTGCCGGAAGCCACCGCCACGATCATCGCCAGCAACGTCGCCAGCGTGTTCGGTGTCCTCGCCCCGTACCGCGCGCTGCTCTCCTCCCCGCCCGCTGCAGCGACACTGACTTCGATCGCGCTGACCGCGCCCACCACGTTGACCTACCGGGTCGGGCAGGGACTCGACACGGCAGGCCTGAAGGTGACGGCCCTGTACAACCAGGGCCTGTATTCGAAGGTGGTCACGTCCGACGCAACGATCACGGGCTTCAGCTCGGCGAACGTCGGGACGGTCGCGGTGACCGTTGGCTACACCGAAGGGGGCGTGACGAAGACCGCGTCCTTCCCCTGCGAGATCGTGAAGGCATCGAGCCAGGTGAAGGCGGGCCTGTCGACGAGCAAAATCACCGCCTCGCGCACCAGAGTGGTGGTGACTGCGACGGTCACCACGAGCGCAAGCGAGGTCGTTCCGGCGGGCAAGGTCGAGTTCTACCTCGACGGCACCAAGCTCAAGACCATGACGATGGCGCTCGTTCACGGCGGTGTGGTCACGTTCAAGTACCCCACGATCAGCGCGTCCGGCAACCACCAGATCGTGGTCAAGTACCTGGGCAGCTCCCAGCTTGGAGCCGCGAAGCGGACGGTCACGGTCAAGGTGACGACGTAGCGCCTGGGGGGTCCTGTCCAGGCAGGTACCGCCAGGGTCTTGTTGCACGTCGTCGACCCCCACTAGAACGGAGTGCGTGACCGTGTCCGAGGCCCCTGACCAGCCGTCCGCGCCGGCGTCGCCGCTGGCTCCGTTGCGCATTCCCGCGTTCCGCTGGCTGTGGATGGGCGTGGTGATCAGCTCGGTCGGTGCCTGGGCGCAGACCGTGGGTGCCCAGTGGTTGTTCGTCAACGATCCGCATGCGGCGACGATCGTCCCGCTGGTGCAGACGGCGACCAGCCTGCCCATGGTCCTCCTGGCGTTCCCGGCCGGCGTCCTGGCCGACGCCTTCGATCGGCGGTGGATCATGCTGGGCGTCCAGATCTACTTCCTGGTCGTCTCCAGCACGCTGGCGGTGTTGACCTATCTCGGCCAGATGCCGCCCGCCCTTCTCCTGGCTTTCACGTTCGCCATCGGCGTGGGCACCGCACTGCAGTTGCCGACGTGGGGGCCGATCATCGCCGAGCTGGTGCCACGGTCGCAGCTGGCCGCTGCCACCCGGCTGGACATGATCAACGTCAACGTGGCCCGGGCGCTGGGCCCCGCTATCGCCGGCTTGATGATCGCCCGGTGGGGCGTTCCACCGGTGTTCGTGTTCAACGCGGTTTCTGTGGTCTTCCTCATCGTGGCGCTGCTGCGGTGGCGGCGGGAGAGTCCCGTGTCGTCGTCGGGTCGGGAGCGCTTCGTCCCGGCCTTGCGTTCGGGCGGACGGTACGTGCGTCACGAGCCAGTGGTCCGGCGGATCCTGGTCCGCCTGGCGGGGTTCGTGGTGCCCGCGACCGCGCTGTGGGCACTGCTGCCCCTGGTCGCGGCCACACAACTGGGGGTCGCGGCTGACGGCTACGGGATCTTGTTCATCGGCATCGGTATCGGGGCGGTGGCCGGCGCCTTCACGGTCGGGCACGTCAAGCAGAAGCTGTCATCCAACGCGGTCGTCACGCTCTCGGCGCTGGCGTTCGGGGTGGCCCTCGCGGCCGTCGCGCTGGTCTCCAACCTGTGGTTGGCGCTTCCGCTCCTGGCGGTCACGGGTTACACGTGGACGACCACAGCCTCGGTGCTCATGGGCGAGATGCAGCTGTACCTGCCCGGCTGGGTGCGGGCGCGCGCCATCGCGGTGTACCTCATGGTGTTCATGCTGTGCCAGGCGATCGCCTCTCCGCTGTGGGGCTTCCTCACGACCAGTCTCGGCCTGCAGGTGGCGGTCGGGACGGCAGGGATCCTGGTGGCTGCCGGCGCGACGCTCGGTGGACTCGTCCGGATCCAGGAGAACGAAAGCCTGGATCGCGGCGTCGTCGACTACTGGACTTCCGCCGACCTAGCCTTCGACGCCAAGCCGGACGCCGGTCCCGTCGCGGTGAACGTCGAGTACGACGTGCCGCGTTCCGAAGAGGACCACTTCCTGGCAGCCATGGAGAGCATGCGGCGCTCCCGGATGCGCAACGGCGCCGTTCGGTGGGACCTCTACCGGGTGGGCGAGGATCCGCAGCACTTTGTGGAGCTGTTCGTCATCCCCTCCTGGGAGGAGCACATCCGCCAGCATGACGAGCGCCTGACCCCTGACGACCAGCGCACCGAACAGCTCGCCTTCGCCTACACCGTGGGGACTCCCACCGTCCGGCACCTGCTGCCACCCTCAGGCCTGCACCTGACGAACGAACAGCTGCACCACGCCGGATCGGGCGACTGAACCCCGTCGCGCAACTCGGGCCTTGTCTCGGGAGGTGGAATTCCGGGTATCACTGATTGACACGTCTTCGGATCGGCGGCTACCTTTTTCCCCATGTTCGGACAGTTGCCCGCGGTCGAGACGCCGAGTCTCGCTGGGGTTCTGCTTGTCCAGATGTGTTGCGGGTTCTGATCACGCCCGCTGTCGTTGTCACCGCCGGGCCGTGAGCCCGGCTTCTTTGTTTCTCCGGTCTTGCGCGCCTGGCACATCCCCCCCTTGTCAGGAGCGCACCATGGATCCCACTCAGACCCGATTCGGTCGCCGGGTCGCGATAGTCGCGGCCGTCATCGTCGTGGGTGCGATGCTGACGGGCTGCTCGGCACCGGCGTCCGCGGGCCCCGCATCGTCCGGCGGTGCCCAGCGGGTGAACATCGGATATTTCCCCAACGTCACCCACGCGCCGGGTCTGATCGCCGATGCCGAAGGGCTGCTGTCGAAACGGCTCGGCGAGGCGGGCGCGGGTGCGGTGGTCAAGGCGTTCAACGCGGGCCCGGACGTGATCCAGGCCATCCTGAGCGGATCCCTGGACATCAGCTACATCGGGCCGAACCCGACCGTGACCGCCTACCTCCAGTCCAGGGGGGAGGGAATCCGCGTGATCGCCGGGTCGACGTCCGGGGGAGCGTCACTGGTGGTGAGGCCCGAGATCACTGCTGCAGCGCAGCTGAAGGGGAAAAGGCTCGCCACCCCGCAGTTGGGCAACACCCAGGACATAGCGCTGCGGCACTGGCTGTCGACCCAGGGCCTGAGCGCAACGGCGGACGGGGGCGGGGACGTCAGCATCCTGCCGCAGGCCAACTCCGCGGCGGTCCAGGCGTTCTCGGCCGGTGAGGTGGACGGCGGGTGGCTGCCGGAGCCCTTCGCGACCCGTCTGGTCAAGGCCGGGGGGAAGGTGCTGGTGGACGAGCGGACGCTGTGGCCGCAGGGCAGGTTCGTGACCACGAACGTCATCGCGCGCACCGACTTCGTCCAGAAGCACCCCGACCTGGTCCGGGCGTTCCTGGAGGCGCACTTGGACGCCCTGGCCCTGATCGAGTCCGACCCGGCGAAGGCGCGCTCGTCGGTGTCTGCGCAGATCAAGAAGATCACTGAGCAGGAGCTGGACCCGGCGGTGTTGGAGCCGGCGTGGGCGAACATCGAGTTCACCCCGGACCCGCTGGCGTCGGCGTTGCGGACTTCGGCCGACCATGCCGCCGGCGTCGGGTTGCTCCCGAAGAAGCCGTCGGACGGCTTCGCCCAGCTGTGGGATGTGGCGCTCCTCAACGAGGCGCTGACCGCACGCGGCGCGTCGAAGGTTGCCACATGACCGGCCCCGCCCAGGCCCCCGGCGCAGCCGTCCCCGACCTGGAGCGGGGGCGGCTGAGGCTGTCCGGGGTGAGCAAGGCGTTCGGCGACGAGCCCGACAGGGTCACCGCGCTCGGCGGGGTCGACCTGGACGTGGCGCCGGGGGAGTTCGTGGCCGTCGTGGGAGGGTCGGGCTGCGGCAAGTCGACCATGCTGAGCCTGGCCGCAGGGCTGGACCAACCCAGCACGGGAAGCGTCGAGGCCGCCGGTGGGGTGGCGCTGATGTTCCAGGAGAGCACGCTGCTGCCCTGGCTGACCGCCGCGGAGAACGTCGAGTTGGCGCTCCGGCTCCGTGGGGTCGACAAGGCGGAACGCCGCGAGCTGGCGCGGAGCCTACTGGGCCGGGTGCGGCTGGGCGCGCAGGCCGGCAAGCGGCCCCACGAACTGTCCGGGGGCATGCGGCAACGGGTGGCGCTGGCCCGGGTCCTGGCCCAGGACGCGGCGATCGTGCTCATGGACGAGCCCTTGGGCGCGCTGGACGCGATGACGCGCGATCAGATGCATGACCTGATCGAGGCGGTGTGGCAGGAGTCCCGGTTCACGGTGGTGTTCGTCACCCACAACGTCCGGGAGGCTGTTCGTCTGGCAGACCGTTCGATCCTGATGGGCTCCCGTCCGGGCCGGATCATCCACGCCCAACCCAACCCCCTGCCCCGTCCTCGGGCCATGGACTCCGCCCCGGTGGTCGCGATGGCAGCCGACCTGACCCGACGACTGAAGGAGGAGGTCGCCCGCCATGACGAAGCCGACTACTTCGACATCTGAGGCCCCGCAGCCCGGCGAACCGGACGCGGAGGGAGCCTTCCCCGACGACGGCCCGACTGCCCCGGCGCGGACCGCGCAGCGGCGCTGGCACTCCGGACCGCTGCCCGTGGCGCTGGCGGTGCTGATCTTCCTGACCGGTTGGCAGATCGTGGTCTGGACGGGTTGGCGACCCGACTACCTGCTGCCCGGCCCGGTCACCGTCCTGGGCACCCTGGCCGGGATCGCCACCGAGCCCACCTTCTGGCAAGCCCTCGGCCGCACCCTGATCCGGGCCATCACCGGGTTCGGTCTCGCGGTCACGGTCGGCACGCTCATCGGCCTGGCGACAGCCCGATCCCGGGTGCTGCGCGCTGCGATCGGATCCCTGGTCACGGGCCTGCAGACCATGCCGTCAGTCGTGTGGTTCCCGCTGGCCATCCTCCTGCTGGGCCTGGGCGAGGAGGCCATCACGTTCGTCGTCGTCCTCGGCGCGGCCCCCAGCATCGCCAACGGCGTCCTCACCGGCGTCGATCAGGTGCCACCCGCCTACTTCCGCCTGGGCCACGTCCTGGGCGCTCACGGCTGGTCGTTGTACCGGCACATCGTCATCCCCGCCGCTCTGCCCTCCTACGTGGGGGGTCTCAACCAGGGCTGGGCGTTCGCCTGGCGCTCGCTGATGGCCGGTGAGCTCCTGGTCGTCATCCCGGGCGCGATCGCCCTGGGGAACCGGCTCGCGTTCGCCCAGGAGTTCGGGGACGCCGAGAGCCTGCTCGCCTACATGATCGTCATCCTCATCATCGGCATGCTTGCGGACACCGCCTTCTCGGCGCTCTCGCGCCGCCTCCGTCGGCAGCGCGGCCTCGCCGCGGGCTGAGCCTGCCTGGGCCGAGCCGCCGCCCGGGCCGATGCGGGCGTCTGCCCTTGTCAGACGCCGAGGTAGGCCGCGAGGTGCACGCCGGTGAGGGTGGACCGGGTCGCGACGAGGTCGGCTGGGGTGCCTTCGAAGACGATCCGGCCGCCGTCGTGCCCGGCGCCCGGGCCGAGGTCGATGATCCAGTCGGCGTGCGACATGACGGCCTGGTGGTGCTCGACCACGATGACGGTCTTGCCGGAGTCGACGAGCCGGTCGAGCAGGCCCAGCAGGTGCTCGACGTCGGCGAGGTGGAGGCCCGTGGTCGGCTCGTCGAGGACGTAGATGCCGCCGTCGACGGCCATGTGGGTGGCCAGCTTGAGTCGCTGCCGCTCTCCTCCGGAGAGCGTGGTGAGGGGCTGACCGAGGCCGAGGTAGCCGAGACCGACGTCGGCGAGCCGGTTGAGGACGGCGTGCGCGGCCGGCGTCCGCGCGTCCCCGGCGCCGAAGAACTCTCGGGCCTCGGCGACCGGCATCGCCAGCACCTGGCTGATGTCGCGGCCGGCGAGGCGGTGTTCCAGCACCGACGCGTCGAAGCGCTTGCCCTCGCACTCCTCGCACGTGGTGGCGACGGTGTCCATGAAGCCCAGCTCGGTGAAGATGACCCCGGCGCCGTTGCAGGCGGGGCAAGCGCCGGCGGAGTTGGCGCTGAAGAGCGCCGGCGACACGCCGTTGGCCTTGGCGAACGCCTTGCGGATGGGCTCCAGCAGACCGGTGTAGGTCGCAGGGTTGCTGCGCCGCGAGCCGCGGATCGCGCCCTGGTCGACCGACACCACGCTCACCCCGGCAGGCATCGAAGAGTGCACCAGCGAGCTCTTGCCGGAGCCAGCCACCCCGGTGACGACGACGAGTACTCCGAGCGGGATGTCGACGTCGACGTGGCGCAGGTTGTGCGCCGTCGCGCCGCGGATGGCCAGGGCGCCGTTGGGCGTCCGCACCGTGGTCTTCAGGGCTGCTCGGTCGTCGAGATGGCGGCCGGTGATCGTGCCGCTGGCCCGCAGTCCTTCGACGCTGCCCTCGAAGCAGACCGTGCCCCCCGCCGTTCCGGCGCCAGGGCCGAGATCCACGACGTGGTCGGCGATGGCGATCGTGTCGGGCTCGTGTTCCACGACAAGAACCGTGTTGCCCTTGTCCCGCAACCTGAGCAGAAGCTCGTTCATCCGCTGGACGTCGTGGGGGTGCAGTCCCGCAGTCGGTTCGTCGAAGACGTAGGTCACGTCGGTGAGCGCCGAGCCCAGGTGGCGGATCATCTTGGTGCGTTGTGCCTCCCCACCTGACAGCGTGCCGGCGGGCCGGTCGAGCGAGAGGTAGCCCAGCCCGATCTCGGCGAACGAGTCGAGGGTGTGCTGCAGCGTGGCCAGCAGCGGTGCCACCGACGGCTCGTCGAGGCTGCGAACCCAGGCGGCCAGGTCGGTGATCTGCATCGCGCAGGCGTCGGCGATGTTGATGCCGGCGATCCTGGACGAGCGCGCCTCCGGCGCCAGCCGGGTGCC
>CAZPCM010000029.1:0-28112 GCA_964585085.1 uncultured Propionibacteriaceae bacterium
TATCACGAGCCCGATCCGGCCACTGGCCGGGCCCTGGCCGAGAAGATCCTCGCCGGCTTCCCCTCCTGCCCCATCCCCGAGATCGCCCGGCTCGGGCGAACCCTCAAACAATGGGCCGACGCGTTCCTGGGCTACTTCCGAACCGGCGGCGCCAACAACGGTGGGACCGAAGCGATCAACGGCTTGATCGAGTTGCACCGCCGGATCGCCCGAGGCTTCAGAAACCGAGAGAACTACCGGCTACGCATGCTCCTGATCGCCGGAGGACTCGACCAGCCCCCACCCCAGGTGTGAAGAGCCGTATTGGGGGTCGGACAGGCCGAACACGATGAGGACAGTCGGTGGAAAGACGCGCCAGCGCTCTAGTCTCCTGATGTGCGCATCTCGGCAAACATCCGAGGCATTGCCTCAGCTCGGCCAGGCTAGCTTCCCGACGTCCTCTCTGAAGCGACTCCCAGTTCCCGAATTAGGTCGCCGCCATGCCCCACTTCAGTGTCTTGTGCTGCTTCGCCAAGGCTGCGCGACGCGCCCTGACGTGCCATCACCGAAAGACGGAGATCGGATGAGTGTCCCGCGGCGGCCCGCCGAACGCGCTATAGTAGTCGAGCCGGACGCCCACTAACTCAGCTCAGAAATACCGACTTGACGACGGCCACCCGGCCGCCCTCGCTGGGTTCGGTAGACGGTTACGAATAACGCGGCACAGAAAGGCATAACTCATGGGTATTACTCTTCAAAAAGGGCAGACGATCAATTTGTCGAAGGCCACCGGGCAGCCTTCTCTCGTGCACGTCAGGATGGGACTTGGCTGGGACGCCAAGGCCATCGAGAAACGCTCCTTCTTTGGAGGGGTGAAGCGCCTACAGCAGGACATTGATCTCGACGCATCGGCCGTCCTATGCAGCGGCAAGCGCATTGCCGATGTGGTGTACTTCGGGCAACTGCGCAGTAAGGACGGCTCCCTCATCCACACCGGCGACAACCGGACGGGCGCGGGCGACGGCGATGATGAGTCGATTCTGGTTGACTTGAGCAGAGTGAGCGCCTCGGTGGACGCCGTCTATTTCGTCGTAAATTCGTACAGCGGTGAGACGTTCGACCAGATTGAGAACGCCACCGTTCGCGTGGTTGACTCCGACGCTCGGGACCAAGAGCTGGTGAGGTACGACCTCACGGGCACGGGCAACCACACCGCAATGATCATGGCCAAACTCACCAGAGCTGGCAATGGGACCTGGGCCTTCACCGCAATCGGCCAGCCCGGTAATGGTCGTCGCCTTGATGAGGTCGTGACACTCGTGGGGAACCTGCTCTGAAGGGTCGGGTCTTGGGTCTCATAGCCCGGTAGCAAGCGCGGTCTGAAACCAGGCGACGATATCTCGTCCGGCTAATGGACCCGTGGCTGGTGTGACGGTGAGGTTTTCCAGCTTGGCGTTTTCAAGATGGGCTCCCTTGGGAACAATGCAGAGGTTAGCATGCCTGAGGAGGGCCAGATCCATCGGCGAATCGCCGGCGGCGAGGTAGGTCCCGTGTTGCAGGCGCCGCAGTAGCGCCGCCAAGGCGTGGTACTTGTCCAACTCGACAGGCAAAAGGTACAACTTCCGGCCCACGGCGACAGCTCGCCAGCTAGTGCTGCACAAGCGGGTGCTCAGCTGTTCCGCCCCAGCCAGAACCGCTTCTCGCGTTCCCACCATGACGACGAAGTAGTCGTCGATCACTGTAGCCCGCAGCGCAGGATCCTGAATTCCCTGCCCCAAGCGTGCTCTAATCCGCGACCAAGGCTCCGCGCGAGCGCCGAGAAGGTTGCGGCGTTCTTGGTGCCACTCTTGGTCAACCCGACCATCCACAATCAGGTCGAGGCCGTTGCTCGCAAGAACATATGGAGTCACGGGGAGATCAGCCCGCTGGAATTGTTCCACCGTGCGACTGGTTGACACGATCAGCTGACCCGAAGAGGCCAGAAGCTGCCACCCCCTCAGGGTTTCCCGGTGGATGCGCGCCACCCGTCCGCTTGGGAATCGCTCAACGACGCAGAGGTTCGGATCTGGATCTGCGATGAACACGAGGGTGCCATCGAGGTCGGTGACGCAAATCGTCATGACACGCGAGCTATGAGCCCGACTGCCTCGAACGGCAGTGCGGGGTCCACTTCGGTAGGCACTCCGCGCTCTGAAGCGAGCAGGAGAAGGTGCTGCACGCGCTCGTCGCCCGCGTCCCGGACCAGCAGTCGGGCTGACCGCCGCCGGAGCAGGACCCTGGTTGCTTCCCCGATCCCTGGCTTCACCAAGTTTACATCATCGATGCCAAAGCGCTCCGCGAGCGATCGGCAGGCTAGGGCCCCGGCGCCCTGAGGAAGGCCCGCGGGCGACCCAATTATCGGACCACGTGGGAACTCATGAGAGATGGCATCAAGAAAAGAGCCGCTCAAGTCGGCGGGGACGAGATGACGATAAAATTTCGCCCCGTGGAAGTCGCCCGCCCTGATTAAGGACTCGCTGTGCACCGTGCGGGACACGAGCCCACTCACCGTCGAGTTGAGGCACGAGGACGGGATCAGCAGATCTTCGCGCGTGGCGCAGAGACTGGTCACTCCAGCTGGATCGGCGACCACTGCGAGCCGGGAATCCAACCCTTTCAGGCCCCTGTCGGTCAGCTCGCGCACTGACCGGTGGAGGCATTCGGCGATGGCACCCTTCCCCGTCCAGCCGTCGACGAAGACCACGCGGTTCAGACCTTCGACGTCCCTAAGCCAAGCAACGGCCTCCTCATCGAGCCCCTTCCCCCGGATGACGGATACCGCATAGTGATTTGGGGAGAGGTCATGGGCGAGTTGCAACCAGCGCCGAAGCAGAATTCCGATAGGAGTTCCCGCCCGCGCGAGCGAGACCAGCACCATCTCCGGTCCTCGTTCCGCCAGGATGAGACTTGCCAGCTCAGCAATGCCAACGGCGAGCGGCTTCGCCCACCTCCGGAGCAGGCACTGATAGAGCTCGAGGTATTGCAGGGACGGTTCGAATTCGATGGGTAAGGATTCCGAGTAGTGGGCGCCTTCAGCCTGAATCCGGCGCTCCCGTTCGTCGGTGGGCCGCTCGAGATCAATGCTGCTCAGATCCTTCAGGAGCCAACCGACTTCCTCGGGATCGTACGTGCCGAACTGGGGGCCGCGAAGGACGGGGGGCATTAGAATCTGTCCAGCCAGCTCAATGCCAGTCGCTCACCGGGAACCTTGGCCAGCAGCGTGGGAGGGACGATCCCGTCCTCGTCGGGCACGACGATTGTCCAGTCCGTGCCCCTCGGAACGTTGTAGAGGCGACGCGTCGCTGCACCATTGCCGAAGCGAATCTGGTTGTGCAGCGGGTAGCCGGGATCGTCCACCACCACGGCCGGTGACCTTGTGGTGGAGTTGACCGTGACCGTCAGGCCCGAGAGTTCGAGCTCCTGCGCAACTAGGACGGGCAAGGCGATTTGCTCTTCTATACCAACGACATGAATGGCCCCGCCCTGCATTCGGGAACCAAAGCGCGTGAGAATCGATGCGCCGATAAGTTGGGCGAAGCCCGCCCTTTCGGTGAGCTCCGACTGCGAGACGCCGTAACGGGGCGAGTTGGGCGGCTTCGGCAATTCCAGGACGCTCGACCCGCCCACTACCAGGCCAACCGGCTCACCCGCTGGTCTCCGACGCACCAAGTCGCCCGCGATCTGCGCCGCGTCAGGACCCACTTCTATCGATACTGTGGCAAGGGAGCATACCTGGACCACAGCTTGGTGGCCTCGTGCGAATTGAGCGAGGGGACCATCGAGAATGGTGACTCGTGCATCAATCAGACAAGCGACGACCACGCGCGCGACGCTTGAATAGTGCATGACCGCGTCGAGCAGGTTGACGACGGTCGAGGCTGTTGTCAGTTCGTCATCTACGACGACAACAGTGTTTCTCCCGCTAAGGAAGTGTGGAGCGATAGGGCTGAGCTGATGGGCGGGCGCATGCGAGTGAGCTTCAGCGAAGGACGAACCACCACTCGACGGGCTGAAGAGCCTCGTCGAGTGAATGAAGTCGACAGTTCCCAACTCGGAGGCAACCAGCTCCGCAAGGCCGGTCGCTGTCTCTGCCAGACCCAGCACGAGGGTGTGGCCCTCAAGCGGCCCCAGAGCGACAACCTCCGCCGCTAGAGCCCGTGCTGCGTCCAGCGCCACTGAGGGAGCGATCGGAACGTGCTTCGCTAGCGCCCTGCTGACCAGTAGTTGTGAACGTCGGTTGTTCTCCCTGATCGCTAGGCCGAGACCGCCAAGCTCGGCCCGGGCCCTCACGACTTCGAGGGTGATTGGAAAGCGGTCCAGCACCCACTGGCACTCATCGAATGTCATGGCGTCCGCATCGCCGTCAAGTCCGGGAAGGCGACTTCGAGTGCGCGCTCGAGAAGGTCCGCGGCCCGTACGCCCTCGTGAAGAACACCGCAGGCTTGTGCGCGGATCAGGGTCGCCGCGGCCCACTCCGCATGAGGCCTCCCCTCGTTCATGCGCTGGCCGGCATGTGATGCCTCGACCCCTCCGTGCCGAATGGCGCAGATGCTGGTGGCGTCCCGGTAGTCGCCCCACGTTACGGCGGCCAGTGCATTGACAATGAGCGCCTGAACGGGGTGCACGACGCTCTTGCTCCACAATCCGGCGGCGCGGTCAAGCAGGACCTCGCGCGTAAGGCCTGGCAGCTGGGAGACGCCATGCGGGACCGGTGACCGCACCCCGGTCGGACGTGGCGATTCTCGGTAGTACTCGTGAACCGAGCCGACAACCGGAACAAGAGTCGGCGTCGCGGAGACCACGCTCACGAGATCGCCAAGTGTCGCGGCGAGAAAAGGGACGTCGTACACCGACATGCCGGCGTCAAGGCGTGCCCCGTAGGCCCCGGCCAAGTCCACCGAACCGAAACGGACGGCCAGGACCCGCTCGCGATGATCGAAGATCGCTTCAGCAAGTTCGGCAAGGGCGCCCAGCCTCGTGGTGGCTCGCGCAAACTCTACGGTCTCCACTACCGGCATCAGCATCAATCGGTCGCCGGCTTGTTGGGAAGTAAGGGCGGACGCATATTCCCGTAGCAGCGCGCCGTCACACTTGGGCACCACGAAGCCTGCCACCGCGGTGATGCCGTCGAGGTCTAGGCACATCTGCATCTCGGTGATGGTGCGCACTCTGACGAACAGGGCGATCGGGGCCGTGCGGCCTGCCCATTCCTGGCCCACCGCACGAATCAGTTCGCATAGGTTGGCTCGCGCCGCGACGAGGGACTCGTCCCCGACGCTGTCCTCTAGATCGACGATGACCGAGGTCACGCCGGCGGCGAGCAGGCGAGCGAGGTCACGTGACAGGTCGGGACGGGAGGCGGGCAGATAGAGGGTGCCGCCCATCGCTGCGAGGACTGATTTTCGACCGGCAGAGCTAGGGATCCGCTCAGGCGGGCGCACGAAGAACTGCTTGCGAACCTCCTCCGTCAGGTTGGACCAGAGTCCCAGTTCGTAGCTGAACCCGGCCTCATCAAAGGATGTGGCACCCGGCCGCCATGTATCTAGCACGTCACCGCCCCATTCCTTCCAGACAGAGGGTCGACAACTCCGCGGCTTCGTGGTCTCAGGTTCCGAGCCCTGGCCCACTGGTGTCGACCATCCCGCGATCCATCGAGAATCCGTTGGGCGGCACGGCTGTCACATCGACATCGGTGGCAGCTCGACATGCGTAAACACCTAACCTCACCGGTCAATAGGCACCCCGGCGCTGGTGGCGGAGCCGGGGTGGCCCCTAAGTTCGCTAGGGGGTCGAACCAGGACCTCCTTCAGGAGCGCCATCTGCCTCGCCAACGAGGAAGCTTCGACCGTGAACGAGAAGTGGTCGAACATGAACCCCGACATCCGGTAGACGCCCCTGACCGGTTTGACGTCGTGCCCGAGGAGTCCTACGACTTCGCCTTGCACCTTCAACGGCTCGAGAACGCCGTCCCTGAACTTCCTCGTGTAGTGGGTTTCGGCCCTGTCCGTGTCCTGCCACCAACGGAATCTCAGCAGTCCCCGGCTTCCCAGGTCGCAGTCGTACCGTATTGCGGACGGAACCGACTTGACCGGCCTGCACTTGTCGAGGTCCTGAAAGCTCGGAAAGAAGTAGGAGAGCCCGACCTCACCCGCTGGCACCGTACAGCTGTCAGGACCCACGGCGCCCGTGCCATTCCAGCACGTGAATGCCGCAGGACCACCGGCCGACCCAGGGACGGAGGCGGTTGACGCGGCGGGTTGCCCCGCACCCGTTACCGTCCCTCCTGCTCCACCGGCCACCGGTGTGGAGCGAAAAAGGAACGAGGCGAGTGCAACTACTGCGATGACCACGCCCGTCGTAACGATTCCCGCCATGGCTGGCGTCACGCGACGCCCGTTCGGCCCCCCCGTGGATCCGGGAACCGACCTCGCTGAGCTGCCCGAGGGCGGCACAGCCCCACCCGGTGCCTCGTCAGAGCCGACGATGCCGGCCGGTAATCCGGCGGGGCCGGACTCCGACTGACCCTCGCGGGCGGAACCTGCATCCGTCGCTGTTTGGGGTACGCCGCCTCGCTTGCGCAGGTCCACGAACCGCGTCACCGGCGTATCGCCTTCCGCCACGGACATCGCTTCGGCCGCTTGTTCCGGGCCGTCCGTTTCGTGGTCCTCCGGCCGGCGGGAAGTCACCCTTCCTCCGACATGACCTCGGCCAGCTCGACGGAAACAGGATTCTCAGCCGCACGCCGATTGGCATGCACCGATGTTGCCCAGGAGGCGGCGATGAGGGCAATCCCTGCCAATCCGATAGCAAGATCAGGGATGTCCCATTTCAGGGTCAAAAGCATCAGGACGGCAAGTGCGCCGATGGCCCAGTGGGCGCCGTGCTCGAGGTACACGTATTCCGCCAGAGTGCCCTTGCGCACGAGATAGATCGTCATTGAACGCACGTACATGGCGCCGATTCCGAGCCCCAGGGCAATGATCAGCGGATCAGGGGTGATCGCAAACGCGCCGATCACGCCGTCGAACGAAAACGACGCATCGAGCACCTCCAGGAAGACAAAAAGCGAGAAGGCAGCCTTCCCTGCCAGCCCTGCCGTCGCGAGAGCGCCGTTCTGAAGCGACTCCTCCTTCTCGTTCTCCTGCTCCTCCATCACGACTGCGATACCGGAAACGCCCAAATATGTGGCCATTCCCGCCACTCCAGCAACCAAGACGGTGACGACGACCTCGCTCGGTGCGACATAGTACGCTAACAGGAGAAGCACCACACTCGCGACCAGCGCTGAGGCTGAAGACAACCGACCGGCCCGTAAGAGCGGCTTCTCGACCCACGTCAGCCAGGTGACCTCCCGCTCCGTGTCGAACAGGAAGTCCAGAAACAGCATCAATAGGAAGACCCCACCGAAAGCCGCGATGCCGGGATGCGCCTGATGCAGGATATAACCATAGGTGCCTGGCGTGTGCGGGTCCCCTTTCTGGAGCGCCAGGGATAGCGCCTCGAACGGGGACACACCCCCGCTCACTGAAACGATCACGAGGGGAAATATGAGACGCATGCCAAAGACAGCGATGAGGATACCGACCGTCAGGAACATCGTCTGCCAGAAATGATTCAGGCGACCAAGGTACTTGGCGTTCACTGCAGCATTGTCAAATGAGAAAACGATCTCCAGACAAATGAGGATTGCGGCGAGTGCGGCGACAGGGAGTCCGCCATATAGGAACGCGACCACAAGGCCAGCCGCCGTGATCATGAGATCCCACTTGAAGAACCGAAGGAGATTCATGTCATGACCGCGGCACTGGTTCGGGCGCAGCGCGCCAGGATCGAGGACATCAACCTGCCTGCAGACCGAACGCGGCGATCAGGCGAGCCAGCCCACCGTTGAAACCATGGCCGACTGCGGCGAAGTTCCAGTCGTTGCCGGCACGCTGGAGTTCGCCGAACACCACCGCGGTCTCGGTAGCGAACTCATCCTCGAGGTCATAACGAGCAATCTCGATGCCGGTCACCGTATCCACCAGCCGAATGTAGGAGTTCTGCACCTGTCCGAAGTTCTGTCCATACAACTCAGCTTCATGGATCGACACTGAGAAGACCACTCGGGCCGCTTGCGGCGGCAACGCCCCAAGATTGACGGTGATCACTTCGTCGTCACCGTCGCCTTCGCCAGTGAGGTTGTCGCCGGCGTGCACCACTGCACCGCCGGGCGATTGCAGCTGCCCGTAGAAGATGAACCAGCTTTCGTCCAGGACCCGCCCGCTGGCATCGCACACGAGAACGGAGGCATCCAGGTCGAAGTTCGCGCCAGTAGTCCCTCGCGGATCCCACCCGAGCCCGGCCTGGACGATGGACAGGCCGGGGGCAGCCTTGGCGAGGCTGATGGCGCGACCCTTGGACAGCGAAATAGTCATTGGACTCCCTCGAGGGTGGATCTGATCATTCGAAACTCCGCGGTGGAGTCTACGGCATCGGCCCGGCACATCTGGCCGTTTCGAACATTCCGGCCGGGACTCAGGCGACGTCGACCCCGTAGGCGTTCGCCAACACTCCGATGCCGCCTCGCCACCCCTGATCGACCGCCCGTAGCTTCCAACGCCCCTGGCGGCGATAGACTTCCCAGACCACGACGCAGCTTTCCTCCGTGTACCCCTGGGAGTTCTCATAGGTGGCGATCACTTCACCCGTGTGCGCATTGATGGCGCGCGCCCGGAGTGATCCCAGCGCATCCAGAGCGTTACCAGCGTCAACGGCTCCGACCACCACGTGGATGAAATGGACGTCGTCCGCTGTGGCAGTGAGGTCAACTACCACCTGTCCCCTGTCGTTGGGGGGGGCGGAGCGTGTACCGACATCGATCAGAAAAGCAGCGTCGTCATGAGCGATCGGCTGACCCCAAAACAGAAAGTCGCCTTCTCCGCGAACCCGGCGGTCGCGCCCGCACAGGACCGCGAACACGTTCACATCAGCGAAAGCTCCCGTCCAGTCAACGCCGAGTATGACACCGCCCAGATCCGCACCATGGGCATCCTGGAGCGGGACGTTGGCTCCCCTGATGAGCGCAACGCTCATTTCGGGATCCCTCTCTGCTTGAGGGCCAACCCGGCCTTGAGTACCTCGATCACCCGGAAGGGAGTGATTCCCCCGGGGTGAACTGAGTCGCTACGTGGGGGTACCCCGAGTGCCGAGACTGCGAAGAGCCTGCTGGGGAGGCCTGACTCCTTCGCTGCCGCGAGAAGGAGCCGGGCGCGCATCGCGTTGAGGAGGCTCTCCAGCTCGGCGTGCAGGAGATCGCTTTCCGAGGCGTCCTCGACGAGGCTAACGAAGGAGGGGTCCCGCTGCATCGCCGACCCGGGACGATTCATGATCGACTGCCAAGGCGCAGCCGGAAGGTCGCGTAGCGCCTGCACAACATCGAACTTGCTGATCACGATCGCGAGCGCCGGCCGCCGATTTGACGTCGCGGCGTGCGCAGCCCGTGCCGCAAGGATCTGACGCATCACGGTGAGGTCGTCACCCACACCGGAGGGAAAGCTCACCTCCCCGTCGAGGACAGCACTGATGCCATCGACCTTGAGAGGGTCGATGAGGCTGACGATTAGATCGACATGGGCGAGGTACGCGAATGTGGGCTCGCTCGGCGCGAGCCGCTCGAAATCCTCTCCAGCGGCGTCGTACAGCGCAAGACAGAAGCGGTTGTCCCCGTACCGGAAAGACCAGAGCAGCGGAACAATCGGCTGAGTGGTCGCCTTCGGAGTCGGCTTGAGCGTTTCCCGCTTCTCGTAGAGAGGCTTGAGATATCGGACCTGATAGGTCTCAGCGGTGCCTCCCAGCGGTTCGAGGAACGTGTCATGCCGCTGCTCCAGGAAGTACCGGAACTGCTGCATCATCACTGCGATCAACACGCTCTTCCCGGTGTAGCGCGCCCCCGTCATCGCGATCGACAACTGGTGCTCGTTGAGCCACTGTGGAGGTACATCAAATCCGCACGAGCCGCATGCTCCGGGGCCTCTGATCGTGGTGCAGCACGCGGGGCACATCAGTTCGTTCACCGGGGAGCCCCCACGATAGGGAACATCGCATCGGCAAGGTCGACCGCCGAGTCCGGGACAAGCGCCAGTGCACCGATCGACACAACTGTCGTGCGGGGCTGGGCAGCCAGCGGCCCGATCGCGGACAACTCGTCATCCCATTCGGCCACGGGCCTGAGTGAACGGACGCATTCGAAGTGCGACCGACCCAGCATGATGAGGATGAGCCGCCGATGGGTGTGTGTTGACCAAGTTTCCAGTTGTTCCACATCCACCGGAACACCATTCGTCACCAGCACCAGGATTCCATCGTTACGCATACCGCGAACCGCCTGCTCCACCGCTGGCATGACACGCGACCACGGGCTGGGCCGGTCGCCGAGCACAGCTTGCCAATCGAGCGCCTCAGAGTTGATGCCAGACCTTATGTCACGAGGGTTAGGTGACGCACAGGTGAGGAACGCCGCCGGAGCAGAGCCCATCGCCGAACCGACGATCCCGATGACGCACTCAAGCAGCGCGCCCACCTGGTGCCGGCGTGAAGCAAGCATCATCCCGGCGGAGGCGTCCACGACCAGGGCCCACGGCACACGAGCTTCGGAGAAGTCGTCATGGTGAGCGTGGTAGGCGTAGCTGCCGACGCGGTGCCAAGCTCGCGGAAGGAATGGCTCCTGCACCTCCCTCGGCACCTCCAAGGCGTCGCGCAGCTGCGGTTTCGGCGCCTCAGTGAGGCGCACGAGCGCGGCGAAGCTGCGTCCGCCGATATCCGCCTGTGGCCGCACAAACAGGTCTCCTCCGGGGGACACACCGGAGACTGTCACACCGGCCAGTGTGGCCGGCGGGAACGGCTGACCCGAACCCACGGCACCGATCAGAGTCGGCTTCGTCCCCGGCATGATGATCGCTTCGACCGGCGATACCCGGTGCGTCGGTACGATTTGCGCACCGCTCTCGTCCCTGAGTTCGAGCTGCACCCCCGGCGGCGAATCGAGGCGAACGCGCAAAGGTCCCGCCGGAGCCGGAATGCTGGCTCCCGGCGTTAGCTGACGAACTGCCATTGGCCCTCCTGATGGTGACGATTGGAGTCGGTTGGCGTCATCGCTGGACCCTTCGGCCCGTGACCGGGACGTCGGTACGCGGCGACGGCGCCATATCGTCCACGACCATGAAGACCAGAGGCGTACCTTCCCGGTTGGTCATGGACCACGCGGAAGGCGCCTGCCTTCTCGCGAGCACGTGTAGGCCCTGCCTCGACGTCGTGATGCCGTCTTCGAGTACCTGAAGCAACGGGCTGAAGTAGATGGTGAGGTAGGACAATTCCTCGGCGTCCTGCCGAGAGACATATTCGCCCAGCGCACGCCACGCCGGAGCGGCGACTTCCTTGGTCGGGGGGTGCGCCAGGTGGCACCTGCAGGCAAGGAGCAGGAGCCCTGGAGCAAGATGTTCGAACGTGTCGTCGAGCTCGACCGCCTGCATGATGGTCTCCAGCGCTTCCGGGCCTAGCGGGGCCGGCATGAGCTGGGTCGATGCATGAAGCAGTGCCACACGGCAGGCGGTGTCACCAATAATGAACTCCTTGATGAAGCCGCGGGTAGTGGAGAACGCTTCGGGCTTCATTTCGTTATACCCCAGCAGGAAGGCCGCGTACGCAGCGGATCTCGGTGTAGGGAATCGCGAGCGCATCAGGGCATCCGCCATGACCGTAAGGAGTTCTCCGGAGTGCCGCATCTCGGACGGTTCGTCGCCGTCTGTCGGCTGAATCTGCGGTTCGGAGTCGCTGAACACAGGCGCGACCTGGACGTCCTGCTCGTCGGCTGGGGAGGACTCGTCGACACGGGGGGTCAACGGGCTGGGACGGGCACTGAGCGTGACCGTTGGTTGCACGCCCTTCGCTCCATTGACGTCGACTCCGACAATCTCAGCGAGCTTCCGAAGCTGGGGGTGCGAGAGCGCAGCCACGGGAAGCATCCCGAGGTGAGCGCGCACCACCTGCGTGTTCATACTGACGGAGTCTGACTGAATCAGGTAAGCCAGATGCAGCACTGCAAGCTCAGCCTCGGAGGTAGTCGGGAGTGCCTGGAACTGCCGGAGGCCCTGGACGAGACTTTCACGCAGCTGAAAGGCCCGGGTGGCGGTGTCCGAATCTGCCCAGACGAGGTCGGTGATGACGCGAGCCCATTCCGTGCGGCGGACGGTCGCTCCGGACGGCAGCGTCCACACGCCGGTGATCGCCGCCTGCGTATCGTCCGGGTTCCAGGTCGGATTCAGGACCAGGACGCGCGGGCCGAGGCTCGCGGCGATCTCCTCGTCGGCCACACCAACCGCAAGAACTGCCCGGTCAAGCATGAGTGGAGCAGTCCGGAGGTCCTCGTAAATGGCGAAGGAGAGCGTGAACGCGGTGCGTTCTGCGAGAGCCCAGGACAGCAGCCCCAACCACAGCGCGCACCGGGCGGGATCCGGATCAACGATCGCCACCTGGCGCCGAGCGAAGACGGAGTAGCACAGGGCATCGATCATCCACGGCAGCGAGCGAGCCAGCTTCTCGTTCTGAAACTGCCCGGCCACGTTGGAGAATCCCGCTCCCGGCGGAAGCCCGAGTTCTTCGGCCGGCACGGCGAGGCGGACCTGTTCCGCGCCGAATGGGCTCAGCCATGCGGCAGAGAACCAGAAGTCCATGGCCCGGAAGGCCTCTCCACGCGGTACGCGAGCCGCATGGGTGAAGACATTGCCCGGACGCCTGGTGTGATCCAGACCCGCCTCAACCGAACGGCAGATCACCGTACCGGAACCGGATGGATCAGGGAAGGCGCGGAATCGCACGGGACGGTCTGCTAACTGCTGCCTGCTGGGGAAGTCCGGCAGGGTGCTCGGCAAGTCGTCGCTGACGAGTGTAAGGAAGCGTGCCTCAAGCTCTGGGGCCAATCCGGACGTGCGATGCAGGACACCCCAGCCCCCCGCCGCACGACCGGGGATTCCGTCGGAACATCCATAGGTGAATTGCGGTGTGGTCACGCGAGCACCCGCAACTGACTCAATGGCGGATCAAGCACGGCGACGCTGCCGCACTGTGCCGGCGGGTAGTTGAGGAACAGCCGCACATAAAGCCGACGCCTGCCCGCCGGGATCTCACAAAGGGTGACCGGCGCGCCGGGGGTCGGGCTGACATCCCCCCACGTCATGACGGGAAGCCCCTCCTGGTCCGTGTCCTGTGGATGCAGAGGGAGCCGCGTTGCGTTGGAGACAAGGCACAGCGGCGTGGGTGGCATTGGCTCATCCGTCTGCAGCATCACCCGGTAAAAGTCCGGCGGAGTTTCGTGCCCAATGGGCATGCCGTCCCTACGAGCGGGCTCGACCCGGTAGCGCAATCGGGTGATCCCCTTGTACTCGACGCGGACTGGGGCAGAACGTGTCGGGGCGCCGAGGTCGTACACCAAGCCGAAGAGGTAGAGCGCGCATCCGTTCGAGGGCAGGGGCTGCTTGAGCCGCAAGCCACCCCTCTCTACGTACTCGTCCTCGGTCAGCGTCGCGATCACATCGGCCTGCGCAGGGTCGAGGGTCACTTCGCTCAATGGTCCCTGGAAGACTTCAATCATGCGGACGTCATCGGGCCACTGGAAGGTGATGACCTCCGTGTCGACCCGCTCGACAATCCGGGGCTCCTTCGGCGGTCGCGCATTCACGGTACTCTGCATCGGTCCGACCCGAACGGCTTCATTCGACACCACGTGAACCGCCACGAAGAACCCCTTCACCCAGCTGGGGTCAAGGGTGACCCCCACCATCCGGTGGGTGTTTCCCGAGCGCTGGACTGGATACTTGAGCTGCCGCTCCTGTGTTAGGCCCTGCATCTCGATCACTTCCAGCGTGCGGCTCTGGTCGCCAAGTCCCGACGGCGGCTGCTGGCTCGTCAGGAACACCTCCACCGTGCCGAACGGCGGCGCAACCCAGGAGATGTCGTAGGTTCGTGCTGTTGCGGGACTGGCTTCGACCTTCAGTGAGACGCTGTGCGGGTCGGGGACCACCTTCACCATGGCGGTCTTCGGATCAGACACAACCTTCTCACCGTTGGTGAGCACGGCGACCGTGTACACGGCGTATGTCAGGTCGATCCCGGGTTGCGCCTGCCGATCGAGGAACCCGTCCTCCGACACTCCTTCGCGCATCGTCTTCGCCTGGTCGTATCGCACCGGCTCGCCCCCCGCGAACTTCTGCACTTCCACGATCGCAGCGGGCGGTGCCTTGAATCGGGCAACCACTTCCCCGGTGGGCGTTACCGAAACAGAAAGGGATAGCGGGGGCCAGACGATCTCACCTCTGGCAACCAGTCGGGGCTGGGCGTTGCGAGCCGCTATCTCGGTATCGCCTTCGTTGGCCCACACCGTCAGGTACGTCGCTGCTCCGCGAGCTGAGATGGGGGCAGTCACCTCGTGCGCGGCAGTGGCGCCGATGGTCACTCCGGTGTCGGGCGCGACGTTTGCCCAGGTATCGACCGCCTCGACCACCCGATAAATCACCTTTGCCGGTCCCTGTACGGGCTCCCAGGCGAGCCGAACGCCGTCGTCCTCGGGCACGACGAGCATCGCCGGTACGTCCGGAGGGCCTGCGGCGACGGCTCCCCAGTTGAAGGGAGCGAAGTACCCCGGTGGTTGGAGCGAAGCCGGAGCGGCTGCCTCTTGAGCCGTAAGGTGCGGCTCAGCGGCCTCCGGTTCAGGGTCGGGCGCGTCAACTGCTTCAACCAGTACACCTTCCTGCGACTCCCCGATTCGAGCAGGGGAGGCACTGCCGAGGGCCTCGGCGAGCTGCCCCGCCAGCGCGTTGAAGAGTGAACGCGTAGCTGTTCGCAGCGAAAATTGTGTGACGTCGTTCGGCGTCTCGGCCTCGGAAAAGGCCAGGCGACGAAGATCCTCGTCGCTGATCGCCCCGACCTCCGGACGGTCCAGCGCCGCCCTCGACCGCCAAGCCAGCAGTCGTGCGTGCCGCGCTTCCCCTTCTCCTCGCGCTGGCCCATCCTCGCCCGACATGGTCAAGGCGGGGCCCACGAGTGAGGAATCAGCGGGCGGCCTGGCTGGGTTCGGCAGCCCGTCCGACGCATTCAGGGACGGCTCGAGCGAGGTCAGCGGATAAGCGGTCGAGTATAGCGGTGCGGCAGCGAACCCGGAGATCTCCACCGGCCCGACCTCGATGGTGGTGGTCGGCCCAGCCGTGCTCGGTGCGGCGGCAAGCATTTGCTGGAGCTCGCTCCAGTTGCTTCGCAGCGCGTCCCGTCTGATGCAGAGAAGCTCTGCCAACGGCTCCAGGCGGTCGATTCCGAGGGCCGCGACGATCCTTACGTCGTCGATGTCTGGGCCATCGGACCCCTTGGCTTCTGCCCAACCGACCAGACGGGCGATGCGATCCGCGCGGTTCCCGGTCCTACCAGCCATTGGTCGACCCACTGTCGGGTTGTCCCCATCCGCTATTGGATTGGCCTGCCTGTCCCCAGGTGTCGTGAGGCCGGTCGGGCAGGGGTGCGGCAGCAGGCACTACGCCAAGAGCGTGTTCCTGCGAAGCGACCACAGCGTGAGCGGTCGCAGAGGGCTTCGCCAGCAGCAACAGGGAGCCGAGAAGGATGACGGAGCAGCCAAGGAGCGCCAGCCACGCCCCCCGTCCAACGACCAGACTCAACCGGATGATGCCGCCAGAGAATTGCCCCGCCTGTGAACCGAGACCGGGCGCCAGACCGGCCAGAGCCACAAGAAGGAGTGAGATGGCACTGACCTGTGCGGCCAGAAAGGCGGCAGGGATACCGAAGCGCAACCCACCTTTGACCCAGGCGCCGACACCCAGCGCGACGAAAACCAGCGCCACTACGGTCGTGATCGCCGTGAGCGTGCCATCTCCGGCACCCCAAGTGCCAGCGGCTTGGTATTCCACAGTGGACGCCCGCGCCTGCGCCCACTCCACGAAGCTTGAGCCGAACACGAACACCGCACCGGCAATCAGGCAAAGGACCCCCGCCAGTCGGAACCCCGACCGAGCCGGGCACTTCGTCCAGACTCGCGGCCGTCGCACAAGCACCAGCGCGAGGATCAGCGGGCCAACCCAGGGCAGCAACGCCCCTAGAGCCAAGCCAGCCCAGGACGGCGCGGCCACCCTGCGAGTAAGTGCCAGCCCGGCGAGCGCGGAAGCCACCACGTTGACGGCCAACCCGAGCAGCAGAGCCTGTGACATGAAATGGGGCATCTCAGACCCATTCCCCGGAATCGGACCGCTCAGGCACGGACGCGAGGGGCGCTGGCTCGTTCCCAAGGGTCGCGAACTGATCCGGCGCGTACGCCCCACCGAACTGGACCAGCACGATCGCTGAGTCCAGCCCCTTGTTGTGCGTCTGGCGAACCTGGTCCTTCACTGAGCGGATGTCGACGGCCAAGGCATTGGGTGAGAACATGCCACTGAGAAATGCTGATTGCATGTGCCCGCGGCTGTCATCGAGGCCCTCGTTGAAGGCGGCACGCGACGTTTCGATGGCCTCACCGGTGGCTGCATCCCGCACCATCACGCGCGAGAGCAGACGGTCCCGGGAAGCGGTGTCCGACTCCGTCAGCGAAGTAATGCGCTCGAGGAAGGTGACGGACGCCGCGCGCGATGCGGCAGCCTCGCTGACCGCCTTGCTCCAGCGGGTCAGGACCGAACCCTCATTATCGAGGGACTGGTCCACGAACAGCACCTGGGGGTCAGTCTGGATTCTGTGGCGGATGGGGCCGAGTGAGGCCGGCACGTCGGAGAGGAACTCCGCCCACGCATCCGCAAGCCAGTTCACGCGGAAGAGTTGCTGGCGCCAGCGATTCGCGATCTCGTCGACGGCCTCGCCTTCGGGAAGCGCGACACCGACACCGATGCTTCGTGGGAGACCTTCGCCGACCACCAGCGACGTGGCGCCATACTCTCCGGGTGTGCCCAGCGGTGCATGCAGGAAGGTGCTCAGCGCGCGTGACCAGTCGAGGTACTGCCGGTACTCGCGCGAGAGCCGGCGAAGATCCTCGAGAGCCTCGGTCCGGTGACGAACCGCGGTTTCGAGGTCGGTCGTGCGCTGGGCGTGACGGTGCAGGAAATGGTGCAGTTTCTGCTGGCCTTTGAGGTACATGATGGTTCCACCGAGCAGCCAGCCGAGCAAAGTCGAAACCATCCCGACCAATGCCCACAGCAAAGCCAGAACACCGAAGCCTGTAAGCACACCCAGCACGACCAGGACCACGGCAGCGACAATCGCCAGCACACGGACGCGCTTGGCGAGCTCCTCCTGCTCCGCGCCGACGTCGTCCGGCACAGCGGCAGCCGCCGTGAGTTCCTCGATGCGGCGATTCAACTCGTCGATTTCCTTGACCAAACCTCGGTAGGCCTCGCCAAGACGCCGGCCCATTCGGCCGACGTAGGACTGACCCGATCGAGCCGCCCAGTCCTTGAGTCGCTGCCGTTCAGTGCCCGCATCAAGAGCCAGGTGCGCCTGGGCGCCGACACGACGTGGGAGCTCCTCATAAAGCCTTCCGGCATCGATGTCGTCGGCAGCTTCGACCTCCCAGCTGGTCAGGAACGCGGCGAGATGCGGCGGCAGCTTGAACTTGTCATCAGGGCTCGGCGCCACCCGTGCGGTCGTGGCCACGATGGCACGCTGGGAGCCGATAGTCCGAGGCGGGAGATTCGGGGACCGGTTGCCCGCGTCTAGGAGGGTAAAGGCGCCATCCAGATAGTCCGCCCAAATCTGTGCGTTCTGCGGCTGCGCCGACAGCTCTGAACTCGGCGCACCCTTCCGAAGGACTGACTCGAGACTAGATTCGTACTCCGCCCAGGACACTGGGGAACCATCCGCACGGACGCCTCTAACCACCACGGTGTATCCGCTGTCAGCGCCGCCGAAGACCACGCCATGCACAGCCCGGGCCATGCTCGCAGCCGCGCGGTTCATCATCGCGTCGGCGAAGGCACGTGGTGCGCCCTTGATGGCATTCAACATGAACCCGAAGAACTGTTTCATCGCGGTCATGAAGCCGATCGGTTGCGGCCGCTCGGCAGCCGGCGTCACGCGCTTTCGAGGAAGCATCTCCGGATGCTTGTCGAGGAGGGCGTCTGCCATGCCCATCGCGACTGCAGCCTCGTCATCGACGATCACGGCTGAACCGGTGTCCACCCGAGGAGCCGGATAGTGCTGCCCGAAGGTGAAGAGGCTCTTCGCTACGGCCTGTTCAACCTCCCCTGCGGCCAGCGAGCGTGCGTAGGACCGCACCGGGGTCACGGCGCCACCGGTCGGTGGCGTCCGGTCGTCGAGAACCCCGGCGCTCTGGCCGGGCCAAAGGCCCAACAACGAGCACAGGCTCCCGACGACGGAGAACAACCATCTCGGATCATCTGCTGAGCGCGTGACAGGGCTGATGCCTCGCTCGGGCGACTGTGAGTCCTCGGGCGACAGGGCCAGGTTGTGCCACCCGAGCAGCGGTGACATCCCCCCGGCCCATTCCTTCCCCGGCGACCCGACAATCAGCTGGCTCTGGATGATCGAGGCAGACGGGATCGCGTCCCTGAGCATCGAAGCCACGGCGACGGCTACCCGCTCGCTGACCAGGCCGTCCGGTACGTCTACCAGGCTGACCACGCAGAGCCTGAGGACGTCGACCCTGCGACGGCCCAACTCCTCCTGCAGGTGCGCTGTGCGGCGGTCTCCGTTCTCGAGCACGACCACGGGGACGGTGCCATCTGGAAGGAGCGCGTCGAGGTCGACGAAAATCACCGGCTTGATAAGTGAGAGGGCCGTCCAGTCCCGGAGCACAGCAGAGATCTGGACGCCGATCGGCCGCCTCGCGCCGACGATGGTGACGTCAGATGAAGTCATGGTCCACACCGTTCGAATGGCCGGACGAACCCAGCGCAGAGCTGTCCGGGAGCGTGATGGCAACGTCGGCCAGCTGGCGGAGCAGTCCAAGACCCTGTGCTACCAGCGGAGCGCACTCCTGGTACAGCGTCGCCTGCTGGACGGCCTGTATGTCGCGCGCGAACGAATGCCCATCGCGCAAGTAGCCGCTGGCCGAGATGTTCGACAGCTGCCGGTCGATCCAGGCGACCACCCGCTGGTGCCGGGCGCGCGCCTCCTCCTCACCGACGACCTGGTTCCCTTCCTCGGCCGCGCGCGACGGTTGCAATCCCGGGCTCGCAGGCTGGGCGCCGTACAAGGGAACTGAAGGATAAGCGCCGCCGGCGGACCAATGGCCCGGGGCCACCGCCGGATAGCCCTGAGCCACTGCCGGCTGGGCGGGTCCCACCGCCGGATAGCTGGCCCCTGCCGACGGATACCCGGAGGCCGGGGTCGGATAGCCGGCGGGGGCGGAGACAGACATGGGCTGTGAGCCGAGGAGCACGGGTGAGGGCGAATCGGCGCGCAGAGTGACCGCACCGATCCTCAACGGTCGGCCGTAGAAAGCGGCATTGAGGATCTTGGTGCCTACGAGGGTCGTGAGCTCTGGCACACCCGCGTTGGAGCCGGAGTTGTCCACGATGTGTCGGAGCGCTTCGTAGGGCGCCAGGGGGGTGAGTTCGGGGTCCCCGGAGCAACGGACGAGAGCCCAGGCGTGTGACATCAAGACGGCGGGCAGAATGTCATGTCCGCTTCGAAGCGATGTGTCCATCGAGTCGAGGAAGGGTCCGAAGCTCAGCCAGCCTTTGGAACTGCAGACGAACGCTTCGGGATTCTGCAGGTCGTCAGTCTGGCGGATCAGCCCGGTGAGGCGACCGAGGTACCACCCCGTCACGGCCAACATCGCCTCCTGGGGGGACATGCCCAGGCCAGAAGGGAGGGACCGCGTCCGCTTCCAACCCCACAGTTCTCTACGCTCTGCCGGAGTCGCCCCGTTCCACGACTTCTTGATCGGGTCGAGCAGCGAACTGAAGCACAGCGGGCTGACCTTCGCATATGCACCAAACACGCTGATCTTCCCCGCGAGGCCCGCCTTGCCGGTGTCTCCCTTCAGAGCGGACCTGAACCCGTCCAGCGAGTCCGACGTAACCTCGGCCATGCCGGTGAGCCGTTGCATAATCGCCTGGGCGATGGGGTCCGCATCCTGGAAGGGGATCTCGCTGAAGGAGTAGGAGTACTGGATTCCAGGCAGGTTGTGAAGCCGCTGCACCATGCCGACGTCGACGCCGACGACAGGCCGAGCCATCGCCAAAGTTTCGACGAACTTGGCGACGAACTCCTGCTGGCGGCGTGAGCGATCAACTGCAGAGACCTGCGGGTCGACCAAGTACTCATTGATCGACTGGCCAGCGAAGTCGGCGAAGACGCTGCCTGGTGCCGTAAGCATTTGCCGGGCCCGATCGATCACGTCCATCGGGTGCATGCTGAGCGCATAACGCGGCCTGGATTCGGGGGTGGGCACACCGTCGGACCCACCGCGAGGCAGGCAACCCGGTCGCCAATGGACTGTCTGGGTGATCACGGCTTGTTCCACCTTGGCCCCCGTCGTCTCCCACACCCCGGAGAGCGCCTGAGACCGCAGGACGGCGAGGCCCTCGCCGTAGGTCTGACCGGTGCCGCACGCAGCAACATCGGCCCGGAAGCGGGCGGGGAACTGTTCGGCCGTAGTGAGCAGCACCTCGTTCTGGGCGTGGTTGAACCGGGACGGGACGGTGTCCGACTCGTCGGGCCACTCGACATACAGATCAGAATGGAGTTGGGCGAGGCCGGCGCCGCCCGATGTCTGGAGACGCGCGTGCTCGATGGCGGCCATGGCCTCGTTGGCTTCCCGCTCGAGAGCAGAGAGGACGTCGGTTGTCCAGGAGCGAAGAACGCTTGCGCCAAGCTTGAGAGCCTCCAGGCGCAAACGGTTCTCGGTCGCTCCCTGGATCGCCTTTCGCACCGCCTGGCCCAGTAGGTGCTCGGCGCCCACAGTCTGCTTACCGAGCGCGGCGGCCTGCTGCATCAGACCCCCGTCAATCGCTACCGGATCCGTCTGCTCGGCCCTCATGCCGCCGTCGCTCATCGGGCCGATCAGCTGGTCGCAGCGTTGACGTATGCGGGTCATCAGTTCGCGGGCGTAGGCCAGTCCGAAGCTCGAAACCGCCCGCAGGAACTCCGCCTTTACGGCGTCCTCCAACTCCTTAGCCCAGCCTTCTGCCCACATGTATGCCGAGTTGCGCAAGTTCTCCTGAACGCGCTGGCGTACCGACCCCACCGCCTGGGTAACGGTAGCCACCCAGGCCGAAGCCTGTGCCGCTCCGGTGTTGCCGATGACGTTCGCGACCGGCGCCGAACCTTCCCGTGCCATTGACTGCCAGCGCACCTGCGGGAATGCGACGTTCCTGAACCAGTCCTGCACGGAGTCCTCGGGTTGCGGGAGCCCGATGTTCCGGAGACTGACGCCCCACTGGTTGTCCAAGAGCAGCCGCAACTGATCGATGTCCGGAAGCT
The DNA here is from genome assembly GCA_964585085.1 of uncultured Propionibacteriaceae bacterium. Lineage (GTDB taxonomy): Bacteria > Actinomycetota > Actinomycetes > Propionibacteriales > Propionibacteriaceae > Propionicimonas. The sequence continues at coordinate 21,487 of CAZPCM010000029.1, forward strand.
GGCTCCCCGGCTGGCGATGGCCCTCCATCAGATGGTCGATAGCGGCGCGGGTCAACCGCTGAGCCGCATAGTCGACATAGCGGTCGCGGCCGAGGCTGAGGCTGGCGAACCCCATTGAACCGAACGGAAGGTCGCGATCACTCATGCGCCAGGCGAAGCGTTCGCTGGACGCCGTCACAGGATTGGGGTTGCCGATGAAGTAATCGAGGTAGCGAGCCGAAGCTACCGAGGACGTCATGACCCCCGCGAGAGCGCGCGCCACGCCGCGGTAAACGCCCAGCTGGGAGCCGTCGCCGAAGAAAGCACCAGCGCCACCGATCCGCCGGCCGATCGGAAGCACCCGGCCGAAGGCTGGTTGGCCCTGGTTGTTGGCGTTGACCGTCAGGCCGAGAGAACGCAGCATCTTGAGGTCGTCGGGTTCGCCCAGCCGCGAGATCGCCGCGAAGATCTCCGGGATCGCCGCCATGGCGTTTCCCTCGACGTTTTTTCGCGCCTCGGCAGGGAGCTGCCCAAACACGTCCGCCGTGTACAGGAAGACCCCCAGGTTCTGCGGCTGGACGCCGGGCAGCTGACCGAGAATCCGGCACACATCGAGGAACATGGACGCGCCCGATCCGCCGGCCATCGATCCGATGACGATCGGCGTGATGACGTCCTCTCCATGCTCCTCCGGGTCAGGCACGCCCTCCCACGCATCGGGAGCAACGACTCGGGACTGCGCCTGAATGAAAGCCGACTGAATCATCTCCAGGCGCGCAAGGGTGAGCATGCGGCCGACGGAGCGGTACTGACCGGCACCGTTGGTCACCGGGATGCTGTTGGCACTTTCGCGGTTCCGCGGTTCCCACCCCAGCAGGGGTGAGAGGTCTCCCCCGTTTTGCGCGAGGCGGGCCTCGACGTTGAGGCTCGTGGCTTTGTACGTGTTTGTCGGCGAGCTCAGCGAAACGTAGGTGCCACCCATGCGCCGAATGTCGAGCAGTGGCGCGGGGCCGGCGTCAGGTTCTACAGGCACGTCGACGTGGACGAATTGCCAGGCTCTGGGGAGCTGAGACCACCCACGAGAGCGGAAGTCAGCACGCAGCTGGTCGATCAGGAAGCGGAGCGTTGAGCCGCCCGATCCGCCGCAGCCGACCACTATGAACTTGCGCATTGTGCTTGCCTTTCTTGAGGGTGGTTCTGCTCACCAGGAGTCGTCGGCGGGGGCGGGCGCCTGCGTTGCCGTGCCTTCGGGCGAGTGGCCAGCCGGATTCGCATCCGGGGCCGACGATGACCCCCACGTCGGCGCCGTGTTTGGTGTGGTCCAGTCGTCGCCCATGGAGGAGGAGACGGGAGACGTCCATTCGTCTGCGCCTGATGACGGCGTTGCGGGTGATGTCCAGCCGTCAGCCGTCGTGCTGGCCTGTCCCACCGACTGATCAGGCAGCGCCCCGCGCAGCCTCATCACGAAGTCACCGAGATTCGTCCGGACGTCGTCGAGCAACTCCGGCAAACCCACGCCGCCTGCAGCGGTGAAGACCGTGATCTCAACCGGCCCGGCGATCGGGTCGACCGGATCGAGCGCCACACACCAGTTGCCCTGAACGGCCAGTGGCAAACGAGCTCTGCTCTTGGCCCAACGCGGCACGGACCGCCCACCGGCCGCGATTCCCGGTTGTTCTACCACCACATAACCCGGCTCGGTTGGCGCCAGGCCCATCTTGGCGACCAAGGTCTTGCCGCCCGCGACAGCGACCTTGCGTCGACTGGTACCGGTGAGAATGGAGGTGTTGAGGTCTTCGCTGGTGATAGGCACCCCGGCGGCTACGAAGGAAGTCATTTCCGTCACCGTGCCCCGGATGGACGCCGAGGCCACGCTCTCGCCTGGGATGACGGCCGTGACGAACTTCAGGATGTACAGGAGTCCGACGGGGATCGCGACACCGAGCAGCGTGACGGTGAACAACACCCACGTGAGCACGGCCACGTCGGCTGGGCGCTCCATGTCAAGCTTGAAGGAGACGGTCGCCGGCACGGGATTTCCCGACTTGTCCGCGGGAAGCGTCTGCACGGTGACGCCTCCCGAGACGAGCCCGTTCCCTACCTGACTGACACTGAGCGCTAGCGGCAGTTCACTGGCACATGAGTCCCTGGAGTTGGCCGGGGACGTGACGGCGACATCAACTCCGTCGGGGCTGGTGATGACGTCCGCTGGATCGGCCAACCAGGCACAGCCCGCCCCATGCAGCTTGAGCACTGCGCTGACCTCACCGGCCTTGTCGGTCGAACCGAAGTCGACCACCTCGGGCACCGACGGATAGTTACCCGGGGGCAGGATCAGGATGCTGTAGTCGCGCGCCTGTTGCTCAAGCTTGGTGCCAGGAACGGTCTTGCCCCTCGACACCCAGGGAGTGGTGGTTACGTCAAGCGTGACCCGCAGCAAGGCAGGACCTGGAGTAAGGCCCGTGAGCTGCGTCTGGATTGGCTCACCGAGGTTGGCCTTCGTGAGGCCGCTCGCGAGGGCAACCGTGTGGTCATCCTGAATGACAGCTGCGCCCAACTGCACGGTGCTCGTAACACTTGCCGGGTCAACCGCCGAGCCGTTGGCTCTCGCGAGTCCAAGCTTGATTTCGGGCCCCTGGGCCCCCGCTCGGAACGTGAGGTCCCCGGCTCCAGGGGCGCTGGGCAGGAGGTCGCCGAAGAGGTGCAGGCTGGAACGAGCGCGGCCGGACGCAGCCTGAGGGGCGACAAAGGCGATGCCCCACTCACCGGTCCATCCCACATCGCTGGAACGCTTGAGATCGAACGACACCGAGCGATCGGAGACCCACTCGCCGGTCAGCTCGGCGCCAGGCAACGCTCGCTTTACGCCGTCCTGACCCGAACGGGCAAACTCGACCCTCTTGCCGCTGGGGCTGGTGATGATGACCTTCTGACCAGCCGCTCCTGTGGAAGCAAGGCCGTGGACCGAACCGATGGAACCGTCGAGCACAAACCTGTGTGTGCCGCTGGCGCAGATCGCCCCCGCCTCACAGACACCGGACTCCTGCACCACAGGGTCCTTGCCGGGCGCCGCGATCTGGTCGAACGCCTCATACAGACCGTCGATACCGGCCGCGGTGAAGAATGCACCCGGCGCGGGCGAGGTGATTGCTCCGCAGTTCGTTCCCGAACCTGTGGCGATGCCCTTCAGCAGGCCGAAGTCCGGATTGCCGCCGCCGTTGAGCCCGATGGCCAGGGTCGTAATGCCCTGATTGCGCGTCTGGTCGGCAACGCCGCCCCTTCGGCACAGGTCCTTTTTCCCGGCAGCCATGGCCGCATTGGCCTTGTCCTGCGTGGCCAGGTCGTTCTGGTCGTCGTAGGGAAGACGGTTGCGGGGCTCGCTGAGGTCAAGCCCCCCTGCCCGCGGCTCGATGCTGTACTCGCCGTCGGTGAACCAGACGATGAACGGACAGCTGGTTGCCTTACCTGACGCTCGCTTGTTCAAGTCTCGCCGGGACCTGTCGACGGCCTGCCAGTAGTCGGTGTCCTGGCCATGATTCTCGTTACGGAACCCCTCGATAACCCGCTCGACGTCGCCGAGCGACTTCTGGTCGAGCGCGCGCCAGTCGAGCTTGCGCTGGTAGTGCGTGTCGAACCCTGCGATCGCAACGTTGATCTTCCACCCGTAGATCTGGGAGACCGAACTCATCTGGCGGACCACGTACTTGGCAGCATTGACTCGCTCGTTCTTCGGATCGGTTTGCTGCAAAGAAGCTGAACGGTCGATCAGGAGCAGCATGTCACCGTCGCCGCCACCGGAGATGCAGGCTCCGAGCCGCGATAGCGCTTCCTGGTTCGGGCTGGGCGCGGCATGCGCCGGCGCTATGCCGGTAGCTGCCAGTAGGCCGAGCGATACAGCAAGGGCGGACCTGAAGATAAATCTGCGATCGTTCATCGCCATAGCCCCCGTGCCACGTCATTAGCGATCAAGAACGCGTTCAAAGCCACCGCGACAAGGGCGAGGAGGACGATCACCCGTCGGCCCCAGTCGGCCATCACACTGGGCCGGTACCAGCCTGTCTCTGCTCGTTTGGCATCCATGATGATGAATAGGCCGAGCGCAGTAATGGCGACCGGTCCGGCTAGAACCCAGCCGATGACTCCAGCGGTCGCACCATGCCCGGCGATGAAGAACCCGATCCCCGTCACGACCAGGAGGCCAGCAACGCCGAGCCAGTGCAGCGGGGGCGTGGCCGGGCTGCTGAAGTCGACGCTTGCGCCCCTCTCGCCGTGACCTTCTGCAGCCATCGCGGGAGAAGTTGTGGATGTCCCGGCGTTCGTCGAGCCTACGGTCTGGTCTGTCTCCCACCCAGCGCTCGGGACATCCGTTCGCGGCCCAGATCCGACTCGTACTGATTCGGTTGTGGTTTCACCCCAGCTACCTCCGAAAGAAGGGCGCGAGACAGAGTCTTGGCCGTAGGGCTGAGAGTCGCCATCAGCGGGCTGAAGCGGATCATGCCAACTCAAGGTGGGCTCCTGATTTCGCTCTGTTTTGCCTGCTCCGGACGATCACGGCGTCATCGTAACCCAGAGGATGCGTCTGTCCTGGTGGTCTTGAACATTTCCGGCAGGCACTGCCTAGAACGGCTCGAGGTGCGCCGGCGGGCGCATCTGGGCCCGATCAGGGATACGTCCCACCTCCGCTCGCCGGTGCAGAAGAAGCTTGCAGCCCGACGCCGTCTCACGTGCCTTTCTAAAGCGGCTCATCACAAACGAGGGTGTAGCGGGGGTGTGATCGGAGGCGGCGCGTCGGTGCCGGGGTGAGGGTCGAGGTCTTCCGATGATGGGAGTTCTCACACTGGCCATCCGAAAGACCTCGACGTGCGCAACGCTACCTTCGCCTGCCCTGACCTGACCACGTTCTGCCGGGTCGACGAGCTTGGGCTGGTGGTGGTCGGGCAGCGGCTCGAGCCCCGCCGGGCGGTGCTGGCCTGCCAGGTCGTGGAGCCGGACGAGTGGTGCGGTCGTTGTGGCTGCCAGGGAGTGGCGTGCGGCACGGTGGTCCGCCGGCTCGCGCACGAACCGCTCGGGTGGCGGCCCACACTCTTGGAGGTCACTGTCCGCCGCTACCGGTGCACCGACTGCGGGCATGTGTGGCGCCAGGACACGGCGAAGGCCGCCGAGCCGCGGGCGAAGCTGTCGCGGCGTGGGCTGCGGTGGGCGTTGGAGGGCATCGTGGTCCAGCACCTGACGGTGGCCCGGATCGCCGAAGGACTGGCCGTGTCGTGGAACACGGCGAACGACGCGGTGCTGGCCGAGGGGAAGCGGGTCCTGATCAACGATCCGGCCCGGTTCGACGGCGTGGCGGTGATCGGTGTGGATGAACACTGCTGGAGGCACACACGTAAGGGCGACAAGTACGTGATGGTGGTCATCGACCTCACCCCGGTCCGCGACGGTAAGGGTCCGGCACGGCTGCTGGACATGGTGGAGGGCCGCTCGAAACAAGTCTTCGCCACATGGTTGGCTGAACGGCCCCAAGCCTGGCGCGACAAGGTCGAGATCGTCGCGATGGACGGCTTCACCGGGTTCAAGACCGCCGCGGTCGACAAGCTGCCCGACGCGGTCGAGGTGATGGACCCCTTCCATGTGGTCCAGCTCGCCGGCGACGCCCTGGACCGGTGCCGGCAACGCGTCCAGCAGGAAACGTTGGGTCACCGCGGCCGTGCCGGTGATCCGCTGTACTCGGCCCGCCGCACCCTGCACACCGGCCTGGACCTGCTCAGCGACAAGCAGAAGGCCCGGCTGGAGGCCGTGTTCTCCGACGACCGGCACGCCCCGGTCGAGGCCACCTGGGGCGTGTACCAGAACCTGGTCGACGCCTACCGCAACCCCGACCCGGCCGCCGGCCGACAAGCCATGCAGAAGGTCATCACCGCGCTCAGCCGGGGCGTCCCCGCCGCCCTTGTTGAGCTCCGCAAGCTCGGCTCGACACTGAAACGCAGAGCCGGCGACGTCCTGGCCTACTTCGACCATCCCCGCACATCGAACGGCCCCACCGAAGCCATCAACGGACGCCTCGAACACCTCCGCGGCTCCGCCCTCGGCTTCCGCAACCTCACCAACTACATCGCCAGGTCGCTGCTCGAAACCGGCGGATTCAGACCCCAACTACACCCTGGATTGTGAAGAGCCTCTAAAGCAGGCAGATCTTCCACGCGGCGTGGACTGCCCGGTCACAGCGCCTATCGGACCGGGTCATTCGCACCCGATTCCGTCCCCGTCTCGATCCAGCTTGCGACTGTAGCCCGGGTCCCCGCGATGGACCGGAGCTGCTCCGGCGGCTCGAACAGCCGCACAGTTCGCATAAATCACGTTGCTCCGGGGCTTGGAAATGACACTCTGATTTGGCCCCACCGTGACGGTCTGATTTGGCCCCGGCCGCGACACTCCGGGGCGGTTATGACGGTCTGATCTGGCCCCACCCTGACGCTGGTCGACGGCAAGTTCGTCGATGAGTGTGAGGGTGGCCGGAGTGTCTGTTGGGAGTCGTGTCAGGGTGTTCGAAGCGATCCGTCGGGACCGGCGGGATGATCCGGATGTGTCGATCCGTGAGTTGGCGGCCCGGCACGGGGTGCACCGGCGCACGGTCCGCCAGGCGCTCGCGT
>CAZPCM010000030.1:0-28090 GCA_964585085.1 uncultured Propionibacteriaceae bacterium
GGCTCGGCTCAGGGGTCGTCAGGCGCGGGGGTCGTCCGGATCGACGAACGGGGCGAGGGTCTCACCGATCGGGGCGTGGATGGCCAGGGTGGCCAGATGGTCGAAGGCGGTGGCGTCCTTGTTGATCAGGACGAGGTTGTCGCCGCGGAAGGCATGGACGAGTCCGGCGGCCGGGTAGACCACCAGCGAGGTGCCTCCGACGATCAGGGTGTCCGCCCGGGCCAGTTCCTGGGCCGCCTCGTCGAGCATGGCGGAGTCGAGCGCTTCTTCGTACAACACGACGTCGGGTTTGATCATCCCGGCGCACTCGGGGCAGCGCGGGATCCCGGTGGAATGCAGGATCGTGTCGAGGCCGAAATGCCGTCCGCACCGCAGGCAGGTGTTGCGGTGGACGCAGCCGTGCAGCTCGAGGACGTGGCGTGAGCCCGCCGCCTGGTGCAGGCCGTCGATGTTCTGCGTGATGACGCTGGTGAGCCGTCCCGCCCGCTCCAGGGCCGCCAGGGCGAGGTGGGCCCGATTGGGCCGTGCGTCGGGGTAGAGCAGGTGGCTGCGGTAGTAGTCGAAGAATTCCCCGGTGTGTCCGACGAAGAAGCTGTGACTGAGGATCTGCTCGGGGGCGTAGCGAGTCCCAGAGGTGCGGCTGTACAGCCCGCCGCCGGAACGGAAGTCGGGGATGCCGCTCTCGGTGGACACTCCGGCGCCACCGAAGAACACGATCCGCTTGCTGGCTTCGATGACGGTGCGCAACTCCATGGCTAGACCCTACGCCGGGGGACGGTGGCCGCCGCTCCCGGCAGGCGCGGCGCCCTCGCGGAGCCCGCGGACGCCGAACAGGGACCCGCGGGCGCGGGTCCCTGTCGGAGGTGGTTCTCAGTCGGTGATGCCGAGTTGTTGCCGCCATCCGGGATAGAGGCGGTCGGCGTCGGCGGGGAAGGATTCGAAGGCGCGAGCGAATTCGCGGTGGTCCTTGGCCCATTCGATGGGGTTGGCGCCGGCTTCCCAGCATTGGTGGGCTTGTCGTAGTGAGCGGCCGCCAGCTGCGGGGCCGTCGATGTGTCCGTAGGCGCCGCCGCCCGCGGTGTTGATCACGTTGGCGTGGCCAAGGTTGGAGAAGAAGCCCGGAAGTCGTAGTGCGTTCATGCCGCCGGAGATGATGGGGGTGGTCGGACGCATCCCCCACCACGGCTGGTGGTACACCGGCCCCTGGTACTCCTCGCGTTCGCAGATGTAGGCGATCGCCCGGTCGTCGGCGGCACCTTCCATCTTCCCGTAGCCCATGGTGCCCACATGGATCCCCGACGCCCCCTGGAGTCGGGACATCTTGGCCAGCACATAGGCGGTGTACCCGCGCTTCGAACTCGGCGAGGTCACCATCCCGTGCCCGGCACGGTGGTAATGCAGGTACTGCCGCGAGAAATACCGACGCGCGGTCGTCACCATCCCCGGACCACCCACGAACCCGTCGACCAGGAACGCGACCTTGTCGGCGTCGGGGCCGAAGGTGGACAGGATGAACTCGCCGCGGGCGATCATTTCGGCGTGGTCGTCGGCGGTGATGTTGGCGCTGAACAGCTTGGCCTGGCCGGTTTCGTCCTGGGCGCGTTTCATCGCGTCATAGACCAGCGGAATGGTCTTCTTCAGCGGAGCGAAGGTCTGGTTCCCCTGCGGCTCGTCGTTCTTGATGAAATCCCCACCCAGCCAGAACTCATAAGCCGCCCGGGCGAACGGCTCGGGACGCAGGCCCAGCTTCGGCTTGATGATCGTCCCGGCGATGTAGCCCCCATCGACCACCGGACGGCCCAGGATCCGCCACAGGTCCGCGATCCCCACGCTCGGCCCGTCGAACAACTCCACGGCCCGCCGCGGCACGTAGAAGTCGTACATCTTGGCGTACTCGATGTCGCCCATGCCCTGGTTGTTCCCGATCGTCAGGGTCAGGAAGGACACCATCATCATCCGGCCGTCGGTGATGTTGCGATCGAAGAGGTCGAGCGGGTACGCGATTCGCATCTCCTCGGTCGCTTCATCGACGTGGTACACCAGCGCGTCCAGGCCCTTGGTGAAGTCGTCGGTGGTGGAGACCTCGACGTTGGTGCCGGTGGAGGATTCAGCGGCGAAGTGGGCGGCGGCCTCGAGGTAGGACAAGCCCGGCTTCGGCTTCATCTTGTAGGCGCCGAGGATGTGCTTGCCCTCGGCGATGAGGTCCTCCTCGCGGAGGCTGAGATCGGCGTAACGGGCGGACTGGTCCACGATGACATTCCTTCCTGGCCTGCTGGGCGCTGTCGCCGCAGGTGATCAGAGGCGAGTCAGGGTCGGACGCGTGGCGCTTGGCGGAGATCGGTCGTGCTGGACGGCGGTCATCCGACGCCAGGCCGGACTCCGGCTCGTGAGGTCGATGCTAGTGGGCTCCGCCAGCCTTTCGGGAGGCTTGGGTGAGCCCTTGACGTTTGTGACCCGTCACGTGGCGCAGGTGAACGAATGTTGCCTTGATTGCGGTTGCCGGATTCGATCGCGACGCCGCGAGTAGGCTCGCGCCAGGAGGGGGCAACGAGTCGCAAAGGAGCGCGGACGTGGCTGCACGAACCTTCACCCAGTACCTGCTCGATGTCAGCGGCTCCGGCGAGCGCCGTCATGATTTCGCCCACATCCTGAGCGCGGTCGCGGTGTCGGTGAAGCTCACCGCCGCCATGGTCAGCCGTGGGCCGCTCATCCTCGACGCCACCCAGCACCCGACCGCGGCGCCGACCACCCGGGAGGTGAATCGCGGGCTGCGCAGGCTGGCCACCAGGACCCTGCTGGCACAGACCGAATCGATCCGGCAACTGTCGGCGATCTCCATCGCGGACAATCCGTCGATCTTCCCGGTTTCGGCGGACGGGCGCTACCTGCTGCTCTTCGAGGCGCTTCACGGGATGAGCAACCTGACCGACAACCTTCCGGTGGGGACGGCCTTCTCCATCCTGGAACGGCAACGGGATTCGGGTCCCTGCGCGGTGGAGGAGTTCCTGCAGCCCGGCTCCCGGCAGGTGTGCGCCGGGATCGCGATCTTCGGTCCTCGGACGGAGCTGGTGGTGACGACCGGTCAGGGCGTCGACGGGTTCACCCTCGATCGCGACGTGGGCAACTTCGTCCTCACCCATCCCTCAATGACGATCCCGGCCGAGCAGTACGTGTTCGCCATCAACGCCACCGAGTCGCGTTACTGGCCCGCTCCGGTGAAGCGCTACGTCGAGGAGTGCGTCCTGGGGGTGGAAGGGCCCCGCGGCCACGACTTCAAGATGCGCTGGAACGCGTCGGCGCTGGTCGGAGCATTCCGGGTCCTCAACAGCGGCGGACTCTTCCTGGTGCCGGACACCGGACGGCCCACGGGCTGGTTGGCGCCGTTGCTCCACAACGCCGCCCCGTTGGCCTTCCTCGCCGAACAGGCCGGAGGCGCGGCGACCACCGGCACCCAGCGGGCGCTGGACGTGCCTCCCGCGGAGCTCACGTCGCGCGTCCCGTTCTTCTTCGGGAGCGCTGCGGAGGTGGCCCGGCTCGAGGGCTACTTCGCCGAACACGAGCAGGGCTTCGACCGCGAGACGGCCTACCCCCTGTTCCACAATCGCAGCCTGTTCGTCGACTAGGACCGGGAGGGACACATGTCACGCAAGCACCCAGTGGTCGCCATCACCGGATCGTCCGGCGCTGGGACGAGCACCGTCACCGACACCTTCGCCCAGATCTTCGCCCGGGAGGCGATCACGTCCGCGATCGTCCACGGCGACTCCTTCCACAAGTACGACCGGGCCGGGATGAAGGCGGCGTATGCGGAGGCGGCGGCCTCGGGCAAGGTCGAGTTCAGTCACTTCGGCCCGGACGCGAATCTCTTCGAGGAACTGGAGTCCCTGTTCAGGCAGTACGGCGAATCGGGGACCGGGCAGATCCGCAACTACGTCCACGACGCCGAGGAGGCGGCCGCTTACGGCCAGGACCCTGGCACGTTCACTCCCTGGCAGCCCTTGCCCGAAGACACCGACCTGCTCTACTACGAGGGCCTGCACGGTGCCGTCGTCACCGACAGTGTCGACATCGCCCGGCACGTCGACCTGCGCATCGGCGTGGTGCCGATCATCAACCTGGAATGGATCCAGAAGCTGTACCGCGACCGCACCAAGCGCGGCTACTCCACCGAGGCCGTCACCGATACGATCCTGCGCCGGATGCCTGACTACGTGCACTACATCTGCCCGCAGTTCACCAACACCCACATCAACTTCCAGCGGGTGCCGGTCGTGGACACCTCCAACCCGTTCATCGCCCGTTGGATCCCCACGGCCGACGAGTCCATGGTGGTGATCCGGTTCGCCGACCCCCGCGGCATCGACTTCCCCTATCTGTTGTCGATGATCGACAGTTCGTTCATGTCGAGGGCGAACAGCATCGTGGTGCCGGGCGGCAAGATGGACCTGGCGATGCAACTGATCTTCACGCCCCTGATCTGGCGCCTGGTCGAAACCGCACGCAAGAGCCGCCGCTGACGGCGCCGTCGTTGCCGTCAGGTCAGGCCCACGACCCCGACCGGCGACCGGCTGGGGGCGGTGGTCGGGTCACAGTGCGCGTCACCGCGGCGTGCAGCGGTTGGTGCAAGGCGGGGGAGTTGCTGGGCTGAGCCACGAGGGGAAGGCCACAGCAGGCTCACAGAATCATCCAGGGGTTCGGACAACCTCGGCTGGCTGAATGGGAACCACGTAAACGAACAAGGAGCGAACCGTGTCCCCCATTCTTCTCGCTGCCGATCTGGTTGCCATCGTCGTGCTGGTCTTCGGTCTCTTCGTCCCCCGGCACCATCGGCGCGACCTCGTCGTCGCGTTCCTGGTGGTCAACGTGGGCGTCCTGGCCGTGATGGCCACCTTGTCGGCCACGTCGGTGGGGGTCGGTGTCGGCCTCGGGTTGTTCGGTGTGCTGTCGATCATCCGGCTGCGCTCGGAGGAACTCAGTCAGCACGAAGTGGCCTACTACTTCGCCGCGCTCACCCTGGGCCTGCTCGCAGGCAGCACCGGCTTGGCGGACGCGATCGTGATCGCCCTTATGGCCCTGGTCATGGTCACCCTGTTCATCGGCGACCACCCGCTGATCGCCCGCCGCTCGACCAGGCAGCAACTCCAGCTCGACCGTGCCCACCACGACGACGACGCCCTCCGTGCTCATGTCGAATCGATCGTCGGGGGCGGGATCCAGTCCCTCACCGTCCTCAAGACCGACCTGGTCAACGACACCACCCTGGTAGAGGTGCGCTACTCCCGCCCGGCCACGGGCCGGTCCGCCAGGCCCGCCGCCGAGCGGGGGCAGGCTCCAGCGGAGTCGGCGCCAGCCGCAGCGAGCCTGCGATGACTGCCCTGGTGGCCGCCGGGCCGACCAACGCACGCCCGGTCGAACTGGGTAGGCTGCCCACGGTGACTCTCGAGCGCCTGCTCAGCCAGGCCGCCCTGCAGACCCGGATCGACCGCAAGTACCTGCTGGACGCCGGCGACCTGCCGGCCGTCCTGGGCTTTGTCGAGGAGCGGACGGCGGTGCTCGCCATCGACGGACGCCGGCAGTTCCGCTACCACTCGACGTACTTCGACACCCCCGACCTGGAGGCGTTCCACCTGGCCGGACGCGGGCGGCGCCGCCGCTTCAAAGTGCGGACGCGGGTGTACCGGCACTCCGGCCAGACCTGGCTGGAGGTGAAGACCAGGGGTCCGCGAGGCGCCACGGTGAAGGACCGGCTGCCCTACGACCTGGCCGACGCCGGACGCCTGACCCCGGCCGGCCGGGACTTCGTGGCCGCCACGCTGGCCGACCGCGGCGTCGGCGGCGTCGACGTCGCCACTCTCGTCCCGTCCCTCCACACCGCCTACGACCGTGCGACCCTCCTGCTCAGCGACGCCGGTGGCGTCAGCCGGGCGACGCTCGATTCCGGGCTGTTCTGGGGCCGCCCCGGCTCCACCCACGGCATCACGATTCCCGGGATCCTGATCATGGAGACCAAAGGCGGCTCATCGCCGTCCTCACTCGACCGCGCGCTCTGGCGGGGCGGCACCCGTCCCAGCCGGATCAGCAAGTACGGCACGGGCCTGGCCGTCCTCGACGACGACCTGCCGCGCCTGAAGTGGCACCGCGTGCTCACCCGACTCACCACCAGCCAGCGGTCCGCGTGACCGACCCGAAAGGACCACCCATGAAGAAGAACCGATACAGCAGACTCACCGCGGCCATCGCCGCGATCGTCGCCGGCGTGACTCTCACCGCCTGCACGGCGTCCGGCGTGACCAGCGGCCAGTCCGGAACCACGGCCACCGTCCTGGCGACCACGGCCGCCGAGGCACTGGCCGACAACGCCAAGAGCCATGCCAAGGCCGGAGACACCGACTACGACGCAGCGGACGCCGTCACGATCACCCTCGTCGATGGCGCGTCAGCGTCCAGTTCGAGCCAGGGGGTGAAGATCGGCGACGACACCATCACGATCAGCGCGCCCGGCACCTACGTGCTGAGCGGCACGCTGACCGACGGCCAGATCGTGGTGAACAGCGAAGCCGAGGGGAAGGTCCGTCTCGTCCTGGACGGCGCCTCGATCACCAACACCGCCGGCTCGGCCCTAGTGATCGCCGCCGCCGATGAAGCGGTCGTGGTGCTGGCGGACGGCTCGGAGAACTCCCTGACCGACGGCAAGGGGTACGACACCACCGCCGAGGACGCGCCGAACGCCGCCCTGTTCTCGATGGCCGACCTGACCATCGGCGGCACCGGGGCGCTCAGCGTCAGCGGCAACACCAACGACGGCATCGCCAGCAAGGACGGCCTGGTGTTCCAGGGAGGCACGATCACGGTGTCCGCTGTCGACGACGGCATCCGCGGCAAGGACTACCTGATCATCGAGGACGGCACGGTGAACGTCACCGCCAAGGGTGACGCCCTGAAGTCCGACAACGAGACCGACGACACCGTCGGCTACGTCCTGGTGCAGGCCGGGACGGTCAAGCTGTCGGCCGGTGACGACGGCATCCACGCTGAAGGAGATCTGGCCATCAGCGGGGGCACGGTGACGGTCAGCACGTCGGCTGAGGGCCTCGAAGGTGTGACGGTGACCGTCTCCGGCGGCGAAACCTCCGTGACCGCCTCCGACGACGGGGTGAACGCGACCGCCGGCAGCACCACGACGACCGGCGGCGGCGGTGGAATGGACCAGTCGGACGGCTCGCTGCTCACCGTGACCGGCGGCACCCTGCTGGTGAATTCCGGCGGCGACGGCCTCGACTCCAACGGCAGCATCGCTATCACCGGCGGCACCACGGTCGTGTCCGGACCCACCAACAACGGCAACGGCGCGATCGACGCCAACGGCGAGATCACCGTCAGCGGCGGCACGCTGGTCGCCGCCGGCAGCTCCGGGATGGCCGAGGCCCCGTCCACCGAGTCGCCGACCGGCTGGGTCGCGGTGACCTTCACCGAGCAGATCGCCGCCGGGCAGACCATCAGCATCGTCCAAGGCGATCAGGTGATCGCCTCCTACACCACGGTGAAGCAGGTCTCCTCGCTGGTCGTGGCCGACGCCGACATCACCTCGGGCGAGAGCTACGACGTCTACGTGGGCGGCAAGCTCGCCGGGACGACGGTGGGCACCTTCTCCGACTCCGGCGACGTGTCCGCAGCGACCAAGAACACCACGGTGACTGCGGGCGTTGCCCCGGCCGGGGGGATGGGCGGCGGTCCGGGCGGCGGCCCCCGACGCTGACGCCCTCCCTTCCGCGGCCCCGAGTGCACCCCCAGCGCGCGGGGCCGTTCGCCGTACGCGGACACATTCCGTACGCACGCCACCCGCACAGGAAGGACACAACCGCGGCCGATTGAGTGGTCACATGACAGTTCAGCAGCCACCTGCCGGCAGCCCGACCGGGCGCCGCCCCTTCACCCGGCGCGCCCTGCTCCTGGGCGGCATCGGCGGCCTCCTCACCGTCGGCACTGGCACCGCCTGGGCGCTGGACCGGTTCGTCATCGAGCACGTGGAGGTCACCAACGCCTCCGGGCTCCAGCCCGACGTGACCGTGGCCTCCGCCGACACCGACGGGACGGCGACCGCCGACACTTACCGTTCCGACACCGCGTCCATCGGGATCGCCGAACACACCAGGGGCAGCGGCGCCGACAAGCTCACCTGGTTCGTGGCCGACATCACCGTCAGCGACGCCACCATCGTCCGCTCCGCGTTCGCCCAGGACGAGTTCGGGGAGAACATCATCGCCAACCCGTCCGAGATCGCCGCGCAGGTGGGCGCCGTCCTGGCCATCAACGGCGACTACTACGGCTTCCGCGACACCGGCATCGTGATCCGCAACGGCGTCGCCTACCGCGACCGGGGGGCCCGGCAGGGGCTCGTGTTCGGCACGGACGGGTCACTGCGGCTCTACGACGAGACCCGCACCAACGCCGCCCAACTGCTCGCCGACGGAGCCTGGAACACCTTGTCCTTCGGGCCGGGGCTGGTTCAGGGCGGCAAAGTGATCGCCGGCATCGACTCGGTCGAGATCGACACCAACGTCGGCAACCACTCCGTCCAGGGTCGGCAGCCGCGCACCGGCGTCGGGATCATCGGCGCCAACCACTTCGTGTTCGTCGTCGTGGACGGCCGCAGCTCCGGCTACAGCCGGGGCGCGACCATGACCGAGTTCGCCGACATGTTCGTCGCCCTCGGCGTCGAGGTGGCCTACAACCTCGACGGCGGCGGTTCCTCGGCGATGGTCTTCAACGGCCGGCTCGTGAACAACCCCCTCGGCAGGGGCCAGGAGCGCGGCACCAGCGACATCCTCTATGTGGCCGGGTGACGGCGATGATCGTGTTGATCCCCAGTTATCAGCCGGACGAGCGCCTGGTGGTCCTCGTGCGGGAACTCCTGGCCGTCGACGGAATCCGAGTCGTCGTGGTCGACGACGGCAGCGGTCCCGCTTTCAGCGCCCTGTTCGCGGCGTGCTCGGCCGCCGGCGCCGACGTGCGGTGGCACGCCGAGAACCGTGGCAAGGGTGCTGCGCTGCGCACCGGCTTCGCCCACATCCGGCGGGTGTGGCCCGGTCAGCCGGTCGTCTGCGCCGACAGCGACGGGCAGCACACGCTGTTCGACATCCTGCGGGTGGCTGCGGCGCTGGACGACACGACGACGGACCTGGTGCTGGGCGTCCGCCGGTTCAGCGGAGCCGTGCCGCTGCGCAGCCGGTTCGGCAACGTCGTCACCGCGGCGGCGTTCGGGCTGGTCACCGGCGTCCGGATCGGCGACACCCAGACCGGGCTGCGGGGCTATCCGCACCGGCTGCTCGACTGGCTGGGCCAGGTGCCCGGCGACCGGTTCGAGTACGAGCTGAACCTGCTCCTGCGCGCCGCGCGCGAGCGGCTGCGGATCACGCAGGTGGAGATCGCCACGGTCTATCTGAGCGGAAACACGTCGTCGCACTTCCGGCCGCTCCACGACTCGCTGCGGGTCGTCGCGCCGTTGCTGGCGTTCGCCGGGACGTCCCTGGCCGGGTTCGCCACCGACGCCGCTGTCCTGTTCGCGCTGTACCCGCTCACCGGCAACCTCGCGGTGTCCATCGTGACCGCGCGGCTTGTCAGCGCGACGGTGAATTTCTGGCTGAACCGCCGGCTCGTCTTCGGTGGCGCGCAGGCGCCCTTGTGGCCGTCCGCCCGCCGCTACGCGATGCTGGCGGCGGCGATCCTGGCCGCGAACCTGGTAGCCATGGAGTTGTTGACGCCGACTCTCGGCCTGGTGGCGGCCAAGCTGCTCACCGAGACGGGCCTGTTCCTGGTGGGTTACACCGTCCAGCGTCGGCTGGTGTTCCGTCCCGCGGTCCCCGCATCGCCGAGTGAGCCCGATCCGGTGACGGATCGGTCGGACTACCCGGTGTCGATTTCGTGGAGGCAGTAGTAGCAGCCGTTGTACCCCGCTGCCTGCGCAGCCGCGATGGAGGCGAATTCGCGCCGGTGCCAGGGAGACATGGCCCGTTCGTAGGTGCAGCCCACGACGTGGAGTTCCAGCGAACGGGTGTTCCCGACGAGACGCCGCGGTAGTGGCACCACGTGCGTGAACACGAAGTGGCCGTTGGCGGCGTCGACGTAGACGACGGGCCGGAGGACATACCGCTCTTCTGCGGAGAGGGGGGTGGGCAATCCCTCGTACTCGATCCGGAAGTCGCTGGAGGTCGCCAGGGTCAGCGAACCCGTGGCGGCGAGAGTGCGGCCATAGGCCACGCTCACAGTGGCAACGCCGGCGGTGAGTTCCAAGCTGCCCTCCACTCCCAGTGTCGTGGTCACCTCACGGGTAACGGCCCGTTCGATGGTGATGCCGAACTGCGATGAGTCCTCGTCCCCGATGAGGATCTGATACTCCTTGCCGAAGTCGATGATCAGCGTCGAGTCGGGGACGCCGAGCTCGGACAGCGCATGCGGGGCGTGACTCGGGTCGACGAAAGGGTCACCCGCTTCGAACACCTGGCGTCCCGGGCCGGTCGGGTCGATCCGGAAGATGGTGGCGTTCGTCCCGTCGGCACGCCGCGGGTTCAGGACCTCGTATTCGCGGACGGCGCACGGCACGATGAGCGAGATCCTGCGATCGCGGGCATCGGCTTCGATCACCGCCTCGTCGAGCACCGACAGGGACTGCGAGGCCTCCTCCTCCGACGTGGTGGTCACCTTCGCACTGAGCTTGGCGCCGAACGTGAAGAAGCGGGTGAAGTCGCCACTCGCGGACGCTTGGAGGGTCCACGTCGAGGAGATCTTGACTTTGAGCATCTCGGTCCGCTGCGTCTTGTGCGCAAACGTCGCACGCAGCACGTCCCGGCCCATGGCGGGGTGCTTGGGCGGTGCCTTGACGACTCCGATCAGCTGCTTGAACTCCCCGTACTCCACTGCCCGGGTCGTGGGACGCGCGGCGAAGCCGCGTCCCAGGAAGTCGCCGAGGACGGCGAAGCGGGGCGTTGGGATGGCGTTCCCGATGGGGTCGAGGAACGCCGCACTCGACCATGCGCCGGCGGCCCGGTCGAAGCGGCGCGGATGGAAGTGGTCATCGTCGGTGAAGTTGACCAGCAGCTCGTCGCGTCCATCGCCATCAAGGTCTCCGGCCAGCAAGAACCTGGGAGTCGGGACTGTTCCGCCAATGACGTCGCACTCCGGCGAAGCCAACCACTGCTGACCGTCGAAGCGGTGGATCACGACGTGATCGTTGCGACACGTGTTCAGCGCCAGGCTGTGAACGCCGTCACCGTCGAAGTCGCCGGCCACGCCCAAGCGCAGCCGGTCCGCCCAATCGCCACCGGAGGTGAACGTGAGATGAGGGAGTTCCGACCAACTCGGCGTCGACTCGTCCCAGTCGTACACACAGAGCCATCGAATGAACCCTCTGGGGCCGGAGCCCGAGGACCCTTCCAGATAGACGGCGATCTCACGGCGTCCATCTGCGTCGAAGTCCCCGGCGAACACCTGCGCCGGTTCGAGGTAGGAGGGATCGTTGGGGGTCACGATCCCGGGCAGCTGGATCCACCGCGGTCCGCCGGCCGCCAAGCCACGCCAACGGAACACCTCGATCGTCGGATCTCCCGGCACGACGACGAGCACCTCGTCACGGCCGTCACCGTCGATGTCGGCGGTGAGGAACCGGCACGCCACGTCCACCCAGTCGACCGTGTCCGAGCCGAAGCCGCCGAGAAGGCGCCACTCCCGATGGTGGGTCTCTGGATTGACCACGAACTTGAAGGCGAAGATTCCACCCCAGTTGTTGCACTTGAGGAGCAACTCGTCCTGTCCGTCCGCATCGATGTCGCCCACGCACATCGACTGGAAGCCTGCGCAACTGCCCAGTGGCGCCGACAGCGAACTGATGACCGTGAACGAGGCGTGCCCCGACTCATCGGTCAAGACCTTGGCGACGACGAGCCGATCATCGGAGGCGAAGTAGGCGACGGCCTCATCGATGCCGTCGCCGTCGACGTCCCCGGCCACCACCGCGCTGGGGGCTGGCGTCGTTGGACTGATCGGGTCGAGGTGTTGAAGGTGCGACCATCGGAAGTCCCCATCCTCGGGATGGACGCTGTGGAGGTGGAGGTGGTCGTCACCAGTGAAGTTGAGGAGGAGATCCATCTGCGGAATCCTGATGCGGCCGGCCATGGCGAGCCCTCGCTTTCCCTGTCGTGCGGACAGGCATGCAGCGCACGGACGCGGGCGGCGAAAGCCTGCGCGGCTTGTGCTGCGACCTCGTCACCATCCTCGCGTAAGCGCGCCTCGCCGCAGGACTGAAGCCGACATTGCGCCTGCGGAGGGCGGCCTTTGATGCCCGAGGGTCGACCCCCGGTCCAGGTTCCGCCGCGGATGGCCCATGCTTGGGGGACGGCCTGGGCCCCCCGTCCGTAGGCTGACAGACACCGTCGACCAGTGAGTAGCCATGCCCGTGTCCCACATCGCCCGAGCCGTTCTCGCCGTCGTGAGCGCGTGGGTGATGGCCGTGGCGCTGCCCGCGGCTGCGCCCGCCGCCACCGTCGGTCTGGACGGCCTGCCGATCACCAACAGCGCGGGCGTCACCTTCGGCGTGGTGGCCCACCGCGGCGGGGCGGACCTGTGGCCGGAGAACTCGGTGGAGGCGTTCACCAACAGCGCCGCGGCGGGCTACGACGGCATCGAGACAGACCTGCAGTTCACCAAGGACGGGCAGCCGGTGATGAGCCACTACGACACGCTGCCGTCCCGCTGCACCAGTGCCGGGAAGAAGATCCACCAGCTCACCTGGAGTCAGGTGTCGAAGGTGCGCTGCGCCAACCTGGCCGGAGACAAGGTGGTTCCGATCCCGACCTTCGCGCAGTTGGCCGCGGTGCTGAAGGCGTATCCCGAGGTGGGCCTCACCCTCGACATCAAGAGCTACTCCGGGCAGTCGGCAAGTGGGAAGCGGAGCTACGCCTCCCGCGCGATGGCGCTGCTGGCCAGCAACGGCCTCACCGCGCGGACCCGCATCCTGACGTTCGACTGGGACGCGATCCTGCCCACGATCCGGAAGTCGTCGACGTCGATCTATGTGCTGGCCTACGACACCTCCAAGCTCGACCTCGACCGGGTCCGGCTGGCCGACACCCTGACCGCGAACGGCTACGGCGTCCGGATGCAGGACACGTCGGCGTACCTGGCCCGCTACGTGAAGTCCCTGGGCATGGATTGCGTGCCGTGGTCGGTCAACGGGATCGAGCAGCAGGCGTTCACGA
This sequence comes from uncultured Propionibacteriaceae bacterium, assembly GCA_964585085.1. GTDB lineage: Bacteria > Actinomycetota > Actinomycetes > Propionibacteriales > Propionibacteriaceae > Propionicimonas. The sequence goes on from CAZPCM010000030.1 coordinate 13,251, forward strand.
TCCACTTCGGCGGCAAGAAGCAGCTGTTCCTCACCGACCGACCGGACGAGCAGCAGGCGGACCTGGTCAACGGCGTCGTCAACATCGATCCGGTTCCGACGCAGGCGGTGACCACCCTGACCACACCGGTCACGGTGAGCAGCGCCACCTACGCCGCGTCGGTCCGCCAGTACCCCTTGGTGCTCGGCCCGGCAGTGCCGGCAACCGACCTGCCGATGCTCGAGACGGTCACCGTCTCGGTGGCCGTGACCAACGGCCCGGGCACGGGGACCCTGACCGTCGGGCCGCGCTCTGGGACGTTCGGCGCCGTGAGCGCGCCGCTTCCCGCGGGCAACGCGACCCTGACCCTCACCGTCCCGCTGGGCGACGACGGCAAGCTGCGGATCTATGCCTCCACGACGGTCAAGCTCACCGTGAAGGTCGTCTCCTACACCCGAATCCGGTTCGCCTGACCAGTCCACGGCCTTGACGGGGGCGGCCCGCGCCGGTGGGAGGCCCCGCCGGACGACGGCCGCCCGAGTTCCACCCGCCGGGCCGTGCCCTGACAGCGGACTCACAGGCCCTCCTCAACGGACTCACGTGGTGCGGCGGTGCACTGTCTTCATGGCAGTCATCGAAACTCTCCCGGCTCCGGCAGACGTCTCCCCGGCGCCGCAGGCGGTCGCCGGACCCGAACGCACCGATTGGGTGGCCCGTGGCTCCCTGCTGGGGCTGCTGGTCGGCACGGCAGTGCTGTACATCGCCGGGCTCGGAGCTTCCGGCTGGGCGAACTCCTTCTACTCCGCGGCGGCGCAGGCCGGGTCGCAGGACTGGGTCGCCTGGTTCTTCGGCTCCTCGGACGCCGGCAACGCCATCACCGTCGACAAGCCCCCAGCCGCGATGTGGATCATGGGGTTCTCGGTCCGCCTGTTCGGACTGAACCCGTGGTCGATCCTGGTGCCCGAGGCCCTCCTCGGCGTGGCCAGCGTCGGCGTCCTCTACGCGTCGTTGCGGCGCACCCTGGCCAACGGCTGGGTTGGGCCGCGCGGGCTGCCGGGACGCCAGGCGCACTGGGCGGCCCTGGCCGGGGCCCTGGTCTTCGCGCTGACCCCGGTCGCGGTGCTGATGTTCCGGTTCAACAACCCCGACGCGCTCCTGGTCTTCTGCCTCACCATGGCCGGCTACTTCACCGTCCGGGCCAGTGAGAACGCCTCCCGGCGGCACCTGATCTTCGCCGGCATCGCGATCGGGTTCGGCTTCCTCACCAAGATGCTGCAGGCGTTCGTGATCCTGCCGGCGCTGGCGGCGGCCTACCTGGTGGCCGCGCCCACGACGTGGAAGCGCAAGGTCGTGGACCTGCTGTGGGCGTTCGCGGCGGTGCTAGTGAGCTGCGGCTGGTACGTGGCCATCGTCGAGTTGGTGCCGGCCGGCCTGCGTCCCTACATCGGTGGCTCGCAGAACAACGACTTCCTGGAACTGGTCTTCGGCTACAACGGCCTGGGCCGGATCACCGGCAGTGAGGTCGGTTCGGTCGGCGCCCAGCGCGGGCCCGGGGTCGGCTCCGGTGGGCTGACCAGGCTCTTCGACGGCGTCTCCGGGGGCATGGTCGCCTGGCTCATCCCCGCGGCGGCGCTGCTGGCCGTGGCGGCGGCCGTCCTGCTGCTGCGTCGGCGCGATACGGACGCCCGGGCCCGCGGACGGCAGGTCGAGGGTGCGCTCCTGGTCTGGGGCGGCTGGCTGCTGATCGCCGGGGTGGTGTTCAGCTTCATGGGCGGGATCTACCACGACTACTACACGGTGGCCCTGGCGCCGGCCATCGGCGGGACGGTGGCGCTGGGTGCGGCGGTGCTGTGGGCGCATCGGGACGGGTGGCTCGCCCGCGGAACGCTGGCGCTGGCCGCCCTCGTCACCGGCGGCTGGTCGCTGGTCCTGCTGACCCGCGCCGCCGGCTGGTACGCCACGCTGGGCTACGCGGCGCTCGCGCTGAGCGCGGTGGCCGCCGCAGGGCTGCTGTTCGTCACCAGGCTGCCCCGCGTCCTGGCCGGGCTGGCTCTGAGCGGCGCGCTGGTCGCCGGCCTTGCCGGGTCCGCTGCCTATGCGGTGAACACCGCAGTCACACCGCACACCGGTTCGATCGTGACCGCCGGGCCCGTCTCGGGCGGTATGGGCGGACCGGGTGGGACGCGCGACGGCGGGGGCAACCGGACGAGGACCTCCGGCCAGCCTCCGCAGGGACAGACCGGAAACGCCGGCACCCCGGCCGGCCGGCCAGGGACCGGCACCTCCACCGGGGGCGGCATGGGCGGCCTGCTCAACGGTGCCGAGGTCTCCAGCGAGGTCGCGGCGACGCTGACCCAGGACGCGACCAGCTACACCTGGATGGCCGCCACCATCGGTTCGCAGAACGCCGCGAGTTACCAGCTCGCCACCGGCTTCCCGGTGATGCCCATCGGCGGGTTCAACGGCTCCGATCCGTCCCCGACCCTCGAGCAGTTCAAGGCCCTCGTGGCGCAGGGGAGGATCCACTGGTTCTTGGGCGGTTCCCTGGGCGGCCGACAGAACGGCGGTTCGCAGGCGGCGTCGGAGATCGTCACCTGGGTGAGTGAGAACTTCACCGCCACCACTGTCGGCAACACCACCCTCTACGACCTGACGGAGTCGAAATGACCACCACCGCGGGCTCGGCCGAGCCGACCCCCACCGTGCGTCCGGGCCAGGGGCAGGCGGTGGCGACACGTGACCCGCGGACCGCTGTCGTCGACATCGTGGTCCCCGTCTACAACGAGGCGGACGATCTGGCGAGGTCGGTGGAACGCCTGGACAACTCCCTGTCCGGGTCGTTCCCCTACGAGTACCGGATCACCATCGCCGACAACGCCTCCACCGACGACACCTGGCAGATCGCCGGCCGGCTGGCCGCGGAGCGCCGCCATGTGCAGCGGGTGCACCTCGATCTCAAGGGCCGCGGACGTGCACTCAAGCAGGCCTGGCTTTCGTCCGACGCCGACGTGGTCGCCTACATGGACGTGGACCTGTCCACCGACCTGCGCGCGCTGTTGCCCCTGGTGGCGCCACTGGTGACCGGCCATTCCGACCTCGCGATCGGCACCCGGCTGGCCCGCACTTCCCGGGTGGTGCGGGGGCCCAAGCGGGAGTTCATCTCCCGCAGCTACAACCTGATCCTGCGGGGCGCGCTGCGGGTCAGCTTCAGTGACGCCCAGTGCGGATTCAAGGCCATCCGGACCGACGTGGCCAGGCGGTTGCTGCCCCTGGTGGAGGACACCAACTGGTTCTTCGACACCGAGATGCTGGTGCTCGCCCAGCGGGCCGGCCTGCGGATCCACGAGGTCCCCGTCGACTGGGTCGACGACCCCGGCACGACCGTCAACGTCGTGGCCACCGCGGCCGAGGACCTCAAAGGAGTGTGGCGGCTGCTGACCGGGTTGACCCGCCGCCGCCTCCCGATCGACCGGCTGCGCGCCGAACTCGCCGGACGAGCGCCTTCGGCGGTGGCCGGCGTCCCCAACGGGATGTTCGGACAGCTGGTCAGGTTCGGTGTAGTCGGCGTGGCGAGCACGCTGGCCTACTTCCTGCTGTACCTGCTGCTCCGGACGCCGCTGGGCACCCAGGGCGCCAACCTGGTCGCGCTGCTGGTCACCGCGGTGGCCAACACCGCGGCCAACCGAGCTTTCACCTTCGGCCTGCGCGGACGGACGGACGCCGTCAAGCATCAGATCGGCGGGCTGGTGGCCTTCGGTATCGCCTTGGCGTTGACCTCGGGCTCGCTGTGGGCCCTGCGCCTGTCCTGGCCCGGTGCTCCGCGCTGGATCGAGGTGGGCGTCCTCGTCGTGGCGAACCTGGCCGCCACCCTGATCAGGTTCGCCTCACTCCGGGCGATGATGCACCGGCCGGCCGCCAGCGCCCAGGTCGGGCCGGAGGGCGCTTTGGTGGAGCCGGGCGAGGGTCGCTAAGCTCGCGGCATGCACATCGTCTCAACGGGTACCGGACGGGCTCTTGCTGCCACCGTGTCCCTGATGTGCCTGTGCGCGTGCGGCCGAATGCCGGCCTGACACCGCACGCCCCGATCGCCGCCCCGTGAGGGGACGCCGAGCGATCCATGCGTCTATTCTCTCCTGGTCCGGCCTTCTGCGGTCGCTCCCGGGACGTGCGGTCGAGCCACTGCCCATCCACCAGAAGAGGAACACCCATGACCACCTTCACCAAGACCCTCGCCGCGGCGAGCCTCGCCCTCGTCTCCGCCCTGGGGCTGACCGCCTGCTCGGGGACGGCCACGTCCACCGGGACGGCCGCCACCACCAAACCGCTCGTCATCATCGCCGACGCCGAGCCCCACACCACCCTGCTCAAGGAGGTCGAGAAGGAGGGCCTGCTGGGCGAGGTCAAGCTCGACATCAAGGAGATCGCCGGAGGCGTGGACCCGAACCAGTTGGTGGCCTCCGGCGATGTCGACGCCAACTTCTTCCAGCACATCCCGTACCTGAAGAACTGGAACGCCGAGCACAAGGCTGACCTGGTCAGCGTGGCGTCGGTCCACATCGAGCCGCTCGGCTTGTACTCGCGCAAGGTCAAGACCCTGGCCGACACGCCGCAGAACGCCAAGATCGCGATCCCGGCCGATGCGACCAACCAGGCCCGGGCCCTGTTCCTGCTCGCCGACGCGGGCCTGATCACCCTCGACGTGAAGGCGACCGACCCGAACCTGGACTTCACCCAGGTGACCGAGAAGAACATCACCGCCAACTCCAAGAACGTGACGTTCGTGAAGGTTGACCGACCGCAACTGTTCGCCACCCTCGATGACCCGCAGGTCACGCTGAGCGTGGTCAACGGCAACTACGCGCTGGAGGGAGGCCTGTCGCCGGCCAAGGACGCACTGGTCCTGGAGAAGGCCGAGGGCAATCCCTACGTCAACGTGCTCGTGGTCGCTCCCGCCCTCAAGGACGACCCGCGGGTGGTCAAGCTGGCCCAGGCGTTGACCTCACCGCAGATCCAGGCGTTCATCACCAGCACGTACCAGGGCTCGGTCCTGCCGGCGAAGGGCTGAGCCGGTGATCGCCGTCGATTCGGTCACGAAGGTCTACCGCAGCCGCGCCGGCGAGGTGACGGCCGTCGACAACGTGTCGCTCAGCGTCCCTTCGGGCCAGATCTTCGGCATCCTGGGCCGCAGCGGGGCAGGGAAGACCACCCTGCTCCGCTGTCTCAGCCTGCTGGAGAAGCCCACCTCGGGCACCATCACCGTCGACGACCTCGAGCTGGTCCACCTCGACCGGCGCGAATTGCGCCTGGCGCGGCAGCGGATCGGGACGGTGTTCCAGCACTTCAACCTGTTGCACGCCCGGACGGCTGCGCAGAACATCGCCTTCCCCCTGGAGGTCAACGGCACCCCCAAGCCGGAGCGGGCTCAGCGGGTCGCCGAACTGCTCGAGCTCGTCGGCCTGTCGGACCGCGCCGAGGCCTTTCCGTCCCAGCTGTCCGGCGGGCAGAAGCAGCGGGTCGGCATCGCGCGTGCCCTGGCCGCGCGACCGTCCGTCCTGCTGTGCGACGAAGCGACCAGCGCGCTCGACCCGGCGACCACCGAGCAGATCCTCGACCTCATCGCCACGATCAACGCCGAGACCGGGGTGACGGTCGTGCTGATCACCCACGAGTCGGGTGTGGTGCGCCGCATCTGCCACGCCGCCGCCCTGATGGAGGCCGGCCGCGTGGTCGAGACGGGGCTGCTCGTCGACCTCGTCGCCGACCCGGCTTCCCGGCTGGCGGACATCCTGCTCCCCACCGGGAGCGCCGACACGTCCGGTCAGGGGCGTGTGCTCACGTTGACCTTCGTCCACGACGACGCCGGTGACCCAGTCCTGTCGTCGATGACCCGGGATCTCGACATCGACGTGTCCATCCTGGGCGGAACGATCGAGCAGATCGCCGGGCACAAGGTCGGACGGCTGCGCGTCGCCCTCAGCGTGACCCGGGGCGTCATCGACGACGCCGTCGTCGCGCGCTACCTGGCCGACCGGGGAGTGACGGTGAGCTTCGCATGAACAAGACCAGTTGGCTGGAGGCCATGCCCGAACTCCTGGCCGCGCTGGGGGAGACCGCCTGGATGACCGGGTGGGCCTTCGTCATCACCGTGCTTCTCGGGACGGTCTGCGGGGTGGCGCTCCGGCTCACCGCCCCCGATGGGCTGCGTCCCAACCGTCCGTTCAATCAGGCCTTCGGTGCCGTGGTGAACCTCGCCCGGTCGCTGCCCTTCCTGATCCTTCTCATCGCGCTGATCCCGTTCACCCGCTGGATCGTCGGGACGGCCTACGGTCCGACCGCGGCCATCGTCCCGCTGGCCGTCGGCGCGATCCCCTTCTATGCGCGGGTCGTCGAGTCGGCCGTCCGCGAGGTCGCAACCGGGAAGGTCGAAGCGGCCCAGGTCATGGGCGCCAGCACCGGACGGATCGTCGCCCAGGTGCTCCTTCCCGAAGCCCTGCCGAGCCTGGTCTCCGGCGCCACCCTGACCCTGGTGACGCTCATCGGCTACTCCACCATGGCCGGGGCGATCGGCGGCGGCGGGGTCGGGGACTTCGCCATCCGCTACGGATACCAGCGCTTCAACGCTCCGGTGCTCCTGGCCTCGGTGGTCGTGCTCATCGTCCTGGTGCAACTCATCCAGTCCATCGGCGACGCGGTGGTGCGGTCGATGAACCACCGCCGCTGACCCGCGGCGAGCGCCCGTCCGCGCGGGCCGTGCCGGAGCCGGGGACGCTCCCCGCGTGTGCCCAGTTGGATCAGGGACGCGGATGCCGCCCGTGCGGGCGCTTCGGTCGGGTGTCCTTGGGGCGACCCTTGTCCCGGGTGAGCTCGATGGCGCGTCCGGCGATCCGTGTGGACTTCAGCGCCTCCCACACCCCGGGTGGCAGGCGGGCGGGCAATTCCACCAAGGAGTGGTGGATGCGGATATCGATGTGGCCGATCTCCTCCCGCCGCAAGCCGCCCTCGTTGGCCAGGGCCCCGACGATCTGGCGCGGCTCGACGTGGTCGCGCTTGCCGACCGAGATCCGGTACGCGGCCAGCGGGATGCTCGAATCCCCGCGGGCGGGACGATCTCCGCGCGGCCCACGCTCAAGCCGATCCTCACCCTCGCGCCTGTCCGGTCGGCGGCCGGGAGCCTCGCCGGGCCGGGGGGCCGGTTCGGGCTCCAGCAGCATGGGCTCATCGCCTTGCAGCACGACGGCCAGGGCTGCTGCGACGTCGGCCTCCGGCACGTCGTACTCGTTGACGTAGTGCGCCACCACCTGCCGGAAGAACTCGATCTGGTCGCCGGCCAGCGCTGCGGTGATGGCGTCGTCGAAGCGGCTCAGCCTGGAAGCGTTGATGTCCTCGGCGGTGGGCATGCTCATCGGCGTCAGGGCGTTCCGGGTCGCCTTCTCGATCGCGGCCAGCAGGCGCCGCTCCCGCGGGGTCACGAACAGGATCGCATCGCCGCTGCGTCCGGCTCGGCCAGTGCGCCCGATGCGGTGCACGTAGGACTCGGTGTCGGTCGGGATGTCGAAGTTGACCACGTGGCTGATCCGGTCCACGTCCAGGCCGCGCGCGGCCACGTCCGTGGCGACCAGGATGTCGAGAGCGCCCGATCGCAGCTGCTCGATCGTGCGTTCTCGCTGGGTCTGGACGACGTCGCCGTTGATCGCCTGCGCCGAGAATCCGCGCGCCCGGAGTTTCTCCGCCACCGTCTCGGTCTCGTTCTTGGTCCGGACGAACACCATCACGGCGTCGAAGGTCTCCACCTCCAGGATCCGGGCGAGCGCCTCCACCTTCTGCGGGAAGGACACCGTCAGGTAGCGCTGCCTGATGTTCGGCGCGGTCGTCGTCCGGTCCCGGATGGTCACTTCGATCGGGTCGCGCAGGTACTTCTCGGCCAGGCGACGGATCTGTGCGGGAATAGTCGCGCTGAAGAGCGCCACCTGCTTGTCCTCGGGTGTGTCGGCCAGGATCCGTTCGACATCCTCGGCGAAGCCCATGTTGAGCATCTCGTCGGCCTCATCAAGGACGAGGAACCGCAGACGGCTCAGGTCGAGCGTCCCCTTCTCCAGGTGGTCGATGATCCTGCCCGGGGTTCCCACGACGACATGGACGCCACGGCGCAGGGCGCTCAGCTGCACCGCGTAACCCTGGCCGCCGTAGACCGGGAGGACGTGCACGCCGGCCGTCTGCGCGGCGTACTTCTCGAAGGCCTCGCACACCTGCAACGCGAGTTCCCGGGTCGGTGCCAGCACGAGTGCCTGGGGGGGCCGCTGGTCCACGTCGAGCCGGTCCAGGATCGGCAAGGCGAACGCCGCCGTTTTCCCTGTTCCGGTCTGTGCCAGGCCCACCACGTGGCGGCCGGCGAGCATGGCCGGGATCGTCGCGGTCTGCACCGGCGTCGGGGACTCGTAGCCGGCTTCCCTCAGCGCTTCGAGTAACCGTGGGCCAAGGCCGAGAGCGGCGAAGCCGTCCTGTTCACCTCGGTCCGCTGCGGGATCGGAGGCGAACGCGGTGTTCTCTTCAGTCACCCCCTGACGGTAGCGGCTCCGGGCCGCCGCAGGACAGTCGGGCCCTTCCGCAGGACTGCGCACAAGCCGCGGCCGGCCACGACTCCGACCCCTTGTCGACGTGCCTCCCGCAGGGAGTTCAGCCCCGGGCCGCAGCGGCGTCCGCTTCGGCTGCCGGTGTCTCGGAGGTGAGCAGGCGGTTGATCTCGCGTTCGGCGCGTCCGGGCCTGACCGCGCGCAGGGCCATCAGGATCGCGATGAGATCGACGACCTCCTGCAGGCCTGCGCCCACGATGGCCGGAAGGACGCCGAACACGGCGACGGCCATCAGCGCCACGCTGATCGCGATCCCGAACCAGATCGCTTCCAGCGCGATCCGCACCGTCCGCTGGGCGATGGCGATGCTGCCGGCCACCCTGCTCAGGTCGTCGAGCATGATCACCACGTCGGCGGACTCGCTGGCGGCGGTGGCGCCCTTGGCGCCCATGGCGATGCCGACGTCCGCCGCGGCGAGGACGGGAGCGTCGTTGACACCGTCGCCCACCATGACCACAGGGCGATCGGGCATCGATGTCACGGCGGCGACCTTGTCGGCCGGCAGGAGGCTGGCTCGGACATCGCCCACCCCCATCTGTCCGGCGACGTGGCGGGCGGTCGCCTCGGCGTCCCCGGTCAGCATGGCGACGGTCGTGACCCCCAGGGTCTGCATCGCGCGGAGGGTGCTGGAGGCATTGGTGCGGATCTCGTCGGTGAGCAGGATGCGGCCGAGGTAGGCGTCCGAGGTCCCCACATGGGTCGCGATGTGGCCCGGCGGCACCGGCCGGTCGGGCGGCTCGTGCCCGGTGAGCAACTCGACGTGGCGGGCGTTGCCCACCGCGACGAACGCGCCGGAGATGACGGCGGTCATCCCGGCGGCGGTGATCTCGACCACTTGGGTGGCTTCGGGGATGTCCAGCCCCCGGTCCCGGGCCGCGGCGACGATGGTGCGGGCCAGCACGTGCGTGGAGTAGGTCTCGGCGGCGGCGGCGAGGCGAAGCACCTCGTCAGGGTCACGGCCGTCGGCGGCGTCCACGACGTCGACGACCGGACGGCCGTGGGTGATTGTGCCGGTCTTGTCGAAGGCGACGGTACGGACGCGGGACAGGGTCTCCATCACCCCGCCGGACTTCACGATCACCCCGCTGGTCGCGGCCCGGCTCATGCCCGCCAGGAAGGCGACCGGCGCTGCGATGAGGAGTGGGCAGGGTGTTGCGACCACGAGCACCTGAGCGAATCGGACCGGGTCGCCGGAGAGCCACCACGCGAAGCCCGCGATGGCCAGCGAGAGAAGGGTGAACGGGACGGCGTAGCGGTCGGCCAGGCGCACGATGGGGGACTTGCTCGCCGCGGCCTGCTGGACCAGGTTGATGATCTGCTGGTACTGGCTGTCCTTGGCCGGGACGGTTGCGCGCACCAGCGCCGCCCGTTGCTGGCTCACCGATCCGGACAGCACCTGCCCCCCGGGGACGTGCTCCACAGGCAGGGCCTCGCCGGTGATCGAAGACTCGTCGAAGGCGGCCGGCTCGCCCTCCAGCAGGCCGTCCACCGGGACCACTTCCCCGGGACGGACCAGGACCAGGTCACCGACCGCGATGTCGGCGACCGGCACTTCGGCGAAGCCCCCCTCCGGTGTCGCCCGGTGCGCGAATCGGGGCGCCCGCTCCAGCAGCGCGGCGACCTCGCGGTGGGCCCTGGCGTTGGCGTAGTCCTCCAGCGCCTCCCCGCCGGTGAGCATCAGGACCACGATCAGGGCGGCCCAGTGATCACCGACCACCACGGTGGCGACGATGGCGGTGACCGCGAGGACGTCCATTCCGACCGTCCCGCCCATGAGCGAGCGGATCATCGACCACGCCTCGACGGCGGCGATCGCCAGCGCGTACCCTCCCACCAGCCAGGCGGAGGCAGCTTGCAGGCCGCTCAGGTGCAGCAGGCCTCCGGCCAGCCCGACCGCCACGGTGGCCGCGACCAGCGGATACCGGAGCACCCAATCGCCCGCGGACATGCCCTATTCATACAGAGGAACGCGCCGACCCTGCCAGTAAGGAATGGCTCACCTCACCGGAGTTGTGGGTGGACAGGCGGACCAAGCGGTCGCCCGGTGGAAAAGTGGAGCGGGCGACGGGAATCGAACCCGCACTGTCAGCTTGGGAAGCTGATGTTCTGCCATTGAACTACGCCCGCAGGGCGCTCCGGCGACCGGCGGTGTGCAGTCTAGCCCGACTCGGCGCTCGGTGCACGCTCACCCCTTCGCGATCTGTGGGCGACACGATCAACCTGAGGGTAGGCACAGCGGGCCGGAGCGGGGCTGGGGCGCTTGCGCGGGGATTCCACGGCGAGACGCCCCGCCCCAGCCGTGGACGTGCCACCATGCCAGAGTGAGTACTGGGGACGCAGTCCCGACGGCCTCCGAGGGGTCGGCTCCGGGATCGACCGCCGCGCCGGGCGCGACGAAGCAGGACACCTTGGCCGAACCTCCGGCCAAACACGGCTCGAACGGCGCGTTGACACTCGCTGCGTTGGGGATCGTCTTCGGCGACATCGGGACCAGTCCGCTCTACTCGTTGCAGACCGTCTTCAGCATCGAGCACAACACCGTGCAGCCCACGCCGGTCGACGTCTTCGGAGTCATCTCGATGGTGTTCTGGTCGGTGACCATCCTGGTGTCGGTCAAGTACATCGCGCTGGTCATGCGGGCGGACAACGAGGGCGAGGGCGGCATCCTCGCCCTGGTGGCGCTGCTCCGCGACAAGTTGCACGACAAGAAGAAGCTGGCGGCGGCCACCTTGCTGGGCATGTTCGGCGTGGCGCTGTTCTACGGCGACAGCGTGATCACCCCCGCGATCTCGGTGATGGCCGCGATGGAGGGCCTCGTGGTGGCGAACCCGGCGCTGGAGAGTTGGATCATGCCCGTGTCGGTGGTGATTCTCACCGGGCTGTTCCTCATCCAACGGCACGGCACCGAGAAGGTCGGCCGGGCCTTCGGCCCGGTGATGAGCCTGTGGTTCCTCGTCCTGGCGGTTCTGGGCCTGCCGCAGATCATCCGGTACCCCGACATTCTCGCCGCGCTGTCGCCGACGTACGCGCTGACGTTCCTGTTCGAGCATCCGTTCATCGCGTTCGTCGCGCTGGGTGCCGTCGTTCTGTCGGTCACCGGGGCGGAGGCGCTCTACGCCGACATGGGCCACTTCGGCGCGGGGCCGATCCGCATCTCGTGGTTCGCGATCGTGTTCCCCTCACTGGCGATCAACTACTTCGGCCAGGGAGCCCTCATCCTGCACAACCCGGCGGCGATCGACAATCCCTTCTTCCACCTCGCTCCGTCGTGGGCGACCCTGCCCCTGGTGGGGTTGGCCACCGTGGCCACGGTCATCGCGTCCCAGGCCGTCATCTCGGGCACCTACTCAGCCTCCCGGCAGGCGATGCGATTGGGCATCTTCCCCCGCCTGCGCGTCAAGCACACCTCTCGCGCAGAGGGCGGGCAGATCTACCTGCCGGCCATCAACTGGATCCTGTTCTGCGGTGTCCTGCTGCTGATCGCCATCTTCCAGAGCTCGACCCGGTTGGCGACCGCGTACGGACTGGCAGTCACCGGAACCCTCATCCTGACCAGCTTGCTGTTCCTGCTGCTGGCCCTCGACGTGTGGCACTGGGCGCTGTGGAAAGTTGTGGCCTTCTCCGTGGTCATCCTCGGCCTGGAGGTGGTTTTCTTCGCGGCGAACCTGACCAAGGTGGTCAGCGGCGGCTGGCTGCCCCTGTCGATCGCGGTCGTGGTGGTTACCTTGATGACCACCTGGCGGGACGGGTTCGCAGTCTTCGCGCAGCGGCGCATGGAGATGGAAGGGCCGCTGGAGGACTTCGTTGAGAAGGTCCGACGGGGCGGCATCCCGCGTGTACCCGGGGTGGCCATCGTTCCGCACCCCAATCGGACGACGACGCCCCTGGCCCTACGGACCAACGTGGAGTTCAACCGTGTGCTGCACGAGCACGTCATCATCGTCCAGATCATCAACGAGAACGTGCCGCACATCCGGCATGTCGACCGGGTGACGATCAACGACCTCGGCTACGGGGATGACGGCATCGTTCATGTCAGCGTCCGAGTCGGCTTCACCGACAGTCAAGACATCCCCAAGGGGCTGGCCCTAGCCATCGGCAGGACGCCTGAACTCGCGATCGACCCGGAGCAGGGTCATTACTTCCTCTCCCTGCTGACAGTTCATGCCACCCCCGTCCCGGGCCTGAAGGGCTGGCGGAAGCGGCTGTTCGTCTGGATGGCGCACGCCACAGCCAACCGCACCGAAGCTCTCCACCTGCCGCCGGAGCGGACCATCGTGATGGGGGCTCGGCTGGACATGTAGGCCGGGTCCTCAGCAGGTGACGTGCAACACCGCGTGGACGTCACCGCGCTCCAGCGACTCCAGCAGGCGGCAGGCCTCCGCGGTCGGGACGGCGACCAGGTCGACGTGCCGCCGGGCGGCCTCACGCGCCACCTCCGGCATGATCGGCAGGGCCCCGTCCACGCCCGTCCCGACGATCAGCCGACCGCCGCCCCAGGGCAGGTTCTCCGCAGTGGACAAGGGCGTATGCCCGTACGATCCGCGGTGGGCCTTTGAGGCCTTCTTGTCGCGCTTGCCGATCTTCCCGCCGTCGATGACCACGTCGTGGTCGTAGGCCTGCCCATCGATCTCGATGGCGCCGAAGCCGAGCAGGTGTGCCTTCATGGGGAGCTCCTTCCCTCGTGTCCATCGTGCACCCGCGCCGGTCCTCCGGGAATGGTGGCTTCCCGAACCCTGGGGTGGGCGTGGGCGTTGCCGATCACTCCGGCAGGGCCAGGTTCCGGGCTTCGGGCAGGAACAGGGCGGCTCCGGCGGCCAACGCGAAGGCCAGGCCGAACACGGCGAACACCACGACCGGTCCGCCGGCCGCCAGCAGGACCGGCACGCTGAGCGGGGCGATGATGGACGCGATGCGTCCGAAAGCGGCGGCGGCGCCGGTGCCCTGGCCACGGGTCCGGGTCGGGTAGACCTCCGGGCCGATCGCGTACAGCGCTCCCCAGGCGCCGAGGTTGAAGAAGGACAGCGCGCAGCCGGCCGCGATGATCGTCGCCGGGGTGTCGGCGAAGCCGAACAGCGCCGCCGCGACGGCCGAACCGGCCAGGAACGTCGCGAGGGTGCTGCGCCGTCCCCACTTCTCGATCAGGTACGCCGCGACCGCGTACCCGGGCAGCTGGGCGAGCGTGATGATGACGGTGAACTCGAAGGAGCGGACGAGGCTGAAACCGCGGCTCACCAGCAGGGTGGGGATCCAGATGAAGGCCCCGTAGTAGGACAGGTTGATGAAGAACCAAACCGTCCACAACGCCGCGGTTCGCCGACGGTACTCCCCGGACCAGATCGACTCCCCGCCGACGGACGCGGGCGCGGCCCGGTCCGGGCTGGGGACCGGTGGCACTCCTGCCGAGCGCTCGAAGGAGGTCACCGCCGCCTCCGCTTCGGCGAAGCGTCCCTTCAGCTCGAGGAACCGGACCGACTCGGGCAGGCCCCAGCGCACCGCTGCGGCGTAGGCGGTCGGGACGATGCCCACCGCGAGCGCCCACCGCCAGCCGTCGGCGCTGCCCGGCACCACCAGGTAGCCGATCAGTGCGGCCATCAGCCAGCCCACGGCCCAGAAGGCCTCCAGGGCGACGACCATCCGGCCGCGGATCCGCCGCGGTGCGTACTCGCTGACCAGCGTGGACGCCACCGGCAGCTCCGCGCCCAGGCCGAGTCCGACCAGGAACCGCAGCGCGATCAGGGCGGCGACACCGGAGGCGAGTGCCGAGGCGCCGGTCGCGATGCCGTAGACCAGCAGCGTCAGCGCGAAGGTCTGGCGCCGGCCGACGCGGTCGGCGAGCAGTCCGCCCAGCGTGGCGCCCAGCGCCATCCCGACGAACCCGATCGAGCCGATCCACGACAGCGTGGTCGGGTCCAGCTTCCACTGGCCGGCCAGGGCGGCCATCACGAAGGAGATGAGCCCGACGTCCATCGCGTCCAGCGCCCAGCCGATGCCCGAGCCCACCAGCAGCGTCGCGTGCTTGCGGGTGAACGGCAGCCGGTCCAGTCGTTGCGCCCGAGTGAGAACCGGCTCTCTTGACGTCCTGGTCATGATGATCTCCTGCCGACGGCTGTCTGGATCGTAGCGGCCTGCCTAGACTCGGGACGGCGAGCCGGGCGCCCTGCCGTGTGTGTCCGACCGCCGTGAGGGGGCTCCATGAACCAGCCACGCAGGGTCGTCATCCTCGGGGCG
>CAZPCM010000031.1:0-25822 GCA_964585085.1 uncultured Propionibacteriaceae bacterium
GGCCTTGTGCCGAATGGTCTCGCCGTGACCCTGCGCCTCCAGCCCACTCGCGATGCGGTCGGTGCGGGTGTCCTGCCAGACGATGGCGTTGTAGTAGGGCCGTCCGGTCTTGCGGTTCCACACCACCGTGGTCTCGCGCTGGTTGGTGACGCCCACCGCGGCGATCGATTCCTTGTTCATGCTCGCCTTGGCCAACGCCTCGGCGACGACCTCGCGGACGTTGTCCCAGACCTCAATGGGGTTGTGCTCGACCCACCCGGCGCGCGGGAAGATCTGCTCGTGCTCCTTCTGGCCCACCGCGACGATCTGGCCGCTGTGGTTGAAGATGATCGCGCGCGACGAGGTGGTGCCCTGGTCGATTGCGAGGATGTACTTGTCTGTCATGTGAGGTTTTCCTTCCACGTCATTGTCGGAATGGATGGTGTTGGGATGGTGCGGGCCGGAGATCTACCGACCCGCACGTCGGTGAGGGGGTCCAAGGCTGCTCAGACGGGCAGCAGCACGCCGCTCAGCAGGCCGGCGAGGACGCCGCCGATGATCGGGCCGACGACCGGGATCCAGGAGTAGCCCCAGTCGGAGTCGCCCTTGCCCTTGATCGGCAAGACGGCGTGGGCGATGCGCGGGCCGAGGTCACGAGCCGGGTTGATCGCGTACCCGGTCGGGCCACCCAGCGACGCGCCGATGCCGACGACCAGCAGGGCGACGCCCAGGGCGCCCAGCCAGGCCACGCCCACAGCGCCCTCAGGGGCGTACTTGCCGGCGGCCAGGACCACGAAGACCAGCACGAAGGTGCCCAGGATCTCGGTGACCAGGTTCCACGTGGTGTCGCGAATCTCAGGACCGGTGGAGAAGACGCCGAGCTTGACCGCAGCCGGAGCGTCCTCGTCGAACTGGCGCTTGTAGGCGAGCCAGGCCAGCACGGCACCGATGAAGGCGCCGACCATCTGTGCGGCGATGTAGGTCGCGATGGAGGCGAAGTCGACCGGCACGCCCTTGACGAACTCCTTGGCGCCGGATGCGGCGACGCCGAGGGTGACAGCCGGGTTCAGGTGTGCGCCCGACTTGGCGGAGACCAGGACGCCGGCGAACACGGCGAGACCCCAGCCCCAGTTCACGTGCAGGAAGCCAGTACCTGCACCCTTGTTCTTGGGAAGGATGTTGTTGGCCACAACGCCGGCGCCCAGGAGCAGCAGCATGGCGGTGCCAACCGTTTCAGACAGGAAGATCGTGGCGAGCACGAGGTCTCACTTTCCGACACCGGACGCGGTGTCAGCTCGAGCGCCCGTCGGGGCGCATTGTGTGGGTCGCTCTCCGAAATTGATCCAGGTTTCAGGAGCTGGTCTTGTGACGATAGGTCGGTGGGCGGGACAAGGCGTTTCAACGCGCTGAAGACGTCGCAGCTTTCCAAGCCACACCGGGGGGCCGAACGTCCCGACGCAACTGCGCCGGACGCCGGTCGTGACGGTGCGCGACGACGAGCGTGCGCGTCGGCACCGTGGGGCCACAAGGTCTCATCTGCCCGTTCTCCGCGGCCCCACCGCGGCGAAGGGTGCCGAGCGCCGGCGACGTCATCACTGACGAGCGCGAGCACGCGACTGCCCGAGAGGTGACAGGGCGGTAGTGCCCTGCGGCGCTACCGCAGGGTCTCCCCCCACGACAGTCCACCGGTTCGGGCTCCGTTTCGAGATGGTCGGACGTCTGGGCGCCGGACGCGCTGCGCACGCTTGCGGCGTTCAGGCTCATCCAGCGACTCCTTCGTACCATCGGCGAACCCGGGCGGTGTGACGGGGAAGCGTGTCCCCCGTCCTGTTCCCCCCACATCTTGCTTAGGCTTGAACACATGCGCTAGAGCTATGAACGAACGTGCAGGGGAAGGCCCATTCGATGAACGAGCGGTACGAGGACATGTACCAGGCGGCGGCCCGCTACTACGTGCACGGCGAAACGATGGAGTCCATCGCCCGCCAGTTGAAGCTCTCCCGGTCGTCGGTCTCCCGGTTGCTCAAGGACGCACGCGAGTCCGGGCTGGTCAGGATCAGCCTGGCTGACCACAGCGGCTCGCACTCGCCGCTGGCGACCGCCCTCGGGCAGGCGTTCGGTGTCCGGGTGCACATGGTCAGTGTCCGGGACAGCGCCAACGAGACGTTCCGCTTCGACCAGGTCGCGCGGCTGGCCGGACGGTTGTTCACCGACGCCGTCGGCGACCACATGCTGATCGGCGTGGCCTGGGGGGTCACGCTCTCCCACGTGGTGCGGCACCTCGGGCAGCGTCCGTTGGTCGGGTCGACGGTGATCCAG
The DNA here is from genome assembly GCA_964585085.1 of uncultured Propionibacteriaceae bacterium. Classification (GTDB taxonomy): domain Bacteria; phylum Actinomycetota; class Actinomycetes; order Propionibacteriales; family Propionibacteriaceae; genus Propionicimonas. Next base: position 2,299 of record CAZPCM010000031.1, read on the forward strand.
ATCAACGGCGGCGCCAACCAGCGCAGTTCGGGGATCCCCTACATCGGCGAGATCCTGCAATCGATCGGCGACGCGTTCGACGCACGGGTCGTGCTGTTCCCCGTCCCGGCCTTCTTCGACTTCGCCGAGACCAAGCAGGCCATGTGGCGGGAGCGCTCGGTGCAGAACGTGGTCCGGCTGCACCAGCAGTTGGACCTCGCCGTCTTCGGAGTCGGATGCCTGCAGGGCCGGGTACCCTCGCACGTCTACACGGCCGGGTACATGGATGAGACCGACAAGGCGCAACTCGCCGCGGACGGGGTCGTCGGCGACGTCTGCACCGTCCTCCTGCGCGAGGACGGCTCGTACGCCGACATCAGCTACAACGAACGCGCCACCGGCTTGACCCCGCCCGAATTGCGGAGAATCCCCCGACGGATCTGCGTCGTGGCCGACCCGTCCCGGGCGCCGGCCCTCGTCGGTGCGCTCCGGGCCGGCACGGCCACTGATTTGGTGGTCGACGAAGGGACCGCCCGCGCGGTGATGGATCGGATCCGCGGCTGAGGGCGGCTGGGGCCTCCGCAGGTCCGGCCGGAAGCGCGCAAGAACCGTCACTCGATGTGTTCCAGCGCCTCCCAAGGCCCTCACAGACGATCGAGTGAAGGATTTCCGGCGCTCTCCGCGCCGGAGTGCACCGCTGTCCGACCCGCCCACTCCCATCGGCGACCCGTGCTGACCTATTCCCACACACCCCACGACCCTGTGCACGTCTGTGAGAACTCCCGCCAAGTGCTGGGCCGCATCGTTCACCGCTGGTTAGCCTGACCGTGTCGGCGGGCGCTGCGCGTTCGCCCTCGTGGTGCGAGCGATGGGGCTCGTCACCATGGAGACCTGATCGGAGGTTGGAGTGAGGAAGCTCGCTGTTGACGTCGTGGTCGTGGGGGGCGGTGCCACCGGCGCGGGCGTGGTCAGAGACGTGGCGATGCGCGGCTACTCGGCTGTCCTGCTCGACCGCGTCGACCTTGGCCAGGGTACGACCGGCCGCTATCACGGCCTACTGCACTCCGGCGGACGCTACGTGGTCAGCGACCCGCGTTCAGCCACCGAGTGCGCCGAGGAGAACGCGATCCTGACCAGGATCCAGGCCGACGCCATCGAGACCACGGGTGGGCTGTTCGTCCTCACCCCGGACGACCCGCCCGAATTCGCCGACCTGTTCGCCCTCGGCGCGGAGAAGACCGGTGTCCCCTGCCGGGAGATCGATGTCAGTGAGGCCCTGCGCCGCGAGCCTCGGCTCAATCCGGGGATCAGGCGCGCCTTCGAGGTCCAGGACGGTTCGGTGGACGGCTGGCAGCTCGTCTGGGGGGCGGCCCGTTCCGCGATCAACCACGGCGCCCAGGTGCTCACGTACCACCGCGTCACCTCGATCGTCCGCGACGGCGACGGCGTCTCAGCGGTGATCTGCCACGACGAGAAGAACCACGAGGACGTCGTCATCGACTGCCGCTTCGTGATCAACTGCGCCGGCGCCTGGGCCGGCCAGATCGCGGCGATGGCCGGCTGCCACGACGTGGAGGTGGTCCCCGGCAGGGGGATCATGATCGCGATGAACCACCGGCTGGTGAACACCGTGGTCAACCGCTGCATCTACCCAGCTGACGGGGACATCCTGGTGCCCGTCCACACCGTCAGCATCATCGGCACCACCGACGTCAAGGCCGACGATCCCGACCGGCTGTCGATCCCGCGCGACGAGGTGCAAGAGATGCTGGACGCCGGCGAGGTCCTCATCCCGGGCTTCCGGCAGGCGCGAGCGATCCACGCCTGGGCGGGCGCGCGTCCGCTGGTGAAGGATGCCCGGGTGTCCGCCACCGACACCCGGCACATGAGCCGAGGCATGTCGATCCTCGACCACCACGACCGGGACGGAGTGAAGGGCCTGCTCACCATCTCCGGCGGCAAACTGACGACCTACCGGCTCATGGCAGAGCATGTGGTGGACGAGATGTGCGCCCAGCTCGGCGACCAGCGCGCGTGCCGCACCGCCGAGGAGTCCGTGCCCGGGTCGGAGGCGGGCAAGACCTACCTGGTCACCCACCGCCTGGAGGAGCGCGAACACGATCGCCTCGACGACCAGATCCTGTGCGAGTGCGAACTGATGACCAGGAGGATGTTCGTCGACGCCCTCGCCGACCAGCCGAAGGGCAGCTTCGATGACCTGCGCCGTCAGCTGCGCCTGGGCATGGGCCCTTGTCAGGGCGGGTTCTGCTCGATGCGGGCGACCGGCGTGGCGTTGGCCAGCGGGCACATCGACGTGGCCCGGGCCACCGGACTGCTGCGCCTGTTCCTGAAGAACCGGTGGATCGGGCTGTGGCCGATCCTGTACGGCGACCAGGTCCGCCAGACAGCGCTGGACAACTGGATCTTCTCCGGGACGCTCGACATCGAGCACCTGCCGCAACCCGAAATCGAGGTGGAACTGTGAGCCGCGTCATCGTCGTCGGCGCCGGGGTCGCCGGCCTGACCGCCGCGGTCCGGCTGGCCCGGGCCGGGGTGGGCGTCACCCTGCTGACCAAGGGCCTGGGTGGGCTGCAACTCTCCCAGGGGACGGTCGACATCCTCGGCTACGCGCCCGACCGGGTGGTCCGTCCGCTGGTCGCGGTGTCGTCGCTGGCGGCGTCAACCCCGTCCCACCCGTACGCGAAAATCGGGACGGACGCGGTCCGCACCGGCGTGGCGTTCCTGCGTGAGGTGGTCGGGGCGGACCTGCTGACCGGCGATCCGGAGACCAACCTGAACCTGCCGACCGCGGTGGGGGCGATCCGGCCCACCGCGCTGGTCCAGCCGAGCATGCTCGCCGGCGCGGTCGCCAGCGGCACCTCCTGCGCGATCGTCGGGCTGCGCCGACTGAAGGACTTCCAGCCCGAGTTGATCGCCGGAAACCTGTCGCGGACTCCACTCCCCGACGGCGGACGGCTGACCGCCCGTGCCGTCTGGGTCGACGTCCCGGCTCGCGAGGGCGAGGCGGACTCCTCGGGCCTCGCCTACGCGCGGGCGTTCGACACCCCGTCGTTCGTGTCGCGCGTCGCGAGTGAAATCGGGCCCCTCCTCCGCGATGGCGAGGTCGTCGGACTGCCCGCGGTGCTGGGGCTGAAGGACCTTCGCGCCTGGCAGGACCTGGCTGTCCGCCTAGGCCATCCGGTGTTCGAGATCCCGCTGCCGCCGCCCTCGGTGCCCGGGATGCGGCTCAACCTGGCGCTCACCGCCGCGGCCAGGGCCGCCGGCGTCCGAATAGTCCTGGGCAGCCAGGTGATCGACCACAAGACTGCGGACGGGCACCTGGCAAGCCTGACGATCGACTCGGCCGGCGCCGTCCGGGAGTTCTCCGGCGACGCGTTCCTCCTTGCCCCGGGCGGATTCGAGTCCGGGGCCCTGACCATGGACTCTCACGGCGTGGTCACCGAACGCATCCTGGGCCTGCCGCTGGCGGGGCTGGATGCTGACCTCGTCCACGGCGACTACTGGGGCGCGGAGCAGCCGCTGTTCAAGGTCGGCGTCGCGGTGGACCACGACATGCGGGTGCTGGACACCTCCGGTGCGCCGGTCTACGCCAACCTGCGCGCGGCTGGCGGCATCCTGGCCGGCGCGACCCGGTGGAAGGAGAAGTCGGGCGAGGGCATCGCGGTGGGCAGCGCGGTGGCGGCGTCCGATTCGATCGTGAAGGAGTTGGCATGAGCACGACTGATCCCCGGTCCGCGATGCAGTTCGCCGGGCACGAACTCGCCCGCGCGTCCCTGGACCACTGCGTCAAGTGCACGATCTGCGAGACCCAGTGCCCGGTCGCCGCGGTGACTCCGCTGTTCTCCGGCCCGAAGTTCGTCGGCCCGCAGGCCGAGCGCTTCCGTAACGGCGAATCGGTCGACCACTCGCTGGATTACTGCTCCTCCTGCGGCATCTGCACCCTGAACTGCCCGCAGGGCGTGCAGATCGCCGAACTGAACTCGCAGGCCCGGGCTGTGATGAAGGCCGACAACATGCCGGTCCGCGACCAGCTCATTTCGCGGACCACGCTGATGGGCATGGCCATGACGCCGATCGCCCCGATCGCCAACGCCGCGCTGCGGGTCAAGCCGCTACGGACGGTGATCGAGAAGGTGGTCGGCATCCACCGCGATGCGCCGATGCCCAAGGCGAACACCCAGACCCTGGCCGGCTGGCTGAAGCGGCGTCCCAAGCCGGCCAAGGCGCCGACACGCGGGCCCGTGGTGTTCTTCCACGGCTGCGCCGGTGGCTACTTCGAGGTGGAGACCTCCAAGAAGTCCATCGAGGTGCTGGAGCATCTCGGTTACGAGGTGATCGTTCCCAAGCAGGGCTGCTGCGGCCTGGCCCAGCAGTCCAACGGCCTGTTCGACCAGGCCACCGATTCGGTACTCAAGCTCTGTGATGACCTGCGCCGGGGCGGAACGGACCTCACGATCGTCTCCTCCTCGGGCAGTTGCACCGGCATGCTCAAGCATGAAGCGCACGAGATCATGGGCGTGGAGGACTGGCGGCTCGCCGATGTCGGGACGCGGATCCGCGACATGATGGAGTTCCTCCTCGACCTGCACGACGCAGGCCAGCTCCCGACCGACTTCGCTCCGATCGAGATGACGGTCCCGTACCACGCTCCCTGCCAGCTCAAGAGCCAGGGCATCGGCATGCCGGCCCTCGAAGTGCTCCGGCTGATCCCCGGCCTGACGGTGGTCGAGTCGGGCCAGAACTGCTGCGGCATCGCGGGCACGTACGGACTGAAGAAGGAGAAGTACGCCATCGCCCAAGCCGTCGGCAAGCCGCTGTTCGACATGGTGAAGGCCACCAACCCCGATCTGGCACTGTGCGACACCGAGACCTGCCGGTGGCAGATCTCCCAGTCCTCCGGCGTCCGGACCGAGCACCCGGTGTGGATGGTCCACAAGGCCTACGGCTTGAGCTGACCCGCGGCCTGAGCTGACCACAGCCCGGTGCCTCCACCTGAAGCCTCGGGAGTTGCTTCTACGTCCCCACGAGCGGTCCGCCACCGGTTGTCAGGTTTGCCGCCACTCAACCGGCGGCAAACCTGACAACCGGCAGCAAACCCGACCCATGCCGCGCACAGAAGCAGCCGACCCTGACGCCGGGACGGAACAGGAAGCCCTTCGCCGGCGTTGAACTGCCCGTGCGTGCCCTGGATAGGGTGGGCGGAGCACAACCGTCCAGTGTGAGGAAACATGTCCGAGATTCGTGAGGTCATCATCGTCGGCTCCGGTCCGTCCGGCTACACCGCCGCCATCTATGCAGCTCGGGCCGGGCTGAAGCCACTCGTCTTCGAGGGTGCTGTCACCGCCGGCGGCGCGCTGATGAACACCACCGAGGTGGAGAACTACCCCGGTTTCGCCGAGGGCATCATGGGCCCCGACCTGATGCTGGCCATGCGGGCGCAGGCCGAGCGGTTCGGCGCGGAGATCATCACTGATGACGTCACGGCGGTCGAGTTGACCGGCGAGGTCAAGACGGTCACCGATGCCGAGGGCAACACCTACTCCGCCAAGGCGATCATCCTGGCCATGGGCTCGGGCTATCGCAAGCTCGGACTGCCTGACGAGGAGCGGCTGTCCGGACGTGGGGTGTCCTGGTGCGCCACCTGCGACGGGTTCTTCTTCCGCGACAAGGACATCGCCGTCGTCGGCGGCGGCGATTCGGCGCTGGAGGAGGCCACCTTCCTGACCCGCTTCGCCCGCTCGGTCACTGTCATCCACCGACGCGACGAGCTGCGTGGGTCCAAGATCATGGCCTCCCGGGCCGAGGCTGATCCCAAGATCCGCTTCGCATGGAACTCCTCCGTCGCCGCGCTGCACGGCGACCCCTCGCTGACCTCGCTGACGCTGCGCGACACGGTCACCGGCGAGACCAGGGAGCTGTCGGTCCAGGGGCTGTTCATCGCGATCGGCCACGATCCGCGCTCCGAGCTGGTCCGCGGCCAAGTGGAGGTGGACGCTGCCGGTTACGTCGTGGTCGCGTCCCCGTCGACGCGGACCAACCTCGCCGGAGTGTTCGCCGCCGGCGATCTGGTGGACCACAGTTACCGTCAAGCGATCACCGCAGCGGGGACGGGCTGCGCCGCAGCCCTGGACGCCGAGCGCTATCTCACAGCGCTGAACGACTGAGACGCCGGCCCGGTCGTCCCTGGCGGGCTGCCCACGGACGCAGTTCTGTCAGTCCGGGTCGCTAGGCTTGCCGGGTCCGATCGAGAGAAGGAGTCACCCATGGCAGCTGTCGAGGCTGTGACCGATGCCACCTTCAGCGACAAGGTGCTGAAGTCGTCCAAGCCAGTGCTGATCGACTACTGGGCCGATTGGTGCGCGCCCTGCAAGCAGATCTCCCCCATCATCGACGAACTGGCCCGTGACTACGGCGATCGCATGACATTCCTGAAAATGGACACCAACACGAACACTGCGACTCCGGTCTCGTACGGCGTGCTGGGGTTGCCCACCATCCAGATCTTCGTCGGCGGCGAGGTGGTCAAGTCCTTCCAGGGCGGCAAGACCAAGGCCACCCTGCTCCGCGCCATCGAGGAGTTCGTCTGAGCTGTCCTGACGGAAGCGCGGTGCGCCTCGGGTGTCGAAGCGGGCCTGTTGTGAGCGCGGGCCCTGGGTCAGGTGGCTCCCGAGGCGCGGCCGGCCGGCTCCGGTGGGGCGACCGGACGGATGACGCCGACCAGTCGCTCGAGCACTTCGCGCAACGAAGGGCGCTCGACGGCGGTCTGATCCAGGTCCAGCCGCCACAACCGTTCGTCGCTCGCGCGCGAGAAGCCGACCGAGCGCAGGAAGTCACGCGGGAGCGCGGCGCACGAGAGGTGACGGCGGCTTCCCCGCGCTGCGATGAAGCGCGTCTGCCTGGGCAGCAGCCCCGCACTGAGAGACTGCACCAGGTGTCGTCCCAGCCCGGAGCGGACCTCCCCGGGACGCACCCACGCGACCATGACCATCGCCGCCGACGGGCCTGTTGCCTCGTCGCTCGGGGCGACCAGGATGGTCCCGACCGGGACGCCGTCCGCGAGGGCCGAAACCCCGATCCAGCCCCAGCGCTCGCGTGCAGCGACCGCCCAGGGGGTGTCGGGGGAGACCGTTCGGCCGCAGTAGGGACAGGTGAGCAATGCGAGATCGTCCGGCAGGACCATCGTCATGGTGGACATCCGACCCCACTCCCCTTCGACGCGCGGTGGGCCAGTTTCATCCTAGGCCGCAGGTGCGGCAGTCTGGTGTCGTGAGCGTGCCTGAGCCGTCCCGCCGCGACACCCGGCTGGACCCGTACATCGAGACCTACGCCGAGCGAACCCATGGGCTCCAGGTGTCGGCCGTCCGAGCCCTCTTCTCGGTCGCGAACCGTCCTGAGGTGGTCTCGTTGGCCGGCGGCATGCCCAACATCGCCGACCTGCCGCGGGACGCCCTGGGCGCCGCCATCGACCGCCTGATCCGTGAGCGTGGCACGCAGGCCATGCAGTACGGGTCCGGCCAGGGCGAACCATTCATGCGCGAGAAGATCGTCGAAGTGATGGCCGAGGAAGGCATCCACGCCCACCCGGACGATGTCGTCATCAGTTGCGGCTCGCAGCAGGCGTTGGACCTTGTCACCCGCGTGTTCTGTGACCCGGGCGACGTGGTGCTGGCCGAAGCGCCGAGCTACGTCGGTGCGCTGGGCACGTTCCGGGCCTACCAATGCGAGGTGGTCCACGTGGCGATGGACGACGAAGGCATCAAGCCGGACGCCCTGCGTGAAGCCCTGGTCGCGCTGACCGCCGCCGGCAAACGAGCCAAGTTCCTCTACACCATCCCGAACTTCCAGAACCCGACCGGAGTCACCCAACCCCTGCAGCGGCGCCGCGAGCTGATCGAGGTCGCCAGGCAACACCAACTGCTGATCCTGGAGGACAACCCGTACGGTTTGCTCACTCTGGAGGCCCGTCCGCTCCCGGCGCTTCGTTCCATGGATGCCGACAACGTGATCTACCTCGGCTCGTTCTCCAAGACCTTCGCCCCGGGCTTCCGGGTCGGCTGGGCGCTGGCTCCGCACGCCGTCCGGGAGAAGCTGGTGCTCACCCAGGAAGCCGCAACGCTGGCTCCCCCGGTGTTCAGCCAGTACGCGATCGCCACCTACCTCGACGAGTTCGACTGGCGCGGCCAGATCGACCTCTACCGCGAGATGTATCGCGAGCGGCGGGACGCGATGCTCCAGGGCCTGGCCGAGAACATGCCGCCGGGAACTACTTGGACGCGGCCCAACGGCGGGTTCTTCGTCTGGGTGACCCTCCCGGAGGGGCTGGATTCCCAGGCGATGCTACCGCGCGCAGTCACCTCCCGGGTGGCCTACATTCCCGGCACGGCGTTCTTCGCCGATGGGCTGGGAAGCCGCAACATGCGGTTGTCCTTCTGCTTCCCTCCGCCGGACCGGATCATCGAAGGGACGCGACGGCTCGGCGAGGTGCTCCACGACGAGCTCGAGATGTACCAGACCTTCGGCCTCCAGGCCCACTCCCCCCGCCACCGCGACCTGGCCACCGGCCCGGCCCCCGACATCAGTTAGGCCACGCCCATGGACATCCCCACCACCACAGCTGCCGGTCCGGTCGTCGTCCTGGCCGGTGGACTGTCGCACGAACGCGACGTGTCGCTGCGCTCGGGACGCCGGGTCGCCCAGGCGCTGCGCGACCTGGGTCGGAAGGTGATCGAGGCTGACGTCACCCCAGCAATGGTCGAACGGCTCGCCGAACTCGACTCCCCCGTCGTCTTCCCGGTCCTCCACGGCGGGGTGGGCGAGGACGGCGCTCTGAAAGAAGTCCTGTCACTGCTCGGCGTTTCCTACGTGGGATCCGTCGCCACAGCCTGCCGAATCGCTTTCGACAAGTCGCTTTGCACGCCGATCGTGGCGAAAGCAGGCATCGCAACCCCGCGCCAGGTGGCCCTGCCGCACGACATGTTCCGTGAACTGGGAGCCCGCAACCTGGTCAACGCGTTGGCTCGGCATCTCGGCTTTCCGATGATGGTGAAGCCCGCCCGGAGCGGATCGGCCCTCGGCTGCACCAAGGTCACCTCCGCCGAGGAGCTCCCCGCAGCGATGGTGGCGGCCTACGCCTACGGCGGTGTCGCGGTGATCGAGGAGTTCGTCGAAGGCACCGAGATCGCCATGGCGGTGATCGACACCCCGCACGGACCGTCGGCCCTCCCGGGCGTGGAGATCCGTCCGAACTCGGGGGTGTACGACTACACCGCGCGCTACACCGCTGGCGAGACGCGCTTCCTCTCCCCCGCGGTCGTGTCCGACGAGGTGGCGCTCGCGTGTTCGGAACTAGCGGTCGCGGTGCATCGCAGGCTCGGACTCCGTGACCTGTCCCGTACGGACCTGATCGTGCGCCCGGACGGTACGCCCGTCTTCATCGAGACCAACGTATCTCCCGGAATGACCGAGACCTCCCTGGTGCCGCTCGCCGTAGACGCCGCTGGGATGGATTTCAGCCAACTCTGCGCGGATCTGGTCGACGCCGCGTCTCGTAGGGGCGTCGCCTGAGGTGCCCTCACGTGGCGTCAGAGCGCAACAGGTACTCGTCGGCGCGATCGGTGTGGCTGTCGCGGCGGTCATGCTCTGGTTGGGTCTGTGGCAGATGCACGTGTTCGAAGAGCAGGGCAATCGGTCTGCAGCCGCCCGAGCCGCCCAGCCACCTGTCCAGTTACTGGACTTCGTGTCCTCCGATGGCATCGTCGGCGATGTGTACGGCAAGCAGGTCCTGGTCACCGGGCGCTACCTTGACGAGCACGCCCTGCCTGTGGTGGCCGCGGACGGTTCGGTCCGAGTGCTGGACGCGCTGCAATTGCCCGATGGCCGGGTAGTCCCCATCGTCCGTGGTGCACTGGGCAGGGTCGGGGATGACATCCCGCCCGCCCCGTCCGGTGAGGTCACCCAGACCGGGATCTTCCTGCCCCCCGAACCTGCGGCGGACCACGACGTTCCCGTGGGGGCACTGCCGTCCGTGCGCTTGCAGGTGGTCGCTCAGGAGTGGCCGCAACAACTGCTTCCCGGTTTCGTCACCCTTTCCGGAACGGACGCGGCCGCCCAGGGGCTAGCCGCAGCGCGGGTGAGCTTGCCGTCTGGTGAGGGCTCCTGGCGCAACAGCGGCTACGCCCTGCAATGGTGGGTCTTCGCCGCCTTCGCTCTGGCGATGACGTGGCGGATGGTCCGGACGATAGGTCGCCGCGGAGCGCTGGGTAGTATCGCGGCCGAGGAGGACCACCGATGACCGATGCCCCGCCCGCCGCCAAGGCTCCCGCGCTGAGCGCGGACCAGATCCCGCCCATTGAGGCGGCGCTGCTGCGCTACCGGATCATGGCCTACCTGGTCGGCGTCCTGCTGGTGGTTCTGGTGCTGGTCGGGATGCCGCTGAAATACCTCGCCGGCAATGACCTGGTGGTGACCCTCACCGGCGTCCCACACGGCTGGCTGTACATGGTCCTTCTCATTACGGCCTACGACCTGGGCCGGAGAGTGCATTGGCCTTGGGGACGCCTGTTGCTCATCGCTGCGGCGGGCACCGTACCGTTCTTGAGTTTCGTAGCCGAGTACTCGGCCCGCAAGGACGTGCGGGCGCGGCTTCGCGCCGCCTCGGGGCCGCACGGCTGACGGCCAGATTCGCCGCCTTACCTGCCGGTGCCTATTGTCGGTCGGGCTGGCTTCCACCTGGTGAGTACGGCCTCTGCGTGTGATCGTGACTGATTCCCGGCCGGCGCAGGAAGACCTATCAGCTTCCGGGCTTCACCCCCGAGTCTGGACTCGACATGGACCGGTCCATGTCGAGCTTTCCAATCGGCGACTTTGTGCGCGGGCGTGCCTGGCCGGGGCCTCCTGACGATGGCGCTGTCACTCCACTGCCGCAGGTCATTGGGAGATTCAAACATATAGCCGTAAAAGGTTTTATCGATATCTCGGTTTATTGGTTAGTGGCCTGATGGCGGGGGAACGTCCCCCCAACCGAGGCTGACAGCCTGCGCCTCATAAGTGCTCCACTCCGGCCCCGGACTGAATCGGTGGCTCTCGTCCCTGCGGCGGGAGTGAGGGTGGCACCCGTCCTGGGGATCCCTCTGGGGCAGCGACGGACTGGGGTGACGCCCCGCATGACGCCCCACATGACGCCCCACATGACACCCCACATGACACCCCGCATGACGCCTAGGGTGACGCCCGAGGTGATGCCTGGGTCAGCTTCGGCGGAGTTTCGAGTCGTACGTCAACCCGCCAAACGAGAGGGAACGCGGGCGAGCCAGCGATCAGGCAACCGCAACCCCGCAGAGAATGCCCAGCGCTTCCAGGCAAGCCGCAGGGGCTACTCGACCGCGGGGCTGAGCAGGGCGGCTACGCGTTCCAGATCCTCCTCGCCGGCGAACTCGATCACGATGCGCCCCTTGCGCCGTCCGGACGACACGACGACGCGTGTATCGAGATCTTCGCTCAACTGGCGCTCGAGTTCCTCGGCGCGCGGCGATCTTGTCGGGATGAGGCTCCGGCGAGGCGCTCGCTTGGGTCCATGCTCCCCCACCGTCACGATCTCCTCGACCGCTCGCACCGAGAGACCCTCCGACACCACGCGATTGGCAAGGCGTTCCATCGCTTCAGCATCGGGGAGCATCAGGATCGCTCGCGCGTGGCCGGCGCTGAGGACCCCGGCGGCAACCCTTCGTTGGACTGGGGCCGGGAGTTGGAGCAGTCGGATCGTGTTCGAGATCTGCGGACGCGAACGCTTGATCCGCTGCGACAACTCGTCCTGCGTGCAGCCGAAGTCGCTGAGCATCTGCTGGTAGGCGGCGGCCTCTTCCAAGGGATTCAACTGCGCGCGGTGGAGGTTCTCCAGCAGGGCGTCGCGCAGCAGGTCGGCATCCTCGGTGCGGCGCACGATCGCGGGAATGACCGCCATTCCGGCCTGCTGGCAGGCACGCAGACGTCGCTCGCCCATGACCAACTCATACTGCTCGCCATCGAGCGGACGGACCACGATCGGTTGGAGCAGTCCCACGGTCTGGATGGAGTCCACCAGTTCTGCCAGGGCATCTTCATCGAAGACCGTCCGTGGCTGTTTCGGATTTGGGCGGACGGCAGCCACCGGTATCTCAGCGAACCTCGAACCAGCGGGGGCGGTCACACCCGTGCTGTCGGAGCGCGGCGCAAGCTCGGGATCGGTGCGTTGGAGCAGGTCCCCCAGACCGCGACCCAGTCCGGAACGTGGCTTTGGAGTGCTCATGATCTACCTTCCGGATTCGTCGTTGATCTGCGGGCACCGCGCTGCGCAAGTTCCGCCGCCGCCGCCAGATAGGCCTGCGCGCCCGCCGAAGCTGCGTGGTAGGTAAGGACCGATTGTCCGTAACTCGGCGCCTCGGACACTCGCACTGACCGCGGGATTGCTGCGGTCAGCGTCTCGTGGGGGAAGTGCTGGCGCACCTCTGCTGCCACCTGAGCGGAGAGCCGGGTGCGTCCGTCGAACATGGTCAACAGCACGGTGGACAGTTCCAGATCGTCATTCATGGAGCCCTTCACCAGGTTGATCGTACGGAGCAACTGCGAGACCCCTTCCAGCGCGTAGTACTCACACTGAATGGGGATGAGGATCTCGTCTGCCGCAACCAACGCGTTGAGCGTGAGAAGGCCCAGTGATGGGGGGCAGTCGATGAAGAGGTAGTCCATGTGGTGGGCCTCGTTGAATACCCGCAGCGCGTGGAGGAGTCGACTTTCGCGGCCTGCGGTGTTCACGAGTCCGATTTCCGCACCCGCCAGGTCGATCGTCGCGGGGAGCACCCAGAGGCCGGGGGATTCCGGCGACCGCTGCGCAACCTCCTCGATGCGGACGTCACCCAGCATCACTTCGTAGGTCCCACCGACGCCCTCGTGATGCTCCACTCCCAGGGCCGTTGAGGCGTTACCTTGGGGGTCGAGATCGATGACGAGCACCTTGAGTCCGCCCATCGCCAGGGCGGTGGCCAAGTTGACCGCGGTCGTGGTCTTACCCACCCCGCCCTTCTGGTTCGCGATGACGATGGTTCGAGTACGTCCGGGACGGGGGAGTGTCGGTGTTTCACGTGAAACATCGTTATCGATGTCATCGGGGACCTCTGCGGCCGCGCGGCCTTCTTCAGGTTCATCGAACATGACTCGACGCGGGCCTGCGGGGGGAGTGATCGTCACGAAGGAGCTCCTACACTCAGGGTCGTGTTTCACGTGAAACACGAGGATAGCTCTCACGACTGCGAACCTCGCCCGCCGACGCAGTCTGAACGCAGTCTCGTCAGCTGCGACCCTCGAACCTGACGCCTGGCCGGGCCCAATCCACCCAAGTTCGGGGCATTGTCGAACTCAGCCATTGGCCCGACACCGGCCAGCGCCTGACCACTCCCCCGACGAAGAGTCGCGCGACACAACCCCATCAATCCACGTCAAGCTCAGCCCACTGCCCAACACCCACCGGCCCACGACCTCTCGCTCGGACGAAGGGTCGCCCCAGGCAACCCGACGAATCCACGTCGAACCTAACGAGGCTCCTCCAACGGCCGCCGCGCACCCACTGGCCCTGACGATGGGTCGCCCCGACGGACCACCAGTGCCAGGAACCGGGGATCGATCCCGCCCCAGCACCCCTTCATGAAGGCTCAGCCTCCGTACCCCGCGGTCCCGGCGCTTCCTCAACACCCTGTCGCCACCACCGGCAGCCCAGTGACCAGCGACCGGATGAACCATCGCTCCACCCAACACCGCGAGCGAGGCCCTCCAAATCACCCGCTCCTCATGACGGCCCTCAGGTCCCATCCCAACACGAGCGTCCTCAGACTCAGCGACCCTGCCCCAGCGGTCCGCCAGCGCTTCGTCAGGCTAAGCCGTCATTCCGACCCGCACCGGCGCTTCGCGACACTAGGACTCACCAACTCGGCGAAACCTGCGCCGCCCGACGGGGTCGCCCCTGGCAACTGCCAGAGCCCACACACCGCTGATACTTCCCACCCCAAGCCCGGGCCTCGTCAAGCTCCGCCAGATCAGCCAGTGACAGGATCAGCCAGCCTTAGACCGGTCGTCGACAGGCCAGCCAGATCAGACCAGTCCTCGTGCCTCGTGCTCGTCACGCACGGCCGTCGATCCCGGCATGGACCCGGACCGCCCAGGTATGTTCACTCGTGCCCGGAACGGCCAGTTCCACCACGTCCGCGACCACTCCGAGTCTGTCCAGGACTGCCCGGGCGGACGCCACTTCGCCGGGTGCCGAACTCCCCTTCAGGGCCAGCAGCGACCCGCCCTCTCCGACCAATCCCCACGACCAGGCCAAGAGCCGGGGGAGGGGCGCCACGGCTCGACACACGACCACGTCATAGGTCCGCCCGTGCTCCTCGGCCCGCGCGCGGACCACCTGGACTCGCTCCTCCAAACCCAGTTCGTCGACGGCCAAGCTGAGGAACGTGCACCTCCGCAGAAGCGGTTCGATCAGGTCGACCCGGATGTCCCTGCGTACGAGGGCCAGGGGTAGCCCGGGCAGGCCCGCCCCGCTGCCGACGTCGGCGACCGACGACCCCTGTGGGATCAGCGGCAGCAGCGCCAGTGAGTTCAGGACGTGGCGCTCCCAGAGGCGGACCTTCTCGCGAGGCCCGATGATCCCCCAATCAATACCTCGACTAGCCAATATATCGACATACTGCTTAAGAGCTCCATAGACTCGGGCGACCTCCGGGGGAAGGGACTCCGCCTCCACCGTCACGGCTTGGGCAGCACCACGACCCGGCGGCGCGGCTCCTCGCCCTCCGATTCGCTCACCAGGCCCGCCTGGGCGACGGCGTCATGGACGATCTTCCGTTCGAACGGGTTCATCGGCGCCAATCGAACCGGCTCTCCGCTTTCGCGAACATGGCTCACCGCATCATCGGCCAACTCCTGAAGGACCTTGCGCCGCCGCTCCCGATGACCCGCGATGTCCAGCATCAGCCGGCTCCGGTGCCCGGTCTCGGTCATCACCGCCAGGCGCGCCAGTTCCTGGAGCGCCTCCAGCACCTCTCCGTCCTTCCCGACGAGTACCTCCGCGTCCGTCAGGATCGAGACGTGCGCGCGTCCCCCTTCGGTGAAGGTATCGATGTCACCGTCAAGATCGGCGATATCCAACAACTCCTCCAGGTAGTCCGCGGCGATCTCGCCTTCATTCTCGAGCGCCTCTTCGCGACGCGAGCGTCGCGGACCCTGCTCCTCGCCCCCGACCTCGGGATCGGCCTGCGCCTCTTCGACGATCGGCTCGTTGGGTGCTTCCTCAGTCATCACGTCATCACTCCTGCTGGTTTCAGCTCTCGACCGGACCGGACGGCGGCTGCTTGGGCTGGGCCTGCTTCCGCGTCGCACGCGTGTCCCGCTTCGGCTGCTGGCGCTGCACCACCTGCCGATCCGAGACAGGTGGCTGCGCCGGCGCCTCCGACTTGGCGGGTTCCGACGGCTTCGTCTCCCCGCCCGCCCCCGGCTTCGGCTCCGACGGCACACCCTGTCGGGCCACCTTCGTCGGATCGTATTCGGAGCTCGTGCGAGCCTTGCGGCCCTTCCCGCTCCGCTTGGCCGCGATTGCCTCGGGGTCCTTCCCCTTCGCCCGCATGCGCTCCTCCCAGTCGAGGTACGCGGGTGTTCCGGGCGCCGGGTTGTTGTGGATCAAGATGTACTGCTGACCCATCGTCCACAGGTTCGACGTCAGCCAGTAGATCAGCACACCGATCGGGATACTCACACCGCCGACCGCGTAGATGCCCGGGAAGAGGTACAGCATCATCTTCTGCTGCTGCGCCATCTGCCCGGTCATCGCCTCCGGCGGCATGTTCTTGCGCATCAGCTGCAGCTGGGTGACGAAAAGCACCCCCGTCATCGCGACGATGAGCACCAGCGCCAACCACTGCGTCGCACCGAAGCCGTCGGTCATCGGCAGGAACCGGGCCGAGATCGGGGCGCCGAAGATGGTCGCCTGTTGCAGTGAGGTCACCAGCGCCGGGTTCTGTTCGAAGAACCACCCCAGCGCGTGTCCGTTCGCCACGCTGTTCAGCACATAGAACAGCGCCAGGAAGATCGGCATCTGCAGGAACAGAGGAAGACAGGACGCCATCGGGTTCACACCCTCGTCCTTGTACAGCTTCATCGTCTCCTGGCCCAGGCGCTCCCGGTCGTGGGAGTACTTCTCGTTGAGTTCCTTGACCTTCGGGCCCAGCAGCTGCATGTTCCGCGACGACTGGATCTGCCGGACGAACAGCGGGATGAGCGCGGTCCGGATCACCATGGTCAGCAGGACGATCGACAAGGCCCACGTAACACCCCAGTCCGGGTTCAGGACATTGCTCAGCAACGAGTGCCAACCGACGAGGATGCCTGAGACCGCCCAGTACAGCGGTTGCATCATCGCGCCGAGCACGCCCAGGAAGTCTTCCCACAAGCCCAGCGGCAGCAGCATCACAGATAACAGATTCACGAAGACACCTCACGGACAGCCGGATCGACCAGGGGACTAGGGGAGTGCTTGGCGG
Source organism: uncultured Propionibacteriaceae bacterium (assembly GCA_964585085.1). Classification (GTDB taxonomy): domain Bacteria; phylum Actinomycetota; class Actinomycetes; order Propionibacteriales; family Propionibacteriaceae; genus Propionicimonas. The sequence continues at coordinate 18,861 of CAZPCM010000031.1, forward strand.
CCTGTTCCACCGCCCATTCCTCGGCAGCCGCAGTGCCGGGGACGGGGTCGTAACCACCTTCGGCCCACGGATGGCAGGACCCGAGCCGCCGAGCCGCCAGCCAGGTTCCACGTGCAGCTCCGTGGACGGTCACCGCCTCCAGGGCGTACGCCGAACAGGACGGGTAGTACTTGCACACGTTGCTGTACAACGGACTGATGACCGCGCGGTAAGCCTTCAGCAGCGCAATGAGCAGGTGCTTCATGCCGCCATCCGATCCACGCACGCCGCAAAGGCCGAGCGGAAATCCAGGGCCAACTCGCCGGTGCTGGCGGGAGGCAGCGCCCGAACGACAATGTCCACAGGGAAGGCCACCTCACCCAAAGCCTTGGCGGCCAGGTGGCGAAGCCGCCGCTTCACCCGGTTTCGCGTGACGGCATTCCCGACCGCCTTCGACACCACGAAACCCGCCCGCGAAGGCGGGGCGCTCCGCCTACGGGCGTGGACCACGAGGCTACGGCGGCCACAACGGACGCCGTGGCGCAGGGTGTCGCGGAAATCCTCAGAGGTGCGCAACCGCGACTGGCTGGGCAACACCTGGCGCCGGACTCAGCCAGCGAGGCGGACGCGGCCCTGGCGGCGGCGGGACGAGATGATGGCGCGCCCCGCTCGGGTGCGCATCCGAACGCGGAAGCCATGGGTGCGGCTGCGCCGCCGGTTGCTCGGCTGAAAAGTACGCTTGCTCACGCGAGTGCTCCCAAGATCTGTGCGGTTGTCAGGCCCTGATGCGCCCACGCGGACGCACGAACGTCGCCACGGCGACCTCCCAACGATACGCGGCCGCACGCAGCCGGAGCAAACTGGACGACTTCGGACGGCACGTCGAGTCGACACGCCGAGTCGTCAGGAAATCGTCAGCGAACCGTTTGCCAACCATGCACCCCGGTCGCTAGGTTGCAGTGAGTCGCCGGGGGTCTGGGAAGTCTGGGACATCGCCGTACACACCCTGTGGACAATGATGTGGGAAACCGGCGCGACACAGCCGCAGGGGAGGGGACATGTCGCAGGCATCTGGCCCGCCCGCCAGCCCCGAACTGATCGACGAGGCGTGGTCCTTCGTCTGGGCCCAGGCCGACCAGCCCACCCGGGCCTGGCTCACCGGGACCAAGCCAGTCGCCCTCCACGACTCCTTGTTGATCCTCGCCGTCGCGAACGAGTTCACCCGCGACCGGGTCGAGTCCCGTCTGCGTCCTTCTCTCGAAGGCGTTCTGACAAGCTATTTCTCTCGTCCGATCCGGCTGGCGATCACGATCGACGCCAACCTCAAGGCCTCTGCGCCGGTCGAGGCGGCTCCGCCGCAACCACTCCTGGCCCCGGTCGACCCCTCGGTCACCCGTACGGCCCCACGCGGGTCCGAACGACTCAACCCCAAGTACTCCTTCGAGACCTTCGTGATCGGGAACTCCAACCGCTTCGCCCACGCGGCCGCCGTGGCCGTCGCTGAAGCACCCGGCAAGGCGTACAACCCGCTGATGATCTACGGCGACTCCGGTCTGGGGAAGACTCACCTGCTGCACGCGGTCGGTCACTACATCCGCAACTACTACGACCGCGTCCGCGTCAAGTACGTCTCCACAGAGGAACTGACCAACGACTTCATCAACTCGATCTCGGAGAACCGAACGGCTGACTTCCGCCGGGCCTACCGTGACGTGGACGTGCTACTGATCGACGACATCCAGTTCCTGGAGGCCAAGATCCAGACCCAGGAGGAGTTTTTCCACACGTTCAACACCCTTCACACCGCCCAGAAGCAGATCGTGATCACCTCCGACCGTCCGCCCAAGGCGCTGGAGGCGCTGGAGCCGCGGTTGCGCAGCCGGTTCGAGTGGGGCCTGATGACCGACATCCAGCCTCCTGACCTCGAAACCCGGATCGCGATCCTGCGCAAGAAGGCGGCCGCCGAGCGCCTCACCGCCGGACCGGACGTACTGGAGTTCATCGCGTCCAAGATCCAGACCAACATCCGTGAACTCGAGGGCGCGCTGATCCGGGTGACCGCGTTCGCCAGCCTCAACCGTCAGGAAGTCGACCTGGCCCTGGCCGAGATCGTCCTGAAAGACCTGATCCCTCCTGGCGCCGGCACGCAGATCTCGTCCACCGCGATCATGACCCAGGTGGCCAATTACTTCTCGGTGAGCGTCGACGAACTCTGCGGACAGAGCCGGACGCAGGTGCTGGTGACCGCACGCCAGATCGCGATGTACCTGTGCCGGGAGTTGACCGATCTCTCGCTGCCCAAGATCGGCCAACTGTTCGGCGGCCGCGACCACACCACCGTGATGCATGCCGATCGCAAGATCCGCCAGTTGCTGAGCGAGCGGCGCAGCGTCTTCAACCAGGTGACCGAGCTCACCAACCGCATTCGGCAGTCCACGCTGCGCTGAGTGCGTTGCTGTGCCCCGAACTCGGGGCACAGATGACCACCGAACCCACCGTGTCGGGATTCCCTGGACCCCCGGCACGGGTTGTCGTGCGTCCGGGGTGCGAACGCCGACGCACACCCCGACCCGTCATCCACCGCCGTGGGTAACTCTGTGGATAACCTGGCTGCCCTGGGGACGTCCTGAGCGAAGCCGGCCTCCGTCCGCAAATCCTCCCCGTGTGATTCCGTGTTATCCACACGTTCGTTCCACCGCTGACACGCCGTGCGACCTGCCCGAAGACGCGCTATCCACTGAATCCACAGCCGCGATGATGACGACGAATTGAGAGATCTCAGCTTCCTTCAAAGTCACCGGTGCACACCCTGGGGAAGGGCCCGTCATCTTCGTTCCCGCAGACCTGCGCACCGACACGCCGCCGAGCAGGTGCGCGGATATGATCATCGGACCGCATGCACTGTTCCAAGGGGGCAAGGGTGAAGATCCGTCTCGAGCGCGATGTCCTGGCTGAAGCCGTCCAGTGGGCCGCCCGGAGCCTGCCGTCCCGCCCGAGCGTTCCGATCCTGGCCGGCCTCCTGGTCAAGGCCGCAGGCAACCAGGTCGTGATGTCGAGCTTCGACTATGAGACGTCCGCGCAGATCACGGTGAAGGCCGAGGTCACCGACGATGGTGTGGCACTCGTGTCGGGGCGGCTGCTGGCGGACATCGCCCGGTCGCTGCCGAACAAGCCCGTGAACATCACCTCCGACGAAACGCGCATGGAGCTGGTCTGTGGAACCGCGCGGTTCACCCTTCAGACGCTGCCGGTCGCCGACTACCCGAACCTGCCCTCGATGCCCGAGGCCACCGGGACGATCCCGAGCGACGACTTCGCCAAGGCCGTGTCGCAGGTCGTGGTGGCCGCTGGCCGGGACGAGTTGCTTCCGGTGTTCACCGGCGTCCGCGTGGAGATCCAAGGGGACACCCTGTCGCTGCTGGCCACCGACCGCTACCGGATGGCGCTGAAGGAGCTGCGGTGGAATCCTCGCAGCACCCGTGTCGAGGGGGCGGCTCTGGTCCCGGCCCGCGTGCTGGGGGAGACCGCCAAGTCGATGACGTCAGGCGAACTGGTGACCCTGAGCCTGTCCAGTGCGGCGACCGGTGACGGACTGATCGGTTTCGAAGGTTCGGGGACGGCCGGAACCCGCGAAATCACCACGCGGTTGCTGGACGGGGAGTTCCCCAAGGTGCGGCACCTGATGAGCGTGCAGGCCACGGTCAACGTCCGTGCCAACACCGCGGAGGTGATCTCGGCCGTCAAGCGGGTCGGGTTGGTCGCCGAGCGCAACACGTCCCTGCGGATGATCATCGGGGACGGGTCGATCACGCTTGAGGCCGCAACCGGCGACCAGGCCCAGGCCGTGGAGGCGCTGGAGGCGCTCGTCGAGGACGTCACTGGGAATGGGCTGGTGATGACCGCCGCCGGGTTCAACCCGCACTACCTCTCCGACGCGCTGTCGGCACTGGACAGCCCGTACGTGAACTTCGCCTTCACCCAGCCGGGCAAGCCCTGTCTGTTGACCGCGCTGGACGAGCTCGACGGCGAACCGCGCCTGGACTACCGGCACGTCATCATGCTGATGCGCCTGCCCGCGTGAGCGGTCGCGGCCTGCCCGTGGCGGTGGCCCGATGTTCGTGACCCATCTCAGCCTGGTCGACTTCCGGTCCTACACCGCTGTGGAGGTCGCGTTGGCCTCGGGAGTGACGGTGTTCACCGGGGCCAACGGCCAGGGCAAGACGAACCTGGTCGAGGCGATCGATTTCCTTGCCACCCTGGGCTCCCACCGCGTGGCGACCGAAGCGCCGCTGGTCCGCTCAGGCGCCGAACGCGCCCTCGTCCGCGCCCGGGTGCAGGCCGGTCTCGACGACCCGAGGACGCTGGTGCTGGAGATCGAGATCATCCCCGGCAAGGCCAACCGGGCCAGCCTGAACCGAGCACCGCTGCGGCGGGCACGGGATCTGCTGGGCGCGCTGCGGATCGTGCTGTTCTCGCCGGAGGACCTGGCCATCGTCAAGGGGGACCCGTCCGAGCGTCGGCGCTTCCTCGACGACCTCATCACCGCGCGCTGGCCGAGGCTGGCCGGCGTCCGCGCTGACTACGAGCGGGTGCTGCGCCAGCGGTCCGCGCTGCTGAAGTCGCTGTCGGCTCGGGGGGCTCGCGCGCTGTCGCCAGATGCGGCGGCCACCCTGGACGTGTGGGACGAGTCCCTGGCCACGCTGGGTGCGGAGATCGTCGAAGCCAGGCTGATGACGCTGTCCGGGTTGTCCCCGCTGCTGGTGGGGGCCTACGCCGACATCGCCCCGACCAACAACATCGCGTCCGCTACGTACCGCTCGGGGGTGACGGTGAGTGGAGAGATGACCAGGGACGAGCTCAGCTCGGCGCTGTTGTCGGCCATGAGCCGGCGCCGGACCGAGGAGATCGCGCGTGGCGTCTGCCTTGTCGGTCCGCACCGTGACGACGTCAGTTTGGCGCTGGGGGAGTTGCCGGCCCGGGGCTACGCCTCGCACGGGGAGTCGTGGTCGATGGCGCTGGCACTGCGGCTCGGTGCGTTCGCGCTGTTGCGGGCGGACGGGGTCGAGCCGGTGCTGGTGCTCGACGACGTGTTCGCCGAACTGGACGAGATCCGGCGCGAGCGCCTTGCCGCGTTGGTGGCCGGTGCCGAACAGGTCCTGATCACGGCTGCGGTGGCCGCGGACGTCCCGTCCCGGCTGAGCGGACGCCGTTTTACGGTCGCCGGTTCCACGGTGGAGCCCCTCGGGGTCCTCCCGTGACCGGCGGGCCAGGGGTGCCGACCGGACCGGGTCGCGATCAGGAAGGAGCAGCAGCTGAGCACGATCCCCAGGGCCTGGACCTCGCCCGGGAGGTCGCCCGCGCCGCACGCGGCGGGCCACCGCCCAAGCCGCGCCGCCGACGGCGGGACCCGGACCAGCCGACGCCCGACCCCGTCCCGTTCGGTCAGGCGCTGGAGGAGGTGATCCGTCAACAGGGCTGGTCGACCCAGGTCAACCTGCAACACCTTCTCGGACGGTGGCCATCGCTGGTCGGTCCGGTGAACGCCGCGCACTCGGCGCCGGAGAGGTACTCCGACAAGGTGCTCACCGTCCGGGCCGAGTCCACGGCCTGGGCCACGTCGCTGCGCCAGATCGCGCCGCGCCTGGTGGCCATCCTCAACGAACGCCTGGGCCAGGGGACTGTGGAGCGCGTCGTGGTGGTCGGACCGGAGGCTCCCAGCTGGAAGCGAGGACGCCGCTCCGTCCCCGGACGGGGGCCGCGGGACACCTACGGCTGACCCCAGGTCCCCCCTCGAAGATGCTGTGTCGAATTCGTCGATGTCGAAGAATTTCGCCCAGCTTGTTGTGGAACTGGGGCGATTTGACCGCCTGCTGGCCCCTGCCGCGTATCGGACCTTGTGCGCACCCCCGTCAGGGGCTGCGAAACGGCACTCCGGCCGCGCTGGCCACCATGCCAGGGACGCCCGCCCGGCAATTCCGGGTGTGATCGGGTAGACTGACCCTGTTCCCGAGCGTGCCGCCGACTGTTGTCAGTGGGTGGCCCTTTCTTACGTCCGGAGGGGAAACTTCAGTGACAGCCGAGCCCGTCGACCAGCCACGCCCCGCCCCCGGGGGGCACACTGTCGCTGAGGGGGTCTACGACGCGTCGGCCATCACCGTCCTGGAGGGTCTGGAGGCCGTCCGCAAGCGTCCGGGCATGTACATCGGCTCGACCGGTGAGCGTGGGCTGCACCACCTGGTCTACGAGGTGGTCGACAACTCCGTCGACGAAGCGCTCGCGGGCTACTGCGACACCATCACCGTCACCCTGCTGGACGAGGGCGGCGTGCGGGTGATCGACAACGGCCGCGGCATTCCGGTCAAGGAACATCCCACCGAGAAGATCTCCGCGCTCACCGTGGCCCTGACCATGCTCCATGCGGGTGGAAAGTTCGGTACCGGCGGGTACAAGGTGTCCGGCGGTCTGCACGGCGTGGGCGTGTCGGTGGTCAACGCCCTGTCGAGCCACCTCCGGGTCGACGTCCGGCGCGACGGGTATCACTGGCGCCAGAGCTTCAGCCTCGGCGAACCGGACGCGCCGCTGGAGCGGTTGGAACCGTCCGGAGACACCGGGACCACGGTCACCTTCTACGCCAGTTCGAACATCTTCGAGACCACCGCCTACTCCTACGACACGCTGGCCATCCGGTTCCGGGAGATGGCGTTCCTGAACAAGGGACTGACGATCACGTTGGTCGACGAGCGTCCCGGTCACGGCGACGTCGATGACGAGGGCAATGACGCCGGGGTGCGGAGCCAGTCCTTCCGCTACGACGATGGGCTCATCGACTACGTCAAATACCTCACCGGGAGCCGCGAGACGATCCATCCCTCGGTGATCGCGATCGACGCGAACGCACCCGAGGCCGGGATGGGCCTGGAAGTCGCCATGCAGTGGAACTCCTCGTTCAACGAGAGCGTGCACACGTTCGCGAACTCCATCAA
>CAZPCM010000032.1:0-25634 GCA_964585085.1 uncultured Propionibacteriaceae bacterium
GGATCGTCAGGCTCAGGGATCGTCAGGCTCAGGGATCGTCAGGCTCAGGGATCGTTCGGCCCCTGCGCGCGGCCTCGATCGATACGCTGAAGTCGCGCTTTCCCCTCCGGCGGGATGAAGCGTCCGTGACCAGCATCCCGACCAGGAGGACGGCGAATGACCCTCATCTTCCCTGACATTGCGGACTTGGCGGCCATCCCCACCGGGGACATGCCCGGGGACAAGGTCCAGATCACTGCGCAGCATGTCGACAAGGCCCGGTCGATCTTCCCGGCACTGCTCGACCTGCTGCAGCCTGTCCTGGCCGCCAGCCCCCACCGCAGAGCGGTCATCGCGGTGCACGGCGGTTCGGGGGTCGGCAAGTCCGAGATCGGCTCACTGCTGGCCTACTACCTCAACGACCGCGGCATCGGCGCCTACGTTCTCTCCGGCGACAACTACCCCCGTCGCATCCCCGCCGCCAACGACGCCGAACGGCTGCGGACCTTCCGCGTCGGCGGCGTCCAGGGCCTGGTGGCCAAGGGGCTCTATGACGATGCCGTCCGGGCGACCCTCGCTGACCTGCAGGCCCGCGACCTGGACGCCGACCGCGGCCAAGTGGCGGCCAATCCGTGGCTGGCCACCTACCTCAAGGCCGGACGCAAGGCGCTGGCCGCCTACCTGGGAACCCCGAACGAGATCGACTTCGACGAGGTGAACGGCATCCTGGCCGCCTTCGCCGCCGGCGCCCCGCGGCTGATGCTCAAGCGGATGGGACGCACGGCCGACCAACTGTGGTACGAGCCGGTCGACGTGTCCCAGACCAGCGTCATCGTCGTGGAGTGGACGCACGGGAACAACGACCACCTGCGCGGCGTCGACATCCCCATCCTGCTCAACAGCACCCCTGAGGAGACCCTCGCGCATCGACGCTCCCGGGCCCGCGACGGCGCCACCGACAGCCCGTTCACCACCCTGGTTCTGGAGCTCGAACAGGCCAAGCTGCACTCGCAGGCCCACCGGGCGAGGATCATCGTGGCCAAGTCCGGCGAGCTGCTCGACTACGACGGCTACCTGGTCGCCATGGGCAGGAACCTGCCCGGCTCGGGCCCGATGCTCAACGTCTACCCCGACAGCATCGGCGGCACGCTGTCCGACTTGGTCGCCTTCGTCCGCGAGCCCGCGCTGAAGGACGTCTTCGCTTCGGCCTACCTACTGCCGAGCATCTTCAACACCGACCTGGATCGCGGCTTCTCGGTCATCGACTACGGGTTGAACGACTTCTACGCGACCCCCGACGACTTGGCAGCGCTCGCCGACGAGGGCATCGACTTGAAGTTCGACTTCATCCTCAACCACGCCTCGGTGCTCTCCGCGCAGTTCCAGGACATCATCGCCAAGGGCCAGAAGTCGAAGTACGCCGACTTCTTCATCGACTGGAACAAGTTCTGGGCCGGCTGCGGCGAGATGACCGCCGAAGGCTACCTCCAGCCCCGCGACGACCTGCTCAAAGACATGTTCTTCCGCAAGCCGGGCCTGCCGATCCTGATGGTCCGGCTGCCGGACGGGACCGAGAAGCCGTACTGGAACACCTTCTACCAGGAGGTCCGCTACACCGTCCCGGACACCCAGGACCTGATGGCCGCCGGCGGACTGCAGTACGTCTCCGCCGAGGTGCTGGCGGAGCGGGTCAAGGCCGCGCTCGTGGCCGGGAAGCGCCCGTCCGAGATCGACTTCACCGGCTTCGAAGCCGTCGCTGAGACGGTGATCGACCTGCTGGAATCGAAGCGGCGCTATCTCGGGCAGATGGACCTCAACATCAAGTCACCGCTGGTGTGGGACTTCTACGGCGACACCCTCGACAAGCTGGCCGGCTACGGGGCCCAGATCGTCCGCCTGGACGCCTTCGCCTACGCGCCGAAGGAGCCGGGGCTGAAGAACTTCCTCAACGACCCCGGCACGTGGGACCTGCTGGACGAGGTCAAACGCCTGGCCGACCGCCGGGGGCTGAAGCTGCTCCCGGAGATCCACTCCCGCTACGAGGAGAGGATCCACGAGACGATCGCGGCCAAGGGCTTCATGACCTACGACTTCTTCCTGCCTGGCCTGCTGATCGATGCGTTCGAGCGCAAGGACTCCACCACGCTGGTGCGCTGGATCGGCGACATCCTGAGCAAGGGCATCCGCACGGTGAACATGCTCGGCTGCCACGACGGCATCCCGCTGCTCGACCTCAAGGGCCTCCTCGACGACGAGCAGATCGACGCCCTGATCCAGACCGTCAAGGGGCGCGGCGGCTACGTCAAGGACCTGCACGGCCAGAAGGCGATGTACTACCAGGTCAACGCCACCTACTACAGCGCGCTCGGCGAATCGGACGCCAAGCTCCTGCTCGCCCGGGCGATCCAGTTGTTCATGCCGGGCAAGCCGCAGGTGTGGTACCTGGACCTCTTCGCCGGCAAGAACGACCACGCCGCGGTCGAACGTGCCGGGTCGGGCGGCCACAAGGAGATCAACCGGACGAACCTGAGCGTCGCGGCGATCGCCGAGGGCCTGGCCAGGCCGGTGGTCCAGCAGCAGCTCGAACTGCTGCGCTTCCGCAACACCTGCCCGGCGTTCGGCTTCGACTCCGAGTGCGAGATCGTGGAGACCTCGCACGACCGGGTGTCGCTGGTGTGGCGCAAGGACGGCCAGCAGGCCAGCCTGGACGCCGACCTGTCCGACTACTCCTTCGCCATCCACGCCGTGGACAGCAATGGACAGGAGACGTTCTCGTTCAGGCAGTGACACCCGGGCCGTCTCACCTGGCATTCCGGAATCCGGTGCTGGACCGGCTGCCTTAGCCTGCTCGGAGGGGGTTGGCCGGCTCGCGATGGGCCGCCCAGGCAGGTGGAGGGACCGTGTCTGCTGTGCGAGGCATCATCACCAGGATCACCGCGATGGCCGTGCTCTGCGCGGGCATCTCGCTCTGGTTCGGCGTCCACCCGCCGCTGGCCGCCGCGGGCACGCGCCACCGCACCCTCAACCAGACCCGCTCGTTCGGCGCCGCCCAGGTCACCACCGACCACGCCATCGACTATTTCGGGCTGGTGGCCGATCTGGACTCCCCGACCCGCGCCCCGGAGCGGCACGGCAAGACCCCGTACGGCGAAGCGCGCTTCCTCGTCGACGGCCAGTGGACGCCGTGGCAGCGGCTGGACCAGGACGGCGCGCAGCACGAGGGCCAGTTCACCGGTTCTCTGATCGCGGTCAACCACGCCTCGGCCTACCAGGTGCGGAACCTGCCCAAGGGCGCCCACAACTGGCGGGCCGCTGCGATCAACACCACCGAAGGTCCGCTCGAGACCGTCCCGAAACCGGCGAATGAGGCCCACGCCGCGGCTTCGTGCCGGTCCCGCGCGGACTGGGGCGCCGACGAGTCGATCAGCAAGTGGTCCAAGGGCACCGACACGCAGTCCTTCTACCCGGTCCAGATCATCACCCTGCATCACACCGCGGGGTCGAACAGTTCGTCCCAGGACTACTCGGCGACCATGCGGGCCATCTACAGCTTCCACGTCAAGACCAACGGCTGGTCCGACATCGCCTACCAATACCTCATCGACAGCAAGGGGATCGTCTACGAGGGGCGCAACTCCGGCCACACCAGCAAGTCCTGCCTGACCGGGGGCGGTGACGGGTCCGACTTCGCCCACAAGACGGGCACGGACCTGATGGTCTCCGGTGGGCACGTGTACGCCCAACACGGCGGCAACCTCGGTATCTCCCTGATGGGGTGCTACGAGGACGGCGCGTGCTCGGGTGACACCGCGGTTCCCGCCGCGAGCGTTTCGGCCCTGACCACGCTGCTGACCACGCTCTCCGCAAGGCACTCGCTGGACCCCAAGGGCCAGGTGCACTACGTCAATCCGACCAGCGGGGACACCCACGACCTGCCGGCGATCGCCGCTCACCTGGACTGGCAGGCCACCGCCTGCCCGGGCGCCAACCTCTACGCCAAGCTGCCGGCGATCCGCACCGAGGTGGCCCGCCGCCTGGCGGCAACGGCGAACAAGGCGCCCACGGGACGCGGCCAGACGCTGATCGCCACTCAGGACGCCCCGACCACCCTCACCCTGGCCGGCTCGGACCCCGACGGCGATCCGCTCACCTACTCGGTGACCGCCGACCCGGGCCACGGCACGTTGTCGGGCAGCGCGCCGAATCTCACCTACACCCCGGCTGCCGGCTTCGTGGGGGCCGACCGGCTCGCCTTCACCGTCGACGACGGCGTCGCAACCTCGGCCGAGGCGACGCTCGACATCGTCGTCCGCGCCCCCGGAAGCCCGCTGCTGTACCTTGGCTCCTCGACGTCAGGGACGGCGGGCGGGGTCGCCTTCGCCGACGACGACGTGCTGATCCACGACCCGGCGAGTGGGGCGTGGGTGCTCTACCTCGACGGCTCCGATGTCGGCCTGTCGGCCCAGGATGTCGACGCCGCCGCCGTGGAGTCGGACGGATCGCTGCTGCTGAGCTTCGCCGACGCCTTCACGCTGTCCGGGCTCGGCGCCGTGGACGACTCCGACATCGTCCGGTTCAGGCCCACCTCGACCGGCGCGGACACGTCCGGGACGTGGGAGTGGTACCTGGACGGCTCCGACGTGGGGCTGAGCACCTCGGCGGAGGACGTGGACGCGTTCGCGCTGCTTCCGGGCGGCCGGCTGGTGATCAGCACGACCGGATCGGCGTCGGTCACCGGAGTCTCAGCTGCCGACGAGGACCTGATGGTCCTCACCCCGTCCAAACTGGGCTCCAGCACCGCCGGCACCTGGGCGATCTACTTCGACGGCTCCGACGTCGGCCTGTCAACCTCGTCTTCCGAGGACGTCAACGGGGTCTGGGTGGACGTGTCGGGGGCGCTCCAACTGTCCACGCTGGGTGCGTTCAGCGTCACCGGTGTGAGCGGCGACGGCTCGGACATCGTCACCTGCCTGCCGACCCGGCTGGGCAGCACCACGGCCTGCACCTTCAGCATGTTCTGGGACGGGTCGGCGCACGGCTTCGCCGGCGAGGTCACCGACTCCTTCAGCGTTCTGCCGGGCGCATGACCGGCTCGCCGACAACCGACGCGGCGGCACTCGCCGAGCGGATCGACGCGGCCTTGCGCGAGCGCGCGGTGCCCGAACGCGCCGACGGCGAGAAGGCGTATCTGAAGAGTGCGCTGGAGCACTACGGCACGTCCATGCCGGCCATCCGGTCGGCCACCCTGGGGGTGACCGGACGCGGGCGCCTCGCCCACGACGAGGTGATCGCCCTTGTCGAGGAGCTGTGGCGGGTCCCGGTGCACGAGCGCCGGGCGGCCGCTGTCGAGGTGCTGGAGGCCCACGGCGAGGTCCTGAGGGCCGAGGACGCGACCCTGCTGGAGCGGCTGTTGCGCGAGTCGCGCACCTGGGCGCTGGTGGACTCCCTGGCAGCCTCCGTGGTCGGCCCGCTGGTGGAGCGTGAGCCGTCCCTGGGCTCCGTGCTGGACCGGTGGGCGGCTGACGAGGACTTCTGGATCCGCCGCTCGGCCCTGCTGGCCCTACTGCTCCCCCTGCGCCAAGGCGCCGGCGACTTCGACCGGTTCGCTCGGTACGCCGAGACGATGCTGGCCGAAAAGGAGTTCTTCATCCGCAAGGCGATCGGCTGGGTGCTGCGGGACACCGCGCGCAAGCGTCCCGAGCTGGTGTTCGGGTGGCTCCTCCCCCGCGCCGCGCTCGCGTCCGGGCTCACCGTCCGGGAAGCGATCAAGCCGCTCAGCCCCGAGCAGCAGGCCGCGATCCTCGCGGCGCGCTGAGCCGCGCCCGATGACCGGAACCAGCTCTTCCGCCGCGGAGCCGCCGGGCTCGCGCCGTCCGCCCTTCCGCAGGATGCCTCCCCTGCCCGCGTCCGGCGACCCCGGTGGCACCGCACCGACGCTGGCACCGCAGCGATGGGCGGCGATCCTCGACGACCTCCGACGCCGCGGTGTGGCCACCCAGGGCGCGACCGTCGTCAGTGCCGAGGAGGTCGTCTGGAACGACGGCTCACTGGGCTGCCCGCAACCCGGCCACAGCTACACCCAGGCCCAGATGCCGGGGCAGCGGGTGGTCGTCACCGTCGCCGGCACCCGCTACGACTACCGCTTCGGCCGTGGCGACGCCCCGGTGCTCTGCGAGCCGGGGCGCCACCTGCACCGCTGAGACTCAGCGTCCCAGCAGCAGCGCCTCCGGTTCACCGGACCGGTTGTCGTAGACGACGACCATGAGGCCCTTGGGCTTCTGGGCCTTCGCCGCGAGCTGGTCGACGGCGACAGTCACCGTCTGGGTGCCCCTGCGCTCGACGGTGACGTAGTCGCCGTCCGCGATCGCCTTGGCCCAGGGGTTGTAAGCGGCCGTTCCCGGCATCTCGTCACCCCACGGGCCCTCGATTGAGTAGCTCGCCACCGAGTAGCCGAACGACCCCTTCGCCTCGGTGAGGCCGAGCGAGCTCGCGTCGACCGGCAGCAGGATCGTGCTGCTGTCGGTGGGCGCCTGGGCCAGGTAGCCGGCCGCGAACAGCGCGTCGCCGGCCACGTCGTAGACGAACACCTCGGTCAGGCCGTCGTACTCGTCGGCACGCAGCGCGCCGGAGTCGTAGCTGAACACCACGTAGTCGGGAGCACCGTCGCCGGTGGTGTCCACCGAGACGTCGAACTCGTCGGTGGCCGCGTTGGACCAGCGCCCGTACGTGTTCACCGCGAAGACCAGCAACTGGTCGGTGTCGGAGGTGACGAAGGACTGCACGCCGGCGGCGCGCAGGTCGTAGCCGCTGCCGCCGGCGCCGCGCCGGACGTCGCGGGCATCCGACAGGCCCCAGGTGTAGAAGTCGGCGTCGGCGTCCAACGCCCCGCCCTGGTTGGCCAGCCGGACGGTCAGCGTGTCCGGGAGGGACAGGCCGGGCCTGCCTGGGGCGTTCGCGGCCAGCCGCGGGTCGGCCCCGCCGATCAGGGACGCCGTCACCTGGGCCTGGGCCCGCGGCACCAGCAGGTACGGCACCCGCAGCACCCCGGCCGAGGAAGTCGCTGTGACAGCCCCCGACACCTCGTGGAACCCGAACTGGTCACCGTTTCCGATCGAGGAACCGACGGTGGCGGCCGGCACGGTCAGTGTCACCGGAACCGTCACGCGGCCACCCGCCGGCACCCGAACGGTGCGCGCTCCCAGGCTGACCCTGGCCGGACGCGACTGCGGACTGGCCTGGACACCGAGGGTGTACGTGACAGGAGACGATCCGCGGTTGGTGAGGACGACCTGCCTGGTCCCCACGAAGCTGCCGCTGGTCTCGGCGAAGCCGAAACTGAGCGAGGCTTCGCGTGCGTTGCCGGACGTGGTGCGGTAGGCGTCACCGGCCGCGAACGCCTGGGTGGTGACCAGCTGCGCCGCGTCCACCAGTCCGGCGCCGCCGAGGGTCACCGCGTAACCGCCGATCCGGCTCGGATCGGCTGTGCTGACCAGCGCGGCCGCCACGTCCTGGGCGTCCCAGGTCGGGTGCGCCTGGACGCCCAGCGCGGCCACGCCGGCCACGTGCGGCGCGGCCATCGACGTCCCGGACAGGTACTCCCCGCCGCTGCCGGAACCGACCGCTGCGGAGAAGATGGACACCCCCGGTGCGGCGACGTTCGGGCTGAGTCCGCTGTCCCCGTTGCGCGGCCCGCCGGAGCTGAACGAGGCGAAGCCGGTGTAGCCCGGGTTCTGCAGGGAGACGGCGCTCATCTGCAGCGACGTGCCTTCGGCGGCGAGCAACGCGGCACCGCCGGAGGGCTGGACACCCAGGAACGGGATGGTGACGTGGTAGGCGGTGCCGTCGTCGGGGTTGGCGAGGATCTCGCCTTCGTACGGCGGGTAGCCCTCTGCGGTGTTGACCATGATGACCGCGTCCGCACCGGCCTGTTGGCCGAAGATCGCCTTGCCAACCCGAGCGCAGGAGCCGCGGCTGACCACCGCCACCTGCTTGGGCGCACCGGCTTCGGAGGAAACGCCGGCCTGGGTGAAGTCCCCGACCGAGCAGCCCAGCGACTCATCCACCTCGGTGGTGGCGGGGTCGTCGGTGACCGCAACGACCTCGAAGTCCCCGGACGGGAGATCGGCGTCGTTGGCGTTGATCGCCGTCGCCGTCTTGCCGTCGAAGGACAGCTTCGCGCCCGGGAACGACTCGGTGCTGTCGACCGCGGCCACCGCGATCACGCCGTCGCCAGCGCCCGGCGCCCCGGTCAGGTACGGGTTGGGACCGGAATTGCCGGCGGAGGTGACCACGACCACGCCCGCGCCGACGGCGTTGCTGGCCGCGATCGCGGTCGGGTCGTCGGCTCGTCCGAACGGCGAACCCAGGGACATGTTGATGACGTCCATGCCCTGGTCGACGGCCCAATCGATGGCCTCGGTGGTCACGTCGGTGCTGCCCTCGCAGCCGAAGACGCGCAGCGCGTACAGGTCGACCTCGGGCGCGACGCCAGGCCCGACCTTGAACGAGGCGCCGGCCGTCGAGGCGTCGTAGGGACCGGTGTAGGCCGAGCCGTCTGCGGCCACCCCACCCCCGCCGGCGGTGCCGGCGACGTGGGTGCCATGCCCGTTGCAGTCGAGGGGATTGGGGTCGGGCTGCGGGGTCGCCGAGCCGGCGACGCCGTCGGCATCGTAGTCATCGCCGACGAAGTCGAAGCCGCCCTTGACCCGCGGTGCCGCCGGCCCGAACAGGCTTGGATCGGCGGCCTGGGTCTCGTCCGCGTGCGCCGCGTCGTAGGCGGCCGCGGTGCCGGGGCCCCCGAACGTGGCGTGGGTGTAGTCGATCCCGGTGTCGATGATCGCCAGCTTCACGTTCTTGCCGGTGAACGTGGTGTCCTGCCACACCTGCGGGACGCCCAGGTAGGGCACCGAGGTGGTGTTGTCGAGGTTCTGGTGGGTGATCGCGTGCACGGCGGCCACCCCGGGAAGGGTGGCCAGGGCGCTGACCTTGCTGGGGCTGATCCGCACGCGCATGCCGTTGTAGGCCGACTGCAGGTGGGAGAGCACCTTGCCGCCCTTGGCCGAGATGTCGCCGGCGATGGCGTCCTGCGCCTGCCTCAGCTGCTTCTTGATCGCGCCGCGCTCGGCCTTGGTGAGTTTTCCGGACGTGGCTTCCACCACCGCAACCGGGTCGCCGGTCATCTCCACCATGACGTTGACCTTCGCGGCCCCGTCCATAACCTGCGGGCGGATGGGGGAACTGACCCGACCGGTGGAGGGGGCCTTGTCGAACCGATCGGCCGCCGCTGTGGGGGCGGCAATGGCAGCGGTCGGGACGGCGATGGCCAGGGCGGCGGACGCGATGAGGACGCGCCTGCCCAACCAGGAACTGCGAGGAGACAAGGGGGTGCCCAACCTTTCCAGAGGCGGCGGGTGGGACGACGGCGGCCCACGACTGGCTGTGAGGCTAGGGCCCGTCCGGGGGCTCGTCAACGTCAATTCAGCATTCGATCAAACGAGCTCAGCTCCCGGTTGAAGGACGCCCGACCGGTGGACGCGTACGCTGGCACTGATCTGTCGGGGGCGATCGTTCCGGGGGTGCGACATGAGCGACGAGGCACCCGACCCCGACCCCACGGCGACGCGCACGCCCCCGCGTCCACGACGCTTGACCCGCCTGGCGGCCCTGGCGGGTGTGCTGGGTCCCGGCCTGATCGCCGGGCTCTCCGACGACGACCCGGCCGGCATCACCACGTACTCGGTGCTGGGGGCCCACTTCGGCTATCGCCTGCTGTGGGTGCTGGCCCTGTCCACGGTCGCCCTCATCCTCTTCCATGACATCGGTGCCCGGATCGGCGTGGTGACCGGGCAGGGGCTGGCCGCACTGATCCGACAGCGCTACGGGGCCCGGGCCGCCGGCTTGGCGATCACTGCGCTGGTGGCGGCCAACATCGGTACCACCACCGCCGAATTCGCCGGCATCGCCGCCGGAGGCGAGATCTTCGGAATCCCTCGCCTGATCAGCGTCCCACTGGCCGCCGTGGCGGTGTCCACGCTGGTCCTCAAGGGCAAGTTCCGCAGCATCGAGCACGTCCTGCTGGCCCTCTCCGCGGTCTTCGTCGCCTACCTCGGGGCGGGCGTCATGGCCGGTCCGGACTGGGGCGCCGCGCTCACCGGGCTGGTGGTGCCCCGCCTCGAGGGGAGCCGGGACGCGCTGCTGATCAGCACCGCGACACTGGGCACGACCCTGGCCCCCTGGGGCCTGGCCTTCATCCAGTCCTACGCGGTGGACAAGAAGCTCCACCCGCAGCAGCTGGGGTTGCTGCGGGTGGATGTGGTGACCGGGGCCGTGCTGACCGGCATCATCGGGTTCTTCGTGGCGGTCGCCTGCGCGGCCACCCTGCACGAGCGCGGCATCCGGATCGACGACGCCTCCAGCGCCGCGGTCGCGCTGGAGCCGCTGGCGGGGCCGTTGGCCGCCGAGCTGTTCGCCATCGGTCTGCTCGGTGCGGCCCTGCTGGCGGCATCGATCCTGCCGCTCTCGACGGCGTACTCGGTGTGCGACGTCGCCGGGCAACCGGCGGCCCTGGACGATCTGCCGCGGGAGGCGCCGCTGTTCTACACCACCTTCGCGCTGGTAACGGTGATCGGGGCGGCCCCCGTCCTGATCCCCGGCGTGTCGCTGGTGCCCATCCTGGTCGGCACGCAGGTGCTCAACGCCGTCCTGCTGCTCCCCCTGCTGGGCTACCTGGCCGCCATCGCCCGGGACCGGCAGCTGATGGGCCAGTACGCGGCCGGACGGGTCGCGACCGCAATGCACGTCACCGTCATCGCCGTGGTGGCGGCGAGCGTCGTGGGGCTGGGGTTGCTGTCTCTGCCTTGGTGATCGCCGGTCAGAGTGGCCGCTCGGCGCCGTCGCGATGAACCAGGCCCGGGAAGGTGTCCTCATAGGAGCGCGGATCCTCGATCGGCTCCAGATGGGTCAGGATCTCGGCGTGGTCGAACTCGGTGAGGAGGCGGGCCTCGATCTGTTCGACGAGGTCGTGACCCTTCTGGATGGTCCAGGCGCCGGGGACCAGCACGTGCATGGTGATGAAACGCCGGTGCCCGGCGACCCGGGTCTGGATGGTGTGGAAGCGGACGACGTCGGAGTCGAACTCGTCGAGGATCTTGAGCAGCGCGTCATGTTCCTCGGGGCTCAGCGCGTGGTCCATCAGGCCGTCGATCGACTCGCTGATCAGGTGCCAACCCGTCCAGATGATGTTGGCGCCCACCAGCAGGGCCACGATCGGGTCCAGCGGGAGCCAGCCGGTCAGCGCGACCAGGAGGACGCCAACAACCACTCCGGCCGAGGTCCACACGTCGGTCATCAGGTGCTTGCCGTCGGCCTCCAGGGTGATCGACCGGTTCCGCCTTCCGGCCTTGATCAGCGTGTACCCGACCACGCCGTTGAGGACCGACGCGGCCACGGAAATCGCCAGCCCGATGCCCACGTTCTCCAGCGGCAACGGACGGATCAGCCGCTCGACAGCGGTCCAGATGATGAAGACCGCTGCGATGAAGATCATCAGGCCCTCCACCGCGGCGGCGAAGTATTCAGCCTTGCTGTGCCCGAAATGATGGTCCTCGTCGAACGGCTGGGCCGCCACCCGCAAGGCGACCAGCGCCACGATGGCCGCCACCAGGTTGACGATCGACTCGGCGGCGTCTGAGAGCAGGCCCACCGATCCGGTCAGCAGGTAGGCGCCCGACTTCAACCCGATCGTCGCCAGCGCCGCCGCGATCGACAGCCACGCGTACTTTGTCAGATCTTGTCGGGCAGCGGCCGGCGCTGAAGTCTCCGTTGACACGCCCACGATGGTAGACCTCAAAGACCGCCGTCACCGGTGCCGGACTCTGCCTCCGCGCCCCAGCGGCGGGACACACCTTGCGGGACAATACCCCCGTGACCGCGAATCGCTCGTGCGCACGCTGCGGAGCCCCGATCCCCGACGGCGACCGGTTCTGCCAGATGTGCGGGATGGCGGCGCCGCCACCCACGGCGCCGGGCCCCGCGATCGAGGCGGTCGTCGGTCACCTCCCCGCCGAGGTGGTCGAGGAGGGCAAGGGCGTCTTCGGCGGCGCCAGACGCCGCCAGGTCAACCTGGTGATCACCACCGGGCGACTGCTGTGCCTGCAGGAGACCGAGGACACCAACTCCGCGTGGCTGGCCGAAAGCGAACGGTTGGAGGAGGAGGCCGCCCGCACCGGCATCCCGTGGCGGGCACTCATCGACCGCTACCCGTGGAACGGCCCGCTGTGGGCGGAGTTCTTCCGCAACCCGCCGGACGCCCTGCTGGCCGCCGACAGCCGCAACTGGGCCGTCCCGCTGCGTGCGATCGTCGAGGCGTCGGTGACCCTCGACCCCGAACGCGACAGGCTGGATCTGCTGATGGACAACGGACAGGTGCTGAGCTTCGGGCTGTTCAACCTTGTCGGCGCAGCCGCCGCCCGGTTCCTGGCGCAGGCGCTGGGAGCCGCGCGGGTACGGATGGGACCAGCTCAGCGGCCCTGAGGAGGAGCCATGGCGCAGGGAGTCCCGGCGTTCTGCGGCTCGTGCGGACACCGGTTCACCCAACAGGAGGGCCTCTGCCCGTCCTGCGGTCGGCCGCGCGCAACGCCCGTCCAGACCGGACGGGCCCCGGCCCGGACGGTGCCTCCGGCGGCGCAGCTCAGCCTGTCCGCGGTTCCCTGGCAGGCGGTCTTCGGCGACCAACCCCCTGACCTGGGGGCGTTGCTGTCCCGGACGGCCGTCCCGGCGATCGCGACGGCGGCCGGATCCTCGCTGCGCCGCCCGGGCATCGCGCTCGTGGTGACCGCGCTGCTCGACCTGGTCGTGGCCGCCACGGCCGTGCCCTCGACGGCCGCCGGGGCCCTCCCACGGGTCGGCTCGGCCCTGCTCGCCGGTGCGCTGGCCGCCGCCGCCGGCGCCAAGGGCGGACTGCTGCGGAGGCTGGCGGGCGTCGCCGGCGTGCTGGCGGCCGTCGTCCATCTGGCGGCGGCGGGGTTGTCGCTCGTGGCCGTCATGGCCTCAGGCGAAGCCCTGGTCGGGCAACTGCCGCAGCTGGTCACCATGGCGTCCTCGTTGGTGCTGGCGGCCCGGACCGCGCTGAGCGCTCTGCGGAGGCCCCGATGACCACCACGCACCGGACCCGCCGAGGCCGGCTGGGCGCGCGCTGGGTGGCGATCGCCGCCACCGCGCTGATCGTCCTGCTGGTCGGTGCGCCAGCGGCGGTGGCGATGACCGCCATCTGCGTCGCCTACACGCTCCCGCCGAACTGGCGCG
Organism: uncultured Propionibacteriaceae bacterium; assembly: GCA_964585085.1. Lineage (GTDB taxonomy): Bacteria > Actinomycetota > Actinomycetes > Propionibacteriales > Propionibacteriaceae > Propionicimonas. The sequence goes on from CAZPCM010000032.1 coordinate 13,282, forward strand.
TGGAAAACGAACAGAAGACCCCCGACATGTTCGAGTTGGACGTGAGGTGGGGCTTTGGGGCACTGAGCCCCCAGGCGGGGGTACGCATCGTCCAGTACCAGTACTACGGCGGCTTGTACGCCACCCCGGACGAGATCCTGGCCACCATCGAGAAGGACCATCTGGGCACCATCCCGACCGAGTACCACCGCACCTTCACCGGACGCACCACGCTGAGCGGCCGTGAGGCGCTCTACGCGGGCCACTCCTGGTGCTGGAAGAGCAAGGAGCGCCCGTCCGAGTACGAAGGATGCGGGCAACTGGCCAACTACTTCGTCGACCTCGGCGACTCGGGCGTGGTCATCGTCGTCGAAGGCTCCGATTCCTTCGCCGGCCGCGCGGGCGTGGACGGGCTGTACCAGCAGGCCCTCGACGTGCTGAAGTCGATGACCTTCCAGTGGCAGGGGTGCTCCACCGGCGTGCCCTGGAAGGTCGTCACCGCCGATCCCGTCGCGGTCGGGGCCGCCGTCGCCGCGGCGGCCGCGGTGATCATCGGCCTGGCGCCCTCGCGGCGACCCCCGAAGGCCGACGAGCCGGAGGCCGACCTGGCGGTCGGCTACGTGCTGGCGCTGTCGGCCCGTCAGCTCGGCCTCGGTCACCGACGCCCGACGCCGCTTCAGGCGACGGTGTACGAGGTGCTGCCCACCGGGGTGGTGCGTCCCTCACCCGGGACACAGCTGGAGTTCCTCGCCCCGGCGGGGGTCGCCGTCCAGCCGGCCCAGGGGACGGGGACGATGTCCGCCCAGGTCTGGCAGACCGGCGTGCTGCCGCCCGGGGCGGCCCTGACCGTCCGGGCGACGGCGGCCCGCGGGGAGTACGCCGAGACCGTCGCCGTCATCGAAATGCCCGAGTACGAGGTCGAGTTCTTCTGAACCGCCGGGATGTCCCGCAGCACAACGCGAAGGAGCGCCAATGGCCGAGCAGCCCCCCTGGGACGTGGCCTCCGGCGGACGGCCGCAGCCCTACGTGCTGAGGTACGACTTCGAGGAGGGCAGATGGGGCACCGTCACGGCCCGGGCCCACCTGACCCTGTTCTCAGGGCAGGAGCGGAAGCCCGTCCCCATCGACGACCGGATCGAGGTCACCGAGATCGGGAAGACCCGCGGCCTGCACGCGAGCGCCACCCTGTCCGCCGACCGCACCTCGGTCGAGGTGGTCGTGAGCGTCCCGGCTCAGCAGTCGCCCAGCTCCGGGGCGCAGGCGGACTACCGGTGCCTGCTGCAGCTCCGGCCCTTCGCCGTGCCCCGCGAACTGGCCGCGGCGACTGCGGCCGCCGCCGGCATGGTCCTCGATCCCCGGCCGGCTGCGTCCGGGGAGTTCGCGGTCGTCGTCGAGGTGCCCCAGCAACTCGTGACCAGCCCCACCGTGGGCGTCGTCTTCGACAGCCTGACCGGGGAGACCGTGCCGATCACCTGCGAGCTGGACGTGGTCGCGGGCAGTCCGCCGGCCGTCATGGCCGACCCCGCGACAACGATCCGTGGCCAGTTCAAGCCGACCCGCCCCGTCACGGGCTGGCTCGAACTGGACGCCGACTACGTCGCGGACGTCGTGCCCGGTCGGCTCGTCCTCCCCTGGCGCGCCGCGCGCTTCGTCGTCGGCCAACCTGGGGTCCTGCCCTTGGGCGACCTGGTGTTCCGCAGCGACAAGCCCGATGCGCCGAGCTTGTCGAAGACGCTGGAACTGGGCATCTCGACCCAGCCCGTCACCTGCCGGTTCACCGTCCTCCGGCACGGCCGGACGGCACCCCTGCTGCAGACCGACGCCGAGGTCGACGGGGGCGTCCTCGACATCGACCTGATCGCCGACGCGTCGTTGGACTGGCAGGGCCTCAGCCTGACCGTCGAGGCACTGCCGGCCGGCGGGGAACTCACCGAGCGCCTGTTCGCCGCCGCCTACGCGGTCCGCCAGGTGGTCGCCATCCCCGCGCCCGCTGCCGGCTCGACCCGGCAGCGGCTCCAGGTGCGGCTAGGCAGAGGTCCCGACGAGCGCACCTGCACCCTGGCTCTCCCCGTCGCCACGCAGGCCGCGACGTCCGGCGGCAAGCTGGAAGTGCGCAAGACCGGCTGGACCTCGAACATCGCCAACCTGGAGGACGTGGACGGCTCGCCGCTGCGACAGCTGCTGAGGGCCCTGGCGCTGCCGAACCCGTGGGACCGGCCGGCGGCGGTAACGCTCACCCTCGTCGCCACCTGCCCCCTGCCCAAGCTGAAGCGGACGATCGGTTCGGGCGTCCGGATCGACCACGCCGACGTGAGGCTCACCACCTCCGACGGACGGACCATGCCCGGCGCCTACGACCCCCGTACCCGTTCCTACCGGATCGACCTGGGCAACCCGGAAGGCCAGGGGGTGCTCGACCTCGGCGAGGTGGCTGTGGAAGCCGACCCCACCGTCCGGGACTACCTGGAGAACATCGGCCTGTCGGCACGCCGGATGAGCACCTTCGTGCCCGGTGGCGCCCCCGGACGCTTCGACGACGCCGTCTGCGCGTTCGGGACGCACTTCCTGGAGCATCTCGGCTACAGCAGGTCGGAGGTACTGGCGAACCAGTGGACGGAACTGCTGGACAAGTTGGCCATCACCTTCAACCTGTCCGAGGGCCTGAAGTGGCTGGGCAGAAATCTCGACGTCGCCTTCCAGCTCCGGACGGCGGCCGCCGACCGCGTGATCACCAACATCATCGGGTTCCTCATCGAGGCCTGGGGCGCCTACAGCGACCTGAGCACGCTGACCAAGGACCTCGAGAAGGCCGCCCGCCACCAGGCCTACCAGGAGGCCACTTCCCGCATGGATCCGCTCCGGCGGGAGCTGGGCGGTCGCGCGACCGCGCTGCGGGACATGCTCGAAAAGGGAGCGGCCGGCGCTCCCCCGGCCACCCGGCGCGGACTGCGGGCGAAGACGGCTCTCGCGGCGCAGGACGTGGCACGCGTCTCCGGACTCATCAGCGAGCAGGAGGCGGAGTTGGCCCGGCTGCTGCGCGAAACCGGGCCGGACGACTTCTTCGGCCAAGCCCACATCACCCGGCTGCGCGCCGGCATCGAGAGTTACCAAGGGCATCTCCAGGGCTACCGGGCGACGTACGCCGCCCTCTACGAGGAGCTGGTCCGGCGAGAGACGCAGTTGCGCAGCGTCGAGGGCTCCCGCGCCGCCCTGGAGCGGTCCATGGCGGCATTGAGACCGATCAACTGCCTCGAACTGGCCGAGGACGTCGCCCAGCAGATCAGCCTGGCCCGGCAGGTGCTGGAAGAAACGGCCGAGTTCGCCGCCGGACAGGCCATCGGTCAAGGGATTGAGCCGGGCCCGGGCGGCTCCGCCGGAGGTCTTCCGGGGACCGTCCTGGAGACCCTGCTCCGGTTGTGGCAGGGCACCCCGGGCGAGTACCAGCTCGCCCAAGCCAGCGTGCTGCCCACCCTCCCCAGCGTCTGGACCGAATTCGGCGCCCTGGTGAACCTCTTCCCGTTCGTGGACCACCTGGTGACCCAGATGCACGAGGGCCTGAAGATCCTGTCCGGACTGCTGCAGCAGTGCCTGTACGGCGTCCGGGAGCTGCCCGCGATCACGGCCGGCCCACGCGCCGCCTATCGGCCCCGGGTCGAAGCGGGCGGGCTGCATCTGGACGAACTCGGGCTGGGACACGACCCGTCCGAGGTGGCCCAGCTCACCGGCTCCAACGCGGTCGCGAACGGAACAGTGACCGCCCAGGACCGCGACAGGATCAAAGCCGCAGTCCAGGCGCGGGGCGCCCACGCCCAGCAGGCGATCCGCTCGTTCCTGGTCGCCCAACTGCTGTCGGCGTTGGACGTCCGGGGCGATCTGCTGCAGTACACCAAGGAGCCCTTCGAGTCGGCGGCCCAGGCCGCGGGTCTGCTCAGGGCCCGGATCGACGCCTATCGCGACGCTCTGGAGGACCTCGACAAGAGCTACCTGGACATGCTGCGCAAATACACCGTCGGCCTGGGCGGCAGTGGCGAGGTCAGCTACCAGCACATCGAGAACCTCCTGGACTGGCTGTTCTGGCTGACCGGCTGGGTGCTGCGGGTGGTGGGCTGCGTGGCGCCCGCCTCGCTGATCGGCGCCCCGACCGCGTTGGTCCTGGTCAAGGCCGCCTCGCTGACCGATCTGGCGGGGGCTTCGATCAACCTGGGCATCTCGGTGTATTTCACGGTGCCCACGCTCAACGGCCTGACCGAAGCGGTGCCGCTGTTGGCGGCCATGCTGGGCCACGCCGCCGGCGAGTCGGGGGTGCAGATCGAGGAGCCGATCCTGGAGTGAGGCCAGGTTTCCCGGGCCGTCGTGGGCCCGGCGCCGCCTCGCTAGAGTGGGAACAGCTCCTTGAAACCGCAGGGTCGGAATCGAGCGGAGGTGCGGGTCGATGTCCCCATCACGGCGCAGGAGAAGTCGCCTCCTCTTTGTCATCGTCGGCCTTTCGATGATCGTCGCGTCCTGGAGTGCGTCGGCCGTCCCCCCGGGCGCCGTACCCACTTCGGCCGAGGCTCCGGGGGCCTCGGTTGGAACCGCGTCCCTGTCTCCCGCGACGCCGTTGGCGGCGGACCCGGGGCTGCCCTCGGCCCCGCCCGGGCCAGCGGGCCTGCCGCTCCCCTGGCCGCCTTCGGTCGCTCCCGTCCTGCCGAGCCTGGGGGCGCCGGGCTGGGTCCGTGCCGGCGTCCGCGTGAGCTACTACTCCGCGGTGGCCAACGTGCTCTCGGCCAGCGAGCGGTTCATCCTCGATGAGAACGGCGACTGGGTCGGGCAGACCACCGGGAACAGGTACCGCCGGGAGGAGCTGTACGGGGCGGCAGGCCACGGCGTCACCCAGGTCGACGTCCTGTCGGTGGGGGCCGAAACCGCGGTCCTTCAGGTCAACTCCTGGCAGTACTCGGTCTACACCGGTCCGCTGGTGCCCAATGGACAGGCACCGTGGATCGGACCCGCGTCAGGCGGTGACTGGTACCTCCACCCGGCCGCCTTGGCGGACGTGGCGAACCAGCGCACGCAAGGGATCACCATCCTTCGGATGCCGTACACGATCGGCGGCGTCACCTACAGCGCCATCCGCTTCCAGCAGCAGAGCGACCGTGCGACCTTCGCGCGGATGTACGACCTTGAGGACGGGAAGATGCTGGCGTCCTTCGGCGCCGTCACCTCCCAGCAAGGGACCCTGTGCAGCGAAGCGATCTTCCTCGGCGTGCGGCGGATGAACCTGCCGTGGCTGGGACATCGGCTGCCGGGGTGGGTCGGCCCGGGCAAGGTGCTGGCCTACCAGGGAACGAAGAGTTGGGAGGCCATCCGGGCCGGCACGGTGCTGACCGCCGACGTCTCCGTCCGGATGACGATCGACCAGGCGTCAGCGGACGCGTTCACGTACACCCGCAGCGTCTCGGCGAAGGTCCGCGGGTATGCCAGCCAGCAGACGAAGGAGAACCTCGCCGGAGGGGTCGGCGAGCCCACCAGCATCGCTGTGCCCGTGGCGGCGTTGGACGCGCTGAGGTCCGGGCAAACGATCGACCGTGACCCGATCACCTCCATCACCGTCAAGGTCACCGACCGGCGGCGGCAGTCCGGACGCGATCTGGTCGTCATCGAAGCCAGGAACCAGGGCTACTCCGCCCGGCTGACCTATGACGCGGGCTCGGGAGCGATGGTCGCCTTCAGCGACGTGGTGACCAGCGAGGAGACCCGGCAGTACACCGACCTCCGGTTGACCTAGGACGACGTCGCGTCGGGCGCCGCGTCCCGGCCGCTCCAGGGGAAACCGAGCACCGCGGAGATCGTGCGGACCACGCCGTTGTCGTTGTTCGGTGGAGCCAGGTACCGCGCGCGCTCCCGCAGCAGCGGGTGGGCGTTGTCCATCGCGAAGGAGTACTCGGCGGCGTCCATCATCTCCAGGTCGTTGAGGAAGTCCCCGAACACCATCGTCTGCGCCGGCGTGATGCCCAGAGCCGCCTGGATGCGGCGGATCCCGACTCCCTTGTTGGTTCCCCGGTTCTGCACGTCCACCCAGTGCGCCCCGGACACCACGACCTTCACTTCGTCGGTGAACCCGCTCAGCGCCGGCGCCGTGATGTGCTCGGCGGAGACGAAGTCGTAGACCGAGACCTTGAGGATCCCGTCCTGCGGCCGCTCCAACAGGTCCTCCACCACCCGCAGGGAGGCGTAGTACTGGTCGACCTTTGCCCGGAACGGAGGGTCGACGCGCTCGATGTAGGCGGCGTCCTTCCCGCAGACGACCACGCCCACGTCCGCCCCCGACTCCCTCAGTTCGCGGACGGCCAGGACGAGCCGCGCGACGACGTCGTCGTCGAGGACGTCCGAACTGATCTCCTCGCGTCCTTTGACCACGTAGGCACCGTTCTCGGCGATATAGACCAACTCGTCGGCGACGTCGCCGAAGCGCGCGTACAGGTTGTGGTACTGCCGGCCGCTGGCCGGGCAGAACAGGATGCCCTGCGCGAACAGCTCGTCGACCAACGGCCAGAAGTGGTCGTGGAACTCCTTCGCGTCATCGAGGAGGGTGCCGTCCATGTCGGCGGCGATCAGGCGGATGTCCGGCGGCGGGTCGAAGAAGGGAAGATCCACCTCCCGAGCCTACGGCCACGACGGCTAGGGTTGGCCCATGTCCGGCCACGAAGAAGCCCAGTCCCCTGCGTTCCTGCCCCGGGTCACCGCGGCCGACGTGGTCGACGTCTTCGTCTACGTCGTCGTGCTCAACCTGGCCGTGGAGTACCTGCCGGCCGTGATCACCGAAACGTTCACCCTGTCACTGCTCACGGCGCTCCTGCTCAAGCTGGTGCTCGAAGTCGTGGTGGCCGTCAAGAACCGCGTCAAGGCACGCTTCAAGGCCGCCACCACCCCGGCCGGGAAGGTCGCGGCCGGGCTCCTGCTGTGGCTCTTGCTGGTCGGGAGCAAGTTCGTCGTGCTGGAAGTCGTGGCGCTTCTGTTCGGCGACCTGGTGAGTCTGGGCGGCTTCTTCCCCGTCACCGGGCTGATCCTGGTCCTGATGCTGGCCCGGAACGGCGTCCGACGGCTTCTCACCACGAGAACCCTCGCCTGATCCGTAGAATCGCCCGGAGGAACGACGAAGGGTCGCCATGGACGGCACGCCAGGCACACTCCTGCTGCTGCGTCATGGGGAGAGCGTCTTCAACGCCACCAGCACGTTCACCGGACTGCTCGACGTGGGGCTGACCGCCGCCGGGGAGCGCCAGGTGGGCGTCGCCGCGGACCTGATCCGCGAGGCCGGTCTGCACCCCGACGTCCTCGTCCGCTCCCCCATGCTGCGCGCGATCCGGACGGCCGACCTGCTGATCGCCGAACTGGGCATCGAGGATGTCCCGGTCGAGACCACCTGGCGCCTCTCCGAGCGTGACTACGGGTGCCTGACCGGGGTCTCGAAGGCCGACGCCCGGGCCCAGCACGGCAAAGAGGCGTTCTTCACCTGGCGGCGCACCATGCAGGGACGGCCGCCCGCCGCCACCGCCGAGCAGACCGCCTCCTGGACCGACCCGCCCCCGCTGGCCGACCACGGTCCCCTGCAGGCGGGGATGGGCGAATCCCTGCGCGACGTCGTCGAACGCGTCCGGCCCCTGTGGGACGACCTGCGCCGGCGCCTCGCGTCCGGGTCGTGCATCTTCGTCGTCTCCCACGGCAACACCCTCCGCGCCCTGTGCACCGTCATGGTGGGCCTGACCGATCACGAGACCGAGCGGCTGAACATCCCCGCCGGCCACCCGCTGGTGTTCCGGGTGGACGCCGAGGGGAAGGCTTTCCCGCGCGAGGGCCTCTATCTCGACCATGCCGCCGCCGAACACGCCGCAGCCAAGGTCGCCGCCGAGGGCGGCACCTAGCCCGGGCGCCCGCCCGCCCGCGGGGGTTCGGGGAAGCTGAGCTCGAAGCCACGCAGGAAGTAGCCCTCGATCAGATCGTCCCAACCCAGCGTCGGCTCGCTGACGATGGCGGGGTTGCGCGACAGCAGGCGGGTGAGGAGGACGTCCGATTCCAGGATCGCCAGGGGCTGGCCGGGGCACTTGTGGGCGCCGTCGCCGAAGCTGAGGACCGCCTGGTTGACACCCGGAGGCAGAGCGCGGCCCGGGCAGAGGCGGAGTGGTTCAGCTCCGACCGCCTGCGGGTCGGCGTTGGCCGCGCGGAGGCACACGTCGATGAGGTCCCCGGGGGGAATCGTCCAGGTGTCCTCGCCGTCGGTGATGACCACCTCGTCCCGAGCGCGCCGGTAGAGGTGGCCGACCACCGGCTCGAGCCGGATGATCTCGTGCAGGATGGCGAAACGCTCCGGCTGCTCGGCGGAGAGGTACCTCTCCCGCAGAGGCCGGTCGTGCAGCAGGTGCCACGCGGCCATGCAGATGAACTCCCGTGTGGTGACCATCCCGGCCGTTCCGTAGGTGACGCACTCGACCAGGATGTCGGCGTCGGTGTAGCCCTCTCCGATCAGGTGGCTGATGACGTCGGGACGGGGCAGCTTGCGCCGGGCGCGGATCGCGGGACGGACGTCTGCGAGGTAGAAACGCACGATGGGCACCAGACCGTTGAACGCCGCCCGCGCCCACTGTCCCGGCGTCCGGCCGAGGTCCGCCCTGGTGAGGTCGAAGGGTGGCTGGTTGAAGAAGCTCACCAGGCGCGACGACATCCGCCGCACCGGGGAGTCGGTGAGGCCCACCACGTCCGCGGTGACCTCGACGCTGTAGAAGAGAGCCAGGTCGTCGAGCCGGCACGACCCGGCGGCCTCCGCCTCGTTCAGGAGGGTCTCGGCGCAGGATTCCATGCGTGCTGTGTAGCGCTCGGCGACGACGGCCGGGGCGAAGAAGCGGCCGACCTTGCTTCGTTGCTCGTCGTGGCCCGGCCCGTCCGAGATCAGGATCGGATGGTGCTTGAGATACCCGGTGGGAATCGCTTCCGCGGTGAAACCGGCCTGGGTGGTGCGGTCGCGGGCACGCAGCACCTGCCGCGCGGTGGCGAGCGAACGGATCCGCCACACGTGGCCGTCTCGTTGGACGCGGGGGGCGGCGGGCTCATTGGGTTTGTCGGCTCGGCGCTGCCTCGGTTCGTCACCCATCCTGCGCTCCTGGAGTCGACGCTCGGCCAGGGGGAGCGGACGCCGAAGCGACGATCCGCAGCACGGCGTCGCCGTACTGCTCGAGCTTCTTGGCACCCACGCCGCTGACCGCGGACAGCGCTTCGAGCGACGCGGGGCGCCGCTGCGCGAGGCCGACGAGCGTGGCGTCGGGGAACACCACGTACGCCGGGACCGAGGCCGCCCGGGCGGTCTCCGCGCGCCAGGCGCGCAATCGCTCGAAGATCTCGCGCTCGGCCTGGGCCAGGTCCGCGGCGGCCGCGGAGCGGGAACGCGGCGGCTCCTCGGAGCGGGCCGGCCTGCGCCGCGAGCGTTCGGCTCGCGCCACCGCGTCCTGGCGCATCGGTACCTGCCGCTCGCCGCGGAGTACCGGCCACGAGGCATCGGTCACTCCGAGCGTGCCGTGGCCGTCCGCGGAGACCGCGACCAGCCCTCCGGCCAGGAGTTGGCGGGTGACGGACCGCCACTGCTGGTCGGTGAGTTCGGTACCGACGCCGAACGTGCTCAGCCGGTCGTGTCCCCACCGTTGGACCCGCTCCGTGCGCCGCCCAAGCAGGATGTCGATCAACTGACCGGCCCCGAAGCGCTGCCGGTGTTCGCGCTGCAACCGGACGACGGTCGACAACAGCTTCTGCGCGGCCACCGTCCCGTCCCAAGCCTGTGGCGGGTCGAGGCAGGTGTCGCAGTTGCCACACGGCCCGCTCGCCTCACCGAAGTACTCCAGGATGAGCTGCCGTCGGCAGCGCAGCGTCTCGCACAACCCCAGCATCGCGTCGAGGTGCTGGCCGAGCAGCCGCTTATGCTGGGCGTCACCGTCCGAGGCTTCGATCAGCTGGCGTTGCTGCACCACCTCCGCCAGGCCGTAGGCCATCCACGCGGTGGCGGGTAGGCCGTCGCGGCCCGCCCGTCCGGTCTCCTGGTAGTAGCCCTCGATGCTCTTGGGCAGATCGAGATGTGCCACGAAGCGCACGTCCGGCTTGTCGATGCCCATCCCGAACGCGATCGTGGCGACCATCACCACTCCGTCCTCGCGCAGGAACCGGGCCTGGTTGGCCGTCCGCACCGCCGACGGCAACCCCGCGTGGTACGGCAACGCCGTGACGCCCTCCTTCGACAGCGCCTCGGCGGTCTTCTCCACCGAGGCCCGCGACAGGCAGTAGACGATGCCGGCGTCCCCGTCATGCTCACCGCGGAGGAGGTCGACCAGTTGGCGCAGCGGCTGCTGCTTGGGCTCGATCCGGTACTGGATGTTGGGCCGGTCGAAACTGGCCACGAAGGTGCGCGCGCCCTGAAGCCCCAGCCGCTCGGTGACCTCCCGCCGGGTGGACGGGGTGGCGGTCGCGGTGAGCGCGATCCTGGGGATCGCCGGCCATCGGTCCTGCAGCATCGACAGTTTCAGGTAGTCGGGCCGGAAATCGTGGCCCCACTGCGAGACGCAGTGGGCTTCGTCGATCGCGAACACCGACACCGGCAGCCGGTCCAGGAACTCCTGCGTCCACTCCATCCCCAGCCGCTCCGGCGCCAGGTACAGCAGGCTCAGCTCGCCGGCCAACGCCGCACGCTCGGTCGCTCGGCGCTCCTCGGCGGAGAGGGTCGAGTTCAGGAAACCGGCGCGCACCCCCAGGGAATCCAGGGCGGTCACCTGGTCGTGCATCAGCGCGATCAGCGGCGAGATCACCACCCCCACCCCAGGGCGCACCAACGCCGGGATCTGGTAGCACAACGACTTGCCGCCACCGGTGGGCATCAGGACCACGGCGTCCCCACCGGCGACGACGTGGCTGATGATCTGCTCCTGGTCACCGCGGAACGCGTCGTAGCCGAACGTCGAACGCAGCACGCCAAGCGCACTCAGGGAAGCGGACGACACGCGAACCATGCTAGACGGCGGCGCTGACAACTCCCCGGCGTGGCCGCTAGGCCGAGAGCCTGGTCGGGTTGCGGCGGGGCTGGTGCCGGCGACGGCCGCCGTGCTCGGAGAAGCGGGCCACTCCCCCACCCGACGAGATCTCCTGGGTGTTCCTCTGCCGGGCGGTGCGCGCCTTGGCGGCGCCGGCAGGCTGCGGGGCTTCCCGGCGGGCGGCCGCGCTGGGGGCCTGGTCAGGCGCGACCGGCGCGGCGGTGCCACCGACCAGCGCGAGCACCTGCGCGTCCCCGGCGCGGACGGCGGACGGACGGGCGGTGATCTTCGCCGCCCGGGCGAGGGCCTGGAAGTCCTTGCGCTGCTCGGGCAGCACCAGGGTGATCACGTCTCCCTCGTTGCCGGCGCGCGCGGTTCGCCCGGAGCGGTGCAGGTAGGCCTTGTGTTCGGCCGGCGGGTCGACATGGACGACCAGGTCCACCTCGTCGACGTGGATGCCGCGGGCAGCGATGTCGGTGGCGACCATCACCCGCACCTCCCCCTCGGCGAAGGCTCGCAGGCCACGCTCTCGCGCGTTCTGGGACAGGTTGCCGTGCAACTCCACCGCCGGGATGCCGTCGGCGGTCAGCTCCCGGGCCAGCTTGCGCGCCTGGTGCTTGGTGCGTGTGAACAGCAGGCGGCGGCTGGCGCCTCCGGCCAGGGTGTGGACGATCTCGCGCTTGGCCGAGGCATCGTCGACCCAGAAGACGTGGTGCGTCATCGCCGCCACCGGCGACTCCTCGGCGTCCACACTGAAGTCCAGCGGACGGTTCAGGAAGCGGGCCACCAGCGAGTTGACGCCCCGGTCGAGGGTCGCCGAGAACAGCAGCCGCTGGCCACCGGCCGGCGTCGCGGCCAGGATGCGGGTGACACTGGGCAGGAAGCCGAGGTCGGCCATGTGGTCGGCCTCGTCCAGGACGGTCACCGAGACGCCGTCCAGTCGGACGTGCCCCTGGCCCATCAGGTCCTCCAGCCGTCCGGGGGTCGCGACGACGATGTCGACGCCGCGCCGCAGCTGCTGTACCTGGCGGTTCTGGTTGACCCCGCCGAAGATGGTCATCCCCCGCAGCCCGGCGGCCGTGGCCAGCGGTTCGAGGGTGGCCAGGATCTGACCGGCCAGCTCCCGGGTGGGAGCCAGGATCAGGCCGCGCGGGCGTCCGGGCTCGCTGCGAGGCGCCACCGTCCGTCCGGAGGGCACCAGGTGGGCGAGCCGGGCCACCACCGGCAGCGCGAAGGCCAGTGTCTTGCCCGAGCCCGTGCGGCCGCGTCCGAGCACGTCGCGGCCGGCCAGGGTGTCAGGCAGTGTGGCCTGCTGGATGGGAAAGGGGT
>CAZPCM010000033.1:0-25480 GCA_964585085.1 uncultured Propionibacteriaceae bacterium
GTGCCGCCTTCATAGCCGGAGATCGTGACATGATCGGCGCGCGCCTTCGACACGCCGGCGGCGACCGTGCCGACGCCCACCTCCGACACGAGCTTCACCGAGACGCGCGACTTCGGATTGACGTTCTTCAGATCGTGAATGAGCTGCGCGAGGTCTTCGATCGAATAGATGTCGTGGTGCGGCGGCGGCGAGATGAGGCCGACGCCGGGCGTCGAATAGCGCACGCGCGCGATGTTCTTGTCGACCTTGTGGCCGGGCAGCTGGCCGCCCTCGCCGGGCTTGGCGCCCTGCGCCATCTTGATCTGGATGTCGTCGGAGTTGGTCAGGTAGTCCGACGTCACGCCGAACCGCCCCGACGCCACCTGCTTGATCGCCGAGCGCCGCTCGGGATCGTAGAGCCGGTCGGCGTCCTCGCCGCCCTCGCCGGTGTTCGACTTGCCGCCGAGCCGGTTCATCGCGATCGCCAGCGTCTCGTGCGCCTCCCGCGAGATCGAACCGTACGACATCGCGCCGGTCGAGAACCGCTTCACGATCTCGCTGACCGGCTCGACCTCGTCGAGCGGCACCGGCTTGCGGTCGGACGCGAACTTGAGCAGCCCGCGCAGCGTCATCAGCCGCTTGGCCTGGTCGTTGACCCGCTCGGTGTAGGCCTTGAAGATGTCGAAGCGCTTGGCCCGGGTGGCGTGCTGCAACCGGAACACGGTCTCCGGGTCGAACAGGTGCGGCGGGCCCTCCCGACGCCACTGGTACTCCCCGCCGGTCTCCAGCGTCCGGTGCGGCAGCGTGATCCGGTCGGGCGGATAGGCGGCGCTGTGCCGGGCGTGGATGCCGCGGGCGACCTCGTCCAGCCCGATCCCCTCGATCCGGCTGGTGGTGCCGGTGAAGTAGGCGTCCACCAGGTCGGACGACAGGCCGAGCGCCTCGAAGATCTGGGCGCCGGTGTACGAGGCGATGGTCGAGACGCCCATCTTGCTCATCACCTTGAGCACGCCCTTGCCGAGCGCCTTGCGGACGTTCTGGACCGCCTGCTCGGGCTCGACCTTGACCAGCCACTCCCGGCGGGCCAGGTCCTCGGCGGACTCGAAGGCCAGGTACGGGTTGACCGCGGCCGCACCGAAGCCGATCAGCAGCGCCACATGGTGCACCTCGCGAACATCGCCGGCCTCCACGATCAGGCCGACCTGGGTGCGCTTCTTCTCCCGGACCAGGTGTTGGTGGACCGCGGCGGTGAGCAGCAGCGACGGGATCGGGGCGACGTCGGCGTTGGAGTGGCGGTCGGACAGGATGATCGTCCGGCAGCCCCGGTCGATCGAGTCCGACACCTCGGCGCACAACTCGTCGAGGCGGGCCTTGAGGGCCGCTCCCCCGCCCTCCACGTCGTACAGGCCGCGGACGACATAGGTGTCGTAGGCCGGCATGGCGCCGTCCCGGTTGATCCGGACGAGCTTGGCCAGTTGGTCGGAATCGAGGATCGGGTAGCCGATCACGATCTGGCGGCAGGACTCGGGCCCCGGCGCCAGCAGGTTCGCTTCCGGCCCGAAGGTGGCGCTGAGCGAGGTGACCAGTTCCTCGCGGATCGCGTCCAGCGGCGGGTTGGTGACCTGGGCGAAGAGCTGGGTGAAGTAGTCGAAGAGCAGCCGCGGCCGCTCGCTGAGCACCGCCAGCGGGGTGTCCGAGCCCATCGACCCGATCGGCTCGTAGCCGGAGTTGGCCATCGGCGCCAGGATCAGCTTGAGCTCCTCGTGGGTGTAGCCGAACACCTGCTGGCGGCGGGTCACCGAGGCGTGGCTGTGCACGACGTGCTGGCGCTCGGGGAGTTCGTCGAGGTCCACCCGTCCGTCTGCGAGCCACTCCTGGTACGGGTGCGCTGCGGCGAGTTGGGCTTTGATCTCGTCGTCGTTGATCAGGCGGTGCTGTTCGAGATCGACCAGGAGCATCCGGCCCGGCTGCAGCCGGCCCTTCTGGATCACCTGGTTCGGCGCGATGTCGAGGACGCCGGCCTCGGAGGCGAACACGACCAGGCCGTCGTCGGTGACCCAGTAGCGACCCGGACGCAGGCCGTTGCGGTCCAGGACGGCTCCGATCAGCGTTCCGTCGGTGAAGGTCACCGACGCCGGACCGTCCCAGGGCTCCATCACCGAGGAGTGGAAGTTGTAGAACGCCCGGCGGGCCGGGTCCATTTCGTTGTGGTTCTCCCAGGCCTCGGGGATCATCATCAGCACCGCGTGAGGCAGCGAACGCCCGCCCAGGTGCAGGAGTTCGAGCACCTCGTCGAAGGAGGCCGAGTCGGAGCCCTCGGGGGTGCAGATCGGGTAGATCCGGCTGAGGTCGCCGGGAATGAGGGAGGTGGTCAGCAGCGCTTCGCGGGCACGCATCCAGTTGCGGTTGCCCTTGACGGTGTTGATCTCTCCGTTGTGCGCCAGCAGCCGGTAGGGATGTGCGAGTGCCCAGGCCGGGAAGGTGTTGGTGGAGAAGCGCGAGTGCACCAGCACCAGAGCGCTGGTCACCCTCTCGTCGAGCAGGTCGGGGAACACTTCGGCGAGCTGCTGGGTGGTCAGCATGCCCTTGTAGACCGTCGTCCGCGCCGACAGGGAAGCGAAGTAGATGCCCGCTTGGTTGCGGGCCCGCTGGCGCAGCGGGTAGGCGAGTCGATCCAGGTCGATCCCGGAGGCGTTGTCGGGTGAGGAGACGAACAGCTGCTCGAAGTGCGGCATCGCCGCCACCGAGATCGGGCTGAGCGTGGAGGCGTCGGTGGGGACCGGACGCCAGCCGTGGATGGTGAGGTTCTCCTCGGCCGCCAGGAACTCGATGGTTCGCTTGGCCGCAGCCCGCTTGACCGCGTCCATCGGCAGGAAGGCCATGCCCATCGCGTAGTGGCCGGGGTCGGGCAGGTCGAAGTCGACCACCCTGCGCAGGAAGCCGTCCGGCACCTGGAGCAGCATGCCCGCCCCGTCGCCGGCGGCCGCGTCCGCTCCGGTCGCGCCGCGGTGGTCGAGGTTCTCCAAGGCGGTCAAGCCGTGGGCCACGATGGCATGACTGGCCTCTCCGCTGAGCTGGGCGACGAAGGCGACCCCGCAGGAGTCATGCTCGAAGGCAGGATCATAAAGACCCTCGGCCCGGGGGCCGGACATGGACGGCAAAGCCATGGTGTGAACTCCCATCTGCGCGCGGTGCGACGCACTGGCGGAGGGTGCAAAGCCTGCCGGCTGCACATGCCGACGCTGCACGCAGGGCGGAGCCTACCCGACACAACCGCGCATCGGGGACGAGACCGCCGGATGGTGGACCGGGCGGCAGCGGACGCCGTCGCGGAGCCAGGGTTCAGCGAGGTTCCGTCTCGGGGGTGTCTTCCCGGTCTGGCTCGACGACATCCTCTCGACCGGGACGGTACTTGGCCAGCCACGCGAAGCCGGCAAGGCCCGCCATGACGATGAGGGCGGCCATCGCCTGGTTGAACCGGATG
This sequence comes from uncultured Propionibacteriaceae bacterium, assembly GCA_964585085.1. Taxonomy (GTDB): domain Bacteria; phylum Actinomycetota; class Actinomycetes; order Propionibacteriales; family Propionibacteriaceae; genus Propionicimonas. The sequence continues at coordinate 3,464 of CAZPCM010000033.1, forward strand.
GGGCCGAAAGTGTCGTAGGAGTAGTCCAATCGGATGCCCTCGGTGAAGAACCGCCCAAACCCGTACAAGGCGATGTAGAGCGCGAAGACCTTGCCACGTCCGAGGGTGAATCGCCGGTCCGCCCAGAGCAGGACGCCGGCGACACCGAGGTCCCACAACGCTTCGTAGGCGAAGGTCGGATGGAAGGTGGCGTACTGCTCGAAGCCCGGGGCGCGGTGCTGGGGGTCGATTTCGAGCCCCCAGGGCAGGTCGGTCGGGCCACCGTAGAGTTCCTGGTTGAACCAGTTGCCGAACCGGCCGATAGCCTGTCCGACGGCGATCCCGGGGGCCAGCGAATCGGCCAAGGCGGGGAACCGCGCTCCGCTGCGGCGGCAGGAGAGCCAGGCGCCCAACGCGCCGAAGCCGATGGCCCCGTAGATCGCGATCCCGCCCTCCCAGATGAACAGCACGCTCCAGGGGTTGACCCCCGGGGCGAAGTAGTCCCCCAGGTGGGTGAGCACGTGGTAGAACCGGGCGCCGACGATCCCGATCGGGATCGCCCACAGGATGGCGTTCTCGAAGGTCTCCTGGCGACCGCCGCGCGCTCGCCAGCGTCGCGACCCGATGAACCAGGCGGCGAAGATGCCGGCGATCAGGCACAGCGCATAGAACCGGATGGTCAGCGGCCCGAGAGTGAAGCCGTTGATGGGCGGACTGGGAATCGAGAGAGTCACGAACACATCTCGTCCCGGGCTCAGCGCCTGACCCCGGCGGCCAGGTCCGCCACGGCCGCCCGCAGGCCGGTCAGGTCGTCGGGGTGTCCGGCGTCTTCGGCGTCCAGCAAGGGCCGCAGGAAGGCCGACCCGACGATCACCGCATCGGCGTAGCGGGCGACCTCAGCGGCTTGGGCCCCGTTGGAGACTCCCAGGCCCACGCCGACCAGAGCACCCGGCGCGAGGGCCCGGATCCGAGCCACCAGGGACGGCGCGGCGGCCGAGGTGGCCGCACGGGCCCCCGTGACGCCCATGACCGAGGTGGCGTACACCCAGCCGCGACAAGCGTCGGTGGTGGACACGATGCGCTCGTCTGTCGACGAGGGCGAGACCAGGAAGATCCTGTCCAGTCCATGGTCGTCGGAGGCGGCCAGCCAGGCGTCCGCCTCATCGGGGATCAGGTCGGGCGTGACCAGGCCGGCGCCGCCGGCCGCGGCAAGGTCGCGTGCGAAGGCCGCCACGCCGTAGCGATCGACGAGGTTCCAGTAGGTCATCACCACGGCGTGGGTGCCGGTTGAACGGACCGCTTCGACAGCGGCGAACACGTCCCGGGTCCGGACGCCGCGCGCCAGGGCGGTCGTCCCGGCGCGCTGGATGACCGGCCCGTCCATCACCGGGTCGGAGTAGGGAAGGCCGATCTCGACCAGGTCGACGCCCGGGCCGCCGTCGTTCCCGCACAGCGCGCGCAGCGCGTCGAGGGATCCGCTCACGGTGGGGAAGCCGACCGGAAGGTAGCCGACCAGGGCCTTGCGTCCCTCGGCGGCGGCGGCCAGGAAGGCCTGTCCGGAGATGCCTGCGTTCATGCCGGACCCCCGATGGAAGCGTTGGCCGAGCCGTCCAGCCCGAAGTAGCGGATCGCGGTGTCGACATCCTTGTCCCCGCGTCCCGACAGGCAGACCGCGATCAGCGGGCGGGCGAGGGGCTGGGACTCCGCGAGTCGCCGACCCAGTCGCATCGCCCCGGCCACCGCGTGGGCCGACTCGATCGCGGGCATGATGCCCTCGGTGCGGGTGAGCAACGTGAACGCCTCCATGGCCTCGGCGTCGGTGACAGGCTCGTAGTTGGCTCTGCCGGTGGCGGCCAGCCAGGAGTGCTCCGGTCCGACGCCGGGATAGTCCAGCCCCGCCGAGATCGAGTGGGACTCCAGCGTCTGCCCGTCGTCGTCTTGAAGGATGTAGGTCCGCATCCCGTGCAGAACGCCGACCGACCCGCCGGCGATCGCGGCGGCATGGCGCCCGGTGTCGACCCCTTCACCCCCGGCCTCGAACCCGTAGAGGGCCACTGCTTCGTCGTCGAGGAAGTCCGCGAACATGCCCATCGCATTGGAGCCGCCGCCCACGCATGCAGCCACGACATCAGGCAGCCGACCGTACCGGTCGAGCACCTGCTGGCGCGCCTCGGTGCTGATGACGCGTTGGAACTCACGGACCATCTTCGGGAAGGGGTGCGGCCCGGCCACAGTGCCGATGAGGTAGTGGGTGTGATCGACACTGGCCACCCAGTCCCGCATGGCCTCGTTCATGGCGTCCTTGAGCGTCCTGCTGCCAGACTCCACCGCGACCACCTCGGCTCCGAGGAGTTGCATGCGAGCGACGTTGAGTGCTTGGCGGTCGGTGTCCACCCTGCCCATGTAGATGCGGCACTCCATGCCCATCAGGGCCGCGGCGGTGGCGGTGGCCACGCCGTGCTGGCCGGCGCCCGTCTCGGCGATGACCCGTGACTTGCCCATGCGCTGCGTCAGGAGAGCCTGGCCCAGGACGTTGTTGATCTTGTGCGACCCGGTGTGGTTCAGGTCCTCGCGCTTGAGCAGGATGGTGGCGTTGCCGCAGTACCGGCTGAAGCGGGACGCTTCGGTGAGGGCGGTGGGTCGGCCGGCGTAATCGCGGCGAAGGCGGTTCAGTTCCGCCCAGAAAGCGGCGTCCCCCATGGCCTTGTCGAATTCCGCCTGCAACTGGTTGAGGGCCGCAATCAGCGCCTCGGGGACGTACCGGCCGCCGAAGATCTCGTAGTGACCGGCCGCATCCGGCAGGGTCGGGATGGTGTTCACCCGGTCCATTCTGCCCGGTCGGTCCATGGGCTCACGCGCAGTTCGGGCCGGGTCGGTGGTCAGCGACCGAGGGCCGTGAAGGATGCGACGGCCGAGCGCGGGTCGCCGTGCTTGACGAGCGCCTCGCCGACCAGGATCGCGTCGGCACCAGCCGCTGCGACTCGCGCCGCGTCGGCCACGCTCAGGATTCCCGACTCGGCCACGCGGACCGCGCTGCCGGGGATGAGGCCGGCCAGCTTCTCGAACTGGGACAGGTCCACCTCCAGGGTCTTCAGGTTGCGGTTGTTCACCCCGATGAGGGACGCGCCGGAGTCGACTGCGCGGCGGACCTCGTCGGCAGTGTGCGTCTCCACCAGGCAGGTCAGACCGAGTTGCTCGGCGAGCGCCATCAGGTCGACCAGTTCGGCCTGGCTGAGCGCCGCAACGATGAGAAGCGCCAGATCGGCCCCGGCTGCGCGGCCTTCCCAGAGCTGGTACTCCGTGACGACGAAATCCTTGCGCAACAACGGCGTCGACACCTCCGCGCGCACGGCGACCAGATCGTCCAGGCTGCCGTGGAACCGGCGGCGTTCGGTCAGCACCGAGATCACGGCTGCCCCGCCCGCGGCGTACTCGCGAGCCAGGCCGGCTGGGTCGGCGATGCGGGCCAGCGTGCCCTTGCTGGGACTGGACCGCTTGACCTCGGCGATCACCGAAAGGCCGGGTGACCGGAGAGCCGGCATAGGATCCAAGGCGTCCGGCAGGGCTGTCACCGCCTCGATCAGCCGGGAGAGGGGGGTGCGGGCCTGGCGTTCGGCGAGGTCCTCACGGACACCGACGATGATCTCGTCGAGGACGGTCATGGTCAGGGTTGCCCGTACCCCAGCCGGCGAAGCACTCCCCCGGCCACCAGTGACAGCACTAGGAGCACCAGCGAAGCCCACAGCAGCGTCCAGTTCGGTCCGGTCATGAAGGCGATGGCACCCAGGATGAAGGCGACGCCCGCGATGATGCTGCCGGCCCAGGCCGCGGGCGTCCGGCCATGGTGGTACTCCTTGGCGCCAGGGCGAACAGCTTGCTGGGTGACTTCGGTCATCATCGCTCCTTCACTGTGGGGACACCGCTGGGGAGCCACCATCTTGCCCATTCTTACCGGCGGCCTGTGCGGTATTCCAGCTGGCAACCCAGAGGTTTGCCTGAGTTAACCTCAGGAAACAGCCGTCAGCCGCACCAGGCGACCCGCCTCGGACACCGCGCCGAGAACGGCGGCGGCCTTGTTGCGAGACTCCAGATCCTCATTGGCCGGAATCGAGTCGGCGACCACTCCCGCGCCGGCCTGGACGTGGGCCACGCCGTCCTTGAGCACCGCGGTACGGATCGCGATGGCGGTGTCGGAGTCCCCGGCGAAATCGAAATAGCCCACGACGCCGCCGTAAAGCCCGCGCCGGGTGACCTCCAACTCGTCGATGATCTCCATGGCGCGCACCTTGGGCGCCCCGGACAGGGTGCCCGCGGGGAAGCAGGACAGTGTCGCGTCGAGCGCCGTCCGGCCCGGGGACAGGATCCCCGAGACCGCCGCCTCCAGGTGCATGACGTGGCTGTAACGACGCACCTTCATGAACTCGATGACCTCGACCGTGCCGGGGGCACACACCCGTCCCAGATCGTTGCGACCCAGGTCGACGAGCATCAGGTGCTCGGCCGCCTCCTTGGGGTCGGCGAGCAGTTCGGCCTCCAGGGCCGCGTCGGCGGCTGCGGAGGCACCGCGCGGACGGGTTCCAGCGATGGGATGGGTGACAGCGCGTCCGCCTTCGACCGTCACCAGGGCCTCGGGACTCGATCCGACGACATCGAATCCCTCCAAGCGCAACAGGTACAGGTAGGGGCTGGGGTTGGTGCGTCGCAGCACTCGGTAGACGTCCAAGGCGTTGCTGGTGCAGTCGATCTCGAAGCGCTGGCTGACGACGATCTGGAAGGCCTCGCCGGCCCGGATCTCCTCGATGGCGGCAGCCACGGCCGCCTCGTACTCCTCAGGCCTGCGTTGCCGGCGGATCGCCGATTCCGCGCGGCCGGAGGTACGGACCGCGACCAGAGGCTCGGTCGGCCGCAGGAGTGCGGCCGCCATGGCTGCCACGCGTGCCGCGGCGTCGGTGTAGGCCTCGACGATCCGCTGTTCGGAGTTGTCGAAGTTGATCGCATTGGCGACCAGCCAGACCTCGCCGGTGTGGTGATCGAGAACGGCCATATCGGAGACGAGCATCATCGCCAACTCCGGGATACCCAGGTCGTCGGGGTTGCTGTCGGGGAGTCGCTCCAGTCGGCGGGCGACGTCGTACCCGAGGTAGCCCACCAATCCCGAGACCAAGGGCGGAAGCAGCGGATCACGCGGGGTATGCAGCGCTCGCAGCGTTTCAGCCAGCACCTGCAGCGGGTCTCCGCCGGTGGGCAGGCCGGCGATCGGACGTCCACTCCAGAACGCCTCGCCGTCACGCTCGCTGAGGGTGGCTGCGGCGGACACTCCGACGAACGAGTAGCGCGACCAGACCCCACCCTCGGCCGATTCGAGCAGGAAGGTGTTCGGCCGGTCGCCGCACAGCTGGTGGTACAGGCCGACCGGGGTGAAGTCGTCGGCTAGCAGTCTGGCGTGGACACTGACGACCCGGCGACGCCGCCCGGCCTCCACGAAGCCGTCGAGGTCGGGTTGGATCCTGATGCCCGGGCTGGGCTCGCTGCCGGCGGCTGCGGGCGTCTCGGATAGCTCTTCCACCCCGACATTGTGGCAGGCGGGCTACAGTGCCCCCGTGACGTTCGCCCGCTCCGAGAGACAAGCCCTGTGCGACGCTCTGGAGGGTGCAGGGCCGGACGCGCCGACGCTGTGTGAGGGCTGGACCGCCCACGACCTCGCCGCCCATCTCTGGCTCCGAGAGAACGATCCGCTGGCAACTCCCGGGCTGGTGATCAAGGCCTTCGCCGATCAGGCGGACGCCCGGATGGCCGAGGTGAAGCAGCGGATGCCGTTCCTCGATCTCGTACGGGCGATCCGCACCGGACCGGTCGGATTGTCGGTCTTCCGCCTGCCCGGGGTCGACGAGGCCGCAAACGCCGCTGAGTTCTTCGTGCACTGCGAGGACGTCCGGCGCGGAGCCGGTGCTGCTGAGCCCCGCGACCTCGATCCGGACTTCGAGGACTGGGCGTGGAAACGGCTGAGGTTGATCGGGCGTGCCCTGTTCCGCCGGTCCCGGGTTGCGGTCGTGCTGGAAAGAGAGGGACCGAGCGGGCAGCCTGCCACCCATCGGGTCGCGCCCGGCCCGGACATCGTGACCGTCGTGGGTCGCCCCAGTGAACTGATGCTGTATGCCTTCGGGCGCCGCTCGGCCGCCCGGGTGTCCGTGATCGGCCAACCGGCGACCGTGGCCGTGCTGGAACGCGTCGACTTGTCGGTCTGACTACCGTCCATGCCTGCCGAGCCGGAGCGTCGGCGCGCCACGCAGTGCGACAATAGCGGTATGCGCGTCTTCAACTTCTCCGCGGGTCCCGCCATGCTCCCCACCGTCGTCTTGGAGCGTGCCCAGTCGGAGCTGACCGACTGGCGGGGATCGGGGATGTCGGTGATGGAGGTGTCGCATCGCGGCAAGGCGTTCGTCGCCTGCGCGGCGGAGGCCGAAGCGCTGATGCGCGAGGTGCTGGGCGTCCCCGACGGGTACAGCGTCCTCTTCCTCCAGGGTGGGGCCACCGGTCAGTTCGCGGGAATCCCGATGAACCTGACCTCCGCAGGTGATGTAGTCGACTTCCTCCACACCGGCCAGTGGTCGGCCAAGGCCATCGCCGAGGCCAAGAAGTACGACGTGGCGGTGGAGGTGTTGGCCGATGAGGCGGCCAGCCGCTATGCGAGTGTCCCGGCGGCCGGCAGCTACACGGTCAATCCGAAGGCCGCTTACCTTCACTACACGCCGAACGAAACCATCGGCGGAGTCGAATACGACTACGTCCCTGAGTCCGGTGACGTGCCGCTGGTGGCGGACATGTCGTCGACGATCCTGTCCCGGCCCATCGAGGTGTCTCGGTATGGACTGATCTACGCCGGCGCGCAGAAGAACATGGGCCCAGCCGGCCTGTGCGTGGTGATCGTTCGCAACGACCTACTCGGCAGGGCCCGGCCCTCGACCCCAGGGATCTGGAACTACGCCACCATGGCCAAGTCCGACTCGATGCTGAACACGCCGCCGACGTTCGGGATCTATCTGCTCGGCCTGATCCTGGCCTGGGTCAAGGAGTCCGGGGGCTTGGCGGCCATGGGTGAGCGCAACCGCGCGAAGGCCGCGGCGTTGTATGCCGCGATCGACGGCTCGCCGTTCTATGCAAACCCGGTGCAGGTCAACGCCCGGTCGTGGATGAACGTGCCGTTCACCCTGGCCAGGCCCGAACTGGACAAGACCTTCGTTGCGCACGCTGCCGAGGCCGGCCTGACCAACCTGGAGGGCCACCGCTCCGTCGGCGGGATGCGCGCCAGCATCTACAACGCGATGCCGCTGGCGGGCGTCCAGGCCTTGATCGACTTCATGGGCGACTTCGAGCGCCGGCACGCCTGAGAGGAATCCTGTGACCTTCCGCATTCGCACGCTGAACGCGATCAGCCACGCCGGGCTGAGCCGGCTGCCCAAAGAGGCCTACGAGGTCGGTGCTGACGTCGACCAGCCGCACGCACTGCTCGTCCGTTCAGCCAGTCTGCACGGCCAGGCGATCCCACCGTCGGTGTTGGCCGTGGCCAGGGCCGGTGCAGGCACCAACAACATTCCCGTCCCTGAATTCAGCGCGCGCGGGATCCCGGTGTTCAACACCCCAGGCGCCAACGCCAATGCGGTGAAGGAGCTCGTCATCGCGGCGCTTTTCCTCGCCGCACGGAACATCGTCCCGGCGGCGGCTTTCGCGCACCGACTGGACGGGGACGCCGAAAGCATGGACAAGGCTGTGGAGGCCGGCAAGAAGGCTTACGTCGGCTTCGAGCTGCCCGGCCGGACCCTTGGCGTTATCGGGCTCGGCGCGATCGGCGTCGAGGTGGCGAACGCTGCGGTCGCCCTGGGCATGCGGGTGCTCGGCTACGACCCCGAGATCACTGTCCAGCATGCGTGGCAGCTCTCGGCCAAGGTCGAGCATGTCACCAACCTCGATCAGCTGCTCAAGCGTGCGGATATCATCACGCTCCACGTTCCACTCGTCCCGGCGACCCGGGGCCTGATCGGGGTTGAGCAGGTGGCGGCCATGCGTCGCTCAGCGGTACTGGTGAACTTCGCGCGTGGTCCCATCGTCGACGAGGGCGCAGTGGTCGAGGCCCTGGAAGCCGGACGCCTGCGTGGCTACGTGTGCGACTTCCCCACCCCCGCCCTGAACAAGCGCGACAAAGTGGTGACGCTGCCCCACCTCGGCGCCTCCACCAACGAGGCCGAGGAGAACTGCGCGGTGATGGCCGCTGAGGAATTGCGCGGCTTCCTGGAGGAAGGGACGATCAAGAACTCGGTGAACTTCCCTGAGGCGGAATTGCCGCGTGCGGCGGGCACCAGCCGGATCTCCATCGCCAACTCCAACGTCCCCAACATGGTCGGCCAGATCTCGACGCTGCTGGCGGCTCGAGGCCTGAACATCGCCGACCTGTTGAACAAGTCGCGCGGCGAGCTTGCCTACACCCTGGTCGATGTGGAGGGCGAGATCCCCGAATCGCTGGTGGCCGAGATCCAGGCGATCAAAGGCGTGCTGTCAGCCCGGTTGATCTGAGCGGACGGGGCGCCAGGCCAACACCGCCATAGCGAGCCCGACGCCGAGCAAGTCGAACACGACGTCCCACGGATCACCCTGGCGGCCCGGCACGAACGCGGCCTGGACCAGCTCGCTCAGCAGCGCGTGGAGTCCGAATCCGACGGCGACGGCTCTGGGCCTGCCGACTGCCAGGGCCAGCAGAAGGGTGGGTACAGCGAAAAGTGCCGCATGGACGAGTTTGTCCAGGCCCGGCACGCCGATCTGTGGTGTCGCCGACCCAGGCAGGTAGAGGAGTACCAGATGGGCTGCGATGGCGACGCCGGCCGCCGCGGACAGCAGGGCCTGCCCGGTGCGGCGGCGGCGCGTCCGCCCCGGGTCAGCCAAGCCTGGCCAGGATCAGTTCGCGGACCCGAGCGGCGTCGGCCTGGCCGCGCATCTCCTTCATCACCGCCCCGATGAGTGCGCCGGCCGCGGCCAGCTTGCCCTCGCGGATCCGGTCGGCGACCTCTGGGTTCGCCTCGATCGCGCGGTCCACCGCCGCCGCCAGTGCGGAGTCGTCGGAGACGACCGCGAGCCCTCTGGCTGCAACCACCTGGGCGGGCTCCCCCTCCCCGGCCAGCACGCCGTCGATCACGAGACGGGCCAGCTTGTCGTTCACCGTCCCGGCGTCGACGAGCGCCTGCACGCTGGCGACCTGCGCCGGTGTCATCCCCACGTCGCGGAGCTCCAGCCCGGCTTCGTTGGCCCGGCGGGCGAGCTCGGTCAGCCACCACTTGCGAGCCGCGGCGGGCGGACAGCCCTCGGCGACGGTCGCTTCGATGACGTCGAGGGCGCCGGCGTTGACCGCGTCCTGCATCTCCAGGTCGGTGAATCCCCACTCCGACTGCAGCCTCCGGCGCCGGGTAGCAGGGGGCTCGGGCAGCGCCGCGCGGAGTTGTTCGACCCACTCTCGGCTCGGCGCCACGGGCACCAGATCTGGCTCGGGGAAGTATCGGTAGTCCTCCGCGGTCTCCTTCGACCGGCCGGGCGATGTGTAGCCGCCGTCCTCGTGCCAGTGTCGCGTCTCCTGGTGGACCGTGCCGCCGCCGGCGAGCACGGCGGCCTGGCGGCAGATCTCGTAGCGCAGCGCACGCTCCACTGATCGCAGCGAGTTCACGTTCTTGGTCTCCGTGCGCAAGCCGAATCGGGAGGCTCCCTTGGGCATCAGGGACACGTTCGCGTCACAGCGCAGCGACCCCTGTTCCATCCGCACGTCCGAGACACCGAGAGCACGCAGCAGGTCCCGCAGGAAGGACACGTAGGCCTTGGCCACCTCAGGGGCCTTCGTTCCCGCCCCGGTGATCGGTTTGGTGACGATCTCGATCAGTGGCACCCCGGAACGGTTGTAATCGAGCAGCGAGTAGTCCGCGCCGTGGATTCGCCCCGTCGAGCCACCCCTGTGGAGGGACTTGCCGGTGTCCTCCTCCATGTGCGCCCGCTCGATGTCGATCCGAAACGGTTCGCCGTCGACGTCGACCACCACGTGTCCGTTGAAGGCGATCGGCTCGTCGTACTGCGAGATCTGGAAGTCCTTGGGCATGTCGGGGTAGAAGTAGTTCTTGCGAGCGAAGCGGCATACCTGCGCGATCTCGCAATTCAACGCCAGGCCGATCCGGATCGCGGACTCGACCGCTGTACGGTTCACCACCGGCAGTGAGCCGGGCAGGCCGAGGCAGACCGGACAGGTCTGGCTGTTGGGCTCGGCGCCGAAGGCCGTGGAGCAACCGCAGAACATCTTCGAAGCCGTGTTGAGTTCGACGTGGACCTCCAGCCCCAGGACCGGATCGAACGCCTGCAGAGCTTCGTCGAACTCCATCAGATCCGGGCTCATCGCACGCCCTCCTTCGCCACGTTCAGCCAAGCCCCGGCCGCGGAGTCGGCGAGCCGATCCAGCAGCGTCCCGCCCCAGGACTCGCCGAGCGCTCGTTCGAGTGCCGCGCCCACGCGATAGAGGCGGTCATCGGCCATGGCGGGAGCCATCACTTGGAATCCGACCGGCAGCCCGTCGTCAGAGCTCAAGCCGCACGGGAAGGATGCCGCTGCGTTCCCGGCGAGATTGGACGGGATCGTGCACAGGTCCGCCTTGTACATCGCCAGCGGGTCATCGACCCGCTCTCCCAGCGTGAACGCGGTCGTGGGAGTGGTCGGCGAAACCAGCACGTCCACCTCGGCGAACGCGGCATCGAAGTCGCGCTTGATGAGCGTGCGGACCTTGAGCGCCGACCCGTAGTAGGCGTCGTAGTAGCCCGCCGAGAGGGCGTAGGTGCCGATGATGATCCGCCGCTTCACCTCAGCCCCGAACCCGGCACCTCGGGTGAGGCTCATCACCTCCTCGGCGGAATGGACGCCGTCGTCGGCAACCCGCAGGCCGTAGCGCATCGCGTCGAAGCGGGCCAGGTTGCTCGACACCTCACTCGGCATGATCAGGTAGTAAGCGCCGAGCGCATAGTCGAAGTGCGGGCAGGAGACTTCGGTGACCTCGGCGCCCAGACCCTCCAGCAGCGCGAGCGCTTCATGGAAGCGCTGCTCGACGCCGGGGGCGTAACCCTCGCCGCCGAACTCCTTGACCACCCCGATCCGGAGCCTGGCCACGTCGCCCGACCGAGCGGCTTCGACGACTCCGGGGACGGGTGCGTCGATGGAGGTGGAGTCGCGCGGATCCCACCCGGCCATGATCGAATGCAGCATCGCGGTGTCCAGAACCGTCCGCCCGCAGGGGCCGGGGGTGTCCAGGCTGGAGGCCATCGCGACCACGCCGTAGCGGGAGGTGCTCCCATAGGTGGGCTTGACCCCGACGGTCCCGGTCACCGCTGCCGGCTGGCGGATCGAGCCCCCGGTGTCGGTGCCGATCGCCAGCGGGGCCTCGAAGGCGGCCAGGGCGGCCGCCGAACCGCCCCCGGAGCCGCCCGGGATCCGGGTCAGGTCCCACGGGTTGTGCGTGGGACCGAAGGCGGAGTTCTCGGTGGAGGAGCCCATCGCGAACTCGTCCATGTTGGTCTTGCCCAGCACCACCACCCCGGCTCCCAGCAGTCGCTCGGTGATGGTGGCGTTGTAGGGCGGAACCCAACCCTGAAGGATCCGGGAGCCGCAGGTCGTGGGCGCGCCGGTCATGGTGAAGATGTCCTTCATCGCCAGTGGGACCCCGGCCAGCGGGCCGAGGGGTTCGCCGGCCGCGCGGGCGGCATCCACAGCGTCGGCGGCCGAGAGGGCCCGGGCCCCGTCGACATGCAGGAACGCCTGGACCTGCGGGTCGACGGCCTCGACCTGGTCGAGGTGGGCCTGGGCGACCTCGCGAGCAGACACCTGACCGCCGGCGATCAGCCCGGCCAGTTCGTGGGCGGTTGCCCTGAGCAGGTCGCTCATGCCTCCTCCCCGAGAATCCGCGGGACGCGGAAGCGGCCCAGTTCCTGGGCCGGCGCGCCTGCCAGCACGTCGGCGACCGGCAGGGAAGGCGTCACCAGGTCGTCGCGGAAGACATTGGTCAGTGGCAGCGCGTGAGAGGTCGGCGGGACGTCGGCGCCGGCGACCTCGGCGACCCGTGCCATGGCGTCGAGGATGACGTCCAGCTGCGGGGCGAGGTGCGCCAACTCCGTCCCGGTCAGGTTGATGCGCGCCAATTGGCCGAGTCGGGCGACCTCGGCGGTGGTGAGGGCCACGGTCAACTCCTGCTGCTCGGGTCGGGTGAGCGGCTCTCACCCGGGACTGCATCCTAACCGGGGGCGCGGACAAGCCTGCGCGACGACCGTCCGAAGCCCGCCGGTCTGCCCTGCGGATTGTGAGCCCGCTGTAACAAGGGTGGGACACACTGGGGGGCGTGTTCCTGATGAGAGTGGCTCTGCCCGACCGCCCCGGTTCGCTGGGAGCGGTCGCCACCGCGCTCGGTACGGTGAAGGCGGACATCAACGCCGTCGAGATCGTCGAGAAGTACGAGGGCTTCGCGGTTGACGATTTCATGCTTGATCTGCCGCCGGGTATCCAGCCGGATGCCCTGATCACCGTGTGCACCTCGATACCCGGAGTGGAGGTGCTGTGGCTGTCCCACTACCCCGAGCGCTGGGGCCTGCAGGGCGACGTCGACGTGCTGAACCACATGACCGAGTACGCCGAGCGGGCCGAGGAGATACTCACCCTGGAGTCACCTGAGGTGTTTCGGGTGACGTGGGCCGCACTCATCGACCGGGATCGGCGGGCGGTGACGCTGAAGACGGATCTGGCTCCGGACCTGGACTCCGGCGGGGTCGCGCGGTTGGGCGCCTTGGACGTGGTTCGCAGCGACGAACTGCCCGAGGGCTGGCTGCCCGGCTGGGGCGAAACACTCATCGCGGTGGCCCCGTTCAAGAGTGCATCCTCGATCGTCGTGGCTCGTCGCGGCGGTCCTGAGTTCCTGAAGTCGGAACTGGCCAGGCTTCGGCACCTCGCGGCGCTGGCCCCGTAGCCCTGCGTCGCAGGTTCAGCGGATCTGCAGGTAGATGAAGTACCCGTAGCCGAACAGGAGCCCGATGACAACCACCAGCGCCAGCACGGTCCACCAGCGGGCCCGCTTCTTCTGCCGGGTCGCCGGGACCTGCTGCGGCCCCCACTCGCCGATCCTGGGCTGAACCCGCGGCGGTGCGCCGGCGTTCAGGTTCAGGTTCGAGTTGAGTCCCTCCATGCCTGCCAGTCTGCCAGAGGGTCGGCGGACTAGCGGGCGCGTACTGTCGCCAAGGCCGCCTCGGGACCGGCACTGAGCAGGATCTCGAACCCGGCGGCGTCGAGGATCGGGCGACCCAGTGCAACCGCTCGCTCGTATTTCGACCCTGGGGAGTCGCCGACGACCACGAAGTCGGTTTTCGATGACACCGACCCCGCGGACTTCCCGCCCCTGGAAACGATCGCCTCGCTGGCGGAGTCCCGGGTGTAGCCCGGCAGCGAGCCGGTGACCACGATCGAGAGTCCGGCCAGCGTGGGCCCCGGGCCCTGGCCCGGCCCGGCAGGCTCGTCGGTCATCCGGCAGCCCGCCTTGCGCCACTTCTCCACGATCGCTCGATGCCAATCGATGGTGAACCACTCCACGATGGCCGCGGCCAGCGTGGGGCCAATCCCTTCGACCGCTGAAAGTTCCTCGAACGTCGCGGCGGCGAGGGCGTCGATGCTGGGGAAGGACGCGGCGACGTCGGGAGCGATCCCCTTGCCGATGTGCCGGATCGACAGCGCCACCAGGAACTTCGCGAAGGGTCTGCCCTTGGCCTGTTCCAAGTTGGCCAGCAGTTTGCGCCCGTTCGCCGAGAGAGCCCCGGCACGGGTGGTGAAGAAGCTGCACCGCCGCAGGGACTCCTCGGTGAGGGTGAACAGGTCCCCCTCATCGGTCAGTAGCCCGGCGGAGAGGAGGGCGTCAGCCGCCTGCCAGCCCAGGGTCTCGATATCGAGCGCCGCACGTGAGGCCAGGTGGAACAGGCGTTCGCGCAACTGCGCCGGGCACGACCGCTGGTTGGGGCAGCGGATGTCGGCGTCACCCTCCTTCTCCGGACGCAGCTCGCTGCCGCAACTGGGGCACAGGGTGGGCATCACGAACCGCCGCTCGGTTCCGTCGCGCAGTTCGACGACCGGGCCCAGGATCTCGGGGATGACGTCGCCCGCCTTGCGCAGCACGACAGTGTCCCCGATGAGAACGCCCTTGCGGACCACCTCCGCGGGGTTGTGCAGCGTGGCCATCTCGACCGTCGAGCCCGAGACGAACACCGGACGCATCACCGCATAAGGCGTGACGCGTCCGGTCCGACCGACGTTGACCCGGATGTCAAGGAGTTCGGTGGTGACCTCTTCGGGGGGGTATTTGTAGGCGATCGCCCAGCGCGGAGCTCGCGAAGTGGCACCGAGCTCGCGCTGCAGGGCGCGGTCGTCGACCTTCACCACGACCCCGTCGATCTCGTGCTCGATGGTGTGCCGGTTCTGGCCGTAGTACTCGATGTAGGCCCAGACCTCGGCCAGAGTAGGCGCGACCCGGGAAAGGGGGCTGACCGGGAGTCCCCAGGAGGACAGCAGCCGGTAGCCCTCGGACTGACGATCGATGGGGGCGCCGCCACTCACCTCGCCGACACCGTGGCAGAGGAAGGCCAGCCTGCGGCTGGCGGTGACACGGGGGTCCTTCTGCCGCAGTGAACCGGCGGCGGAGTTCCGCGGATTGGCGAAGGGCGACTTGCCGGCGGCCACCAGCCCCTCGTTGAGCGCTTCGAAGTCGGCCAGCCGCATGAAGACCTCGCCGCGCACCTCGACGACGGCCGGTACGGTGCCGACCAGTCGCGGTGGGATGGTGGTGATCGTCCGCACGTTCGCTGTGACGTCCTCCCCCACCGTGCCGTCGCCGCGGGTCGCCGCGGTGACGAGCCTTCCCTGCTCGTAGACCAGGTCCACCGCCAGCCCGTCGATCTTCACCTCGCAGAGGTATCCCGAGCGGGCCACGTTGGCCTCACCGACGTCGCGGGCGATGCGCTCGGCCCACCGGTCGAACTCCTCACGGCTGAACGCGTTGTCGAGGCTCATCATCGGCTCCCGATGCCGGACCGGCGCAAAGGTTGCCGAGGCGATGCCGCCGACCTGTTGGGTGGGCGAATCGGGACCGGCCAGTTCGGGATGCGCCTGCTCCAGATCGATCAGCTCGCGCATCAGGGCGTCGAACTCCCCGTCGGAGACGGTTGGGGCATCCAACTCGTAGTAGCGCCTCCGGTGTTCGGTGATCTCAGCCGACAAGGTGGCATGCCTGGCGGCGGCCTGGTTGATATCCACGCGGGCAATCTACCGGCCGGCCCAGACAGTCCGGCTCGGCTGCGGACGCCGCTCAGCGCGACAGCTCGTCCTCGACTCGCGAAGCGGTTCGCCGCAGGGCGTCGAAGATGGCCCGTACCGCGGCCGGTTCAGCGTCAGCCAGGCCGCAGGCCGGCGTCAGCACCAAGCGCTCGGCCAACGCCGGCCCGAGTTCCAGCCGACGGAGCACACCCAGAACACGTCGGGTCAACGCGTCGGCGGACAGGGTCACCGCGGATGTCGGCTGGCAACCCAGGTAGAGCAAGAGGCCCCGCTCGACTCCCGCGGCCAGCACATCCCACTGCGGGGCCGTTATCAGGTCCTGGTCCAGCGACACCCCGCCGAATCCCGCCCCGTCCGGAGCGGGGGTGGCGAGGAGCGCGACTGGCACCTCGGCTGCGCAGCAATGCACCACCGTCGAGACAGGCATCCCGAGCCTGCCCGGTTCAGCGGTCATCCGGGCGAGCGCTGCGGTAACTTCGTCCGGCTCCACTGCCCGGTGGCGGAAGAGGCCGCCCTCGGTGGGCACGCGGCCCGCGATCACGGCAGGCAGGGAGGGCTCGTCGACTTGGAGGACGATCTGTGCGCCAGGCAGACGCCGGGCCACGTCCGAGACCAGCGATCCCACACCGTCGGCCAGCGCATCGGCCAGATCACGGCGAGCTCCCCTGTCGGCGAGCACCCGACCACCGTAGGGACGGAGCACGGCCGACGCCAGCGTCCAGGGTCCGGCCAGCGCGACCTTGAATGGCCCGGAGTAGCCCTGGCTGCGCTCTTCCAGTTGGTCCAGATCGTCGCGCAGCGTGGCCCTGGCCCGCCGCTGGTCGATGCCGGCCGTGGCGGACAGCTGCCACTGCCCGGCCCGGTACTCCGCGTTCAGGCTCCCGTTGATGCCGAGGGTGCGTCCGATCAGGCCAGCCCACGGGCCGCGCGCCGGCAGTTCGGGCAGGTACGGAAGCCCGGGCGTCAGGTCGAACACCCAGCCGAGCGCCCGGACGAAATCAGTGCCCGGGAGGGACCCGAGGCCGGTGAAGGACACCATGTCAGGCTCCGGTGGCTGCGATCGTGGCGCTGCCGATCACGCGATCACCCTCGTAGCAGACCACCGCCTGACCAGGGGCGATGCCGTGGGCCGGAGAGTCGAGGGACACCACCTGGCCGCTGTCGGTCGCCTCGAACAGCGCGGGCAACGGCTCGCCGTGGGCGCGGACCTGGGCGAAGCCGCGCCACGGACCGAAACGGCGTGTGCCGGTCCAGGTGGGCCGGATCCCCTCCAGCCGCGAGACCGCCAGACGCTCGTGGGGACCCACCACGATCCGGTTGTGAACCGGATCCACCGACAGCACGAAGCGGGGTCGTCCGTCCGCGGACGGACGACCAAGTCGCAGGCCGCGCCGCTGGCCGACCGTGAAGCGGTGCGATCCGGTGTGCGCACCGACCACGTCGCCCGTCTCCTCCACGATGTCTCCGGGCGCCACGCCGAGCCGGGCGTCGAGGAAGCCGCCGGTGTCGCCGTCTGGTATGAAACAGATGTCGTGGCTGTCGGGCTTCTTGGCAACGTACAGACCCCGGGCGGCGGCCTCAGCGCGGACATCGGTCTTGACCACGTCGTCGAGCGGGAAGAGACACCGGCGCAACTGCGCCTGGTCGAGCATGCCCAGAACGTAGGACTGGTCCTTGGCGAGGTCGGCGGCCCGGTGCAACTCGACGGCGCCGCCCACCGACTGGAGGCGTGCGTAATGGCCGGTGGCCACCGCGTCGAAGCCCAACGCCAGACCCCGTTCCAAAACGGCAGCGAACTTGATCTTCTCGTTGCACCTCAAGCACGGGTTCGGGGTGCGTCCGGCCGCATATTCGGAGAGGAAGTCATCGACCACCTCGGTGGCGAACCGTTCGGAGAAGTCCCAGACATAGAAGGGGATGCCGAGGACGTCGGCGGCGCGTCTGGCGTCGTGGGAGTCCTCCAGCGAACAGCAGCCGCGGGCGCCGCTGCGATAGGTCTCCGGGTTCTTCGAGAGCGCCAGGTGCACGCCGACCACGTCGTGGCCGGCGTCGACAAGCCGCGCTGCAGCGACGGCTGAGTCGACCCCACCCGACATAGCTGCGAGTATCCGCATCGCACCTCCCTGGTAAGCCCCTCGATTCTAGGTGAGCGTCCACGCGTGCCGCCGGGGCGGTCGCGTCGACGAGCTCAGGCGGGGAAGGCCGCGCGAGCGCGCCCAACGGCGTCGGGCAGGGCGGCGAGCAGGGCATCGACGTGGGCCGGCGTCGTCCCCGGCCCGAACGAGAACCGCAGGCTCGCGGCGGCATCCTCGGCGGAGCGGCCCATGGCCAGCAGCACGTCGCTGGGTTGATGGACCCCGGCAGAGCATGCCGACCCGGTCGAGCAGTCGATGCCTGCGGCGTCCAGGATGAGCAGGACGTCATCGGCTCGGGTGCGGTGCACGGTGACGTTCACGATCGCGGGGCTGACCGCGCCTGATCCGTTCACCCTCACGCCCGGAACGGTCGCCAGCACCCCGTCCACGAGGCGAGCGCGCAGGGACAGCAGCCGCTCCTGTTCGGCCGCCAGGGTCGACAACGCGTGCCGGGCGGCGGCGGCGAACCCGGCCGCGAGGGCGACCGGAACCGTGCCGGACCTGAGCTTCGCCTCCTGGCCGCCGCCGAACCCGACCGGTCCCAGCGTGACGCCCCGGCGCACCAACAGTGCCCCGATCCCGACCGGTCCCCCGATCTTGTGAGCCGAGACACTCATCAGCTCCAGGCCCGAGGCCGCGAAGTCGAGCCGCACGTGGCCCAGCGCCGCGACGGCGTCGGAGTGCACCCGGGTTCCGCCGGAGGTGCTGGCCAGCTGGACCACCGGCTGGACGGCGCCGGTTTCGTTGTTCACCCACATCACCGAGACGAGGCCGGCGCGGGGGATGACATCGGCAGCGGCGGCGAGGTCGAGGCGTCCGTCCTGATCGACGCGAAGACGCACCACGTGGGCGTGGTGGTGGGCCAGCCCGGCCACGGACGGGTGCTCCACTGCCGACACGGCCGCCATGGTCGCTTTCCCGAGATGGGCGAGTGAGCCGAGCAGCGCCAGGTTGTTGGACTCGGTCCCCCCGGACGTGAACACCACCTCTGCGGGCCTGGCGCCCAGGTCCGCGGCCAGCGAGTCGCGTGCGTCTTCGAGGTGCCGACGCATCGTCCGTCCGGAGGTGTGCAGCGAACTGGGATTGCCGGGTACCCCGAGCAGCGGCTCCATCGCTTGGATGGCCGCAGGCACCATGGGCGAGCCGGCCGCATGGTCCAGGTAGACTCTGGCCACCTCAACTCCCTTCCGGCGAACTGTTACTTAATCGTATTTCCGCCAAGGGGGGGCCCTCGTGACAGGCGCGCCAACCATAGGCCAGACTGAGATGCGGCCCGAGCAGGTTCCTGCACGGGCGCGATGCGTGATGTCACCTGGCCGAAAGAAGCTGCATGAATCCAACCGTCCCGTCGGTCTCGGCGGAAGCGATCAGACTGGGTGCTCATCCCGGGGCCGGGGGAACCGATTTCGCCCTGTGGGCGCCCCGCGCAACTCGGGTCGAACTCGCCCTGGTCGACCGGGACCGTCGCCAGCAGAACCACGACATGACGAGTTCGGAGGACGGGGTCTGGCACGTCTTCGTCCCTGGCGTCGGTGCCGAGCAGCGCTACGGGTTCCGAGTGCATGGACGGTGGAACCCGGACACTGGTGAGCGGTTCAACCCGGCCAAACTCCTCCTCGATCCCTACGCGCGCGCCATCACCGGGGGGGTCGACTACAGCGGCCCGATCTCCGACCACACAGCGGAGTCCAACTTCGACCTCGACCCCACCGACTCCTTCGCCGCCGTGCCACTGAGCGTGGTGGTGGCGGACTCGCCGCCCCCGGCGCCACTGGCCCGGCCGCTGCCGCTGGAGGAGATGGTCATCTACGAGACCCACGTGAAGGGCTACACCCGTCAGCATCCCGCCGTCCCCGAGCACCTGCGCGGCACCTACGCCGGCCTGGCCTACCCCGCGGTCGTGCAACACCTGGCGGACCTGGGGATCAACACCGTCGAACTCCTTCCCATCCACCATTTCGTCTCCGAACCGTTCGTCGTGGGTCGGGGCCTCACCAACTACTGGGGCTACAACACTCTCGGCTTCTTCGCTCCGCACGGTGCCTATTCCTCCTCGGGCACCACCGGCGAGCAGGTGATGGAGTTCAAACAGATGGTCTCGGAGTTGCACGCCCACGGCATCGCCGTGCTGCTCGACGTCGTGTACAACCACACCGGAGAGGGCGGCCATGAGGGGCCCACGCTGTGCTTCCGGGGAATCGACCACGGCGCCTATTACCGGCTGACCGACGATCGGCGCAACGACTACGACGTCACCGGGTGCGGCAACGCCGTCGACACCTCCAACGACCGAGTGCTCGAACTGGTGATGGACTCACTGCGCTACTGGGCGGTCGAGATGGGGGTCGACGGCTTCCGCTTCGACCTCAACACGACCCTCATCCGCGACCAGCACCACCACGTAGATCAGACTCACCGCTTCAAGCAGCTTGTCGCTGACGACCCGGTGTTGGCGGGAAAGGTGATGATCGCCGAACCCTGGGACCTGGGCCCCTACGGCTACCAGGTGGGACGCTGGGGCAAGGGCTGGTCGGAGTGGAACGACCGCTTCCGCGGGTTCACCAGGGACTTCTGGCGGGGGGCGATCGGCGGAGTCCAGGAACTGGCCACCAGGTTGTCGGGGTCCTCCGACATCTACGACCATGCCGGCCGGCCGGCCACTTCCTCGATCAACTTCGTCACAGCCCACGACGGCTTCACCCTGCGTGATGTCGTGACCTACGACCTCAAGCACAACGAGGCGAACCAGGAGCGCAACCGCGACGGCACCGATGACAACAGGTCGTGGAACCACGGGTACGAGGGAGAGACCGACGACGCCGCGATCATCGCCAGCCGCCAGCGGACGGCCCGGAACATGATGGCGACTCTGCTCCTGGCCACCGGCGTCCCGATGATCACCGCCGGTGACGAAATGGGCCGCACCCAGAACGGCAACAACAACGCCTACTGCCAGGATTCACCGTTGTCCTGGGTGAACTGGCACACCCAGGAGGCCTGGAGCGACCAGGTCGCCCTCACCCGGACGCTGCTCAAGCTGCGCGCCGAACACCCGGTTCTTCGAGCGGCGAACTTCCGCTACCACACCGCGGTGAGGGACGCGGCAGGCCACAGCCTCGGGCGGGTCGAGTTGGCCTGGTTCACCGAGTACGGCACCGAGATGTCGAACGAACACTGGCACGACGGCGGCCGTAAGACGCTGGCGATGTACCTGTCCAACATCGACGAGGCCTTTCTCATCTGGTTCCATGCCGGGTGGGACCCGATCGAGGTCGCCCTCCCCGGCGAGCCCTGGTCGGCCGGCTACCAGGTGGTGGCCCACAGCGGCCAACCTGGTGAACTGCCGAGCAAGGCCGTCGCCCCGGGCACGCCCGTGCTCATCCCCGGGCGGACGGTCGTGGTCCTGAAGGCCAGCGTCCGCAACGAGGCGCAGGCGGTTCTGCCGGTCTCGCCGCCGACCGCCTGACACTGGTCCGGAGCTGACTCGGCGAACCCTCGCCCGGTGGATATCGGGGGCGATAGGTTGACCTCGTGACAGCAGCCTCGAACTCCCACAACAGCGGCTCCGACCCGCTGGCCACCACCGCCAATCCTGACCAGGACCAGTCCTCGACGGTGGCACCCGCTCCCGCCAACACCCTTCCCCGGGGTTTCGGTCGGATACCGGTCGCGAAGGTGGGTCCCGTCATCGAGGGCGGCGCCTACCCCGCCAAGGCCGTCGTCGGGGAACTGATCCCGATTCGGGCCAAGGTGTTCCGGGAGGGCCACGATTCGGTCAACGCCTCGGTCGTCCTCACCGACCCGGACGGCGTCGAAACGCGTGTGGACATGACGCCCGTCGAACCGCGCGGTCTGGACCCGTGGGAGGCCTGGGTGCGACCGGATCGCGAGGGCGCCTGGACGTTCCGCGTCGAGGGCTGGTCCGATCCGTGGGGAACCTGGCTGCACAACGCCGAGGCCAAGCTGCCCGCTGGGGTGGACGTCGAGCTGGTCTGCATGGAGGGGCGCCACCTCTTCGAGCGCACGGCGGCGATCGCCGACGTGGCCGGTGATCCGATCCAGGCGTCGATCCTGCGGGCCAGCGCCATGCTGCTGATCCCACAGCGGCCAGCCGACGACCTCCTCGAGGTGGCGACGTCCCTGGGCATCCGCCGGGCGATGAAGCAGTTCGGCCCACGCGAGCTCGTCACCCCGAGCGCTGACTTCCCGCTCTACGTCGACCGCCGGAAGGCGCTGTTCTCGAGCTGGTACGAGTTCTTCCCGCGCTCCGAAGGTGCCCGGTACGACGCGGACACCAAGACCTGGATCTCCGGCACGTTCGACGACTGTCACACCAGGCTGGAGGAAGTCGCGGCGATGGGCTTCGACGTCGTCTACTTCCCGCCGATCCACCCCATCGGCACCGCCTTCCGCAAGGGCAAGAACAACACGCTGCACCCGGAGCCAGGCGACCCAGGGGTGCCGTACGCCATTGGTAGTGAGGCCGGCGGCCACGATGCCATCGAGCCCGGCCTGGGCACGCTGGAGGATT
>CAZPCM010000034.1:0-25406 GCA_964585085.1 uncultured Propionibacteriaceae bacterium
CCATTCTGCTCGTCGACGCCGCGCAGGGCATCGAAGCCCAGACGTTGGCGAACCTCTACCTGGCTCTCGATGCGGACCTGCACGTCGTCCCAGTGCTGAACAAGATCGACCTGCCGAGCGCCCAGCCGGACAAGTACGCCGCGGAGATCGCCCACCTGGTCGGCTGCGAGCCGTCGGAGGTGTTCCGGGTCTCGGCCAAGACCGGCGAGGGTGTGCGTGAGCTGCTGGACAAGATCGTCGCCGAGATACCCGCCCCCGTCGGCGATCCGGACGCGCCCGCCAGAGCATTGATCTTCGACTCCGTCTATGACACCTACCGCGGCGTGGTCACCTATGTCCGCGTCTTCGACGGCGAACTCAGCCACCGGGAACGGGTGCTGATGATGTCCACCAAGGCCACCCACGAGACCCTCGAAGTCGGGGTGATCTCGCCCGAGCCGGTGAAGGCCGCCGCCCTGGGCGTGGGTGAGGTGGGCTACCTCATCACCGGGGTCAAGGAGGTCCGACAGTCCAGGGTCGGCGATACCGTCACCGCTGCCTCGCGTCCGGCCACTAAGTCGCTGGGCGGGTACCGGCAGCCGCATCCGATGGTGTATGCCGGGCTCTACCCGATCGACGGGGCCGACTTCCCCGAACTGCGCGAGGCTCTGGAGAAGCTCCAGCTCAACGACGCTGCGCTGGTATTCGAGCCCGAGACCTCTGGTGCGCTCGGCTTCGGGTTCCGGGTCGGCTTCCTGGGTCTGCTGCACATGGAGATCGTCAGGGAGCGGCTGGAGCGCGAATTCAACCTCGACCTCATCTCCACCGCCCCGAACGTGGTCTATCGGGTGGTCATGGAAGACGGCAGCGAACGTGAGGTGACCAACCCTTCGGAGTACCCCGACGGAAAGATCGCCGACGTGCACGAACCCATCGTCAAGGCCACGATCCTCACCCCGTCCGAGTACATCGGAACCGTGCTGGAGCTTTGCCAGGCTCGGCGAGGCGTCCAACTCGGTATGGACTACCTGTCGGAGGATCGCGTCGAGATCCGCTACCAGCTGCCGCTGGCCGAGATCGTGTTCGACTTCTTCGACGCCCTCAAGTCCCGGACGAAGGGGTACGCCTCCCTCGACTACGACGAGGCGGGTGAGCAGGTGGCCAAGCTGGTCAAGGTCGACATCCTGCTGCACGGCGAGCCCGTGGACGCGTTCAGTTCCATCGTCCACAGCGACGCCGCCTACGCCTACGGCGTGGCGATGGCCAAGAAGCTCAAGGAACTGATCCCGCGTCAGCAGTTCGAGGTGCCGATCCAGGCCGCGATCGGTTCCCGCGTGATCGCCCGCGAGAGTGTCCGGGCCATGCGCAAGGATGTGCTTGCCAAGTGCTACGGCGGGGACATCACCCGCAAGCGCAAGCTGCTGGAGAAGCAGAAGGAAGGCAAGAAGCGTATGAAGATGGTCGGCCGGGTCGAAGTGCCGCAGGAGGCCTTCGTGGCGGCCCTGGCCACCGGTGAAGGCAAGGACCGCAAGTAGCACAGGACCGTTGGAGAAAGGGACGCGATGCGCGCCGACATCGGCATCATCGGCGGGACGGGATTCTACGAATTCCTCGCCGACCCGGACCTGATCACTGTGGCCACGCCGTTCGGCGAGCCGAGCGCCCCGGTTGCGGTCGGCGACGTGGACGGACGGACGGTGGCCTTCCTGCCCCGGCACGGCCGGCGGCACCAGCTTCCGCCGCACCGGGTCAACTACCGGGCCAATCTGTGGGCCCTGCGGTCGGTCGGCGTCCGTCAGGTGCTGGGTCCGGCCGCGGTGGGCTCACTGCGGCGTGAACTTGGACCGGGCACCTTCGTGGTTCCCGATCAGGTGATCGACCGGACGTGGGGCCGCGCTCACACCGTGTTCGACGCCGAAGGCCCCGTCGTGCACGTGTCGTTCGCGGATCCCTACTGCCCGCGCGGACGGGCCACCGTGCTGACCTCGGCAAGCCAGGACACGCCGCTGGTCGACGGTGGGACGCTGGTGGTGATCAACGGTCCCAGGTTCTCCACGCGCGCGGAGTCGCTGTGGCATACGGCCGCCGGCGGCACCATAGTCGGGATGACCGGAGTGCCGGAGGCCAGCGTCGCCCGCGAGTTGGCGATGTGCTACACGACGGTGTGCATGGTCACCGACCACGACGCGGGCGTCGAGGGCGGCGAGCCGGTCACCCACGCTGAGGTGCTGCGCATCTTCGCCGGCAACATCGACAGGATGAAGGCGCTTCTCCGCCGGGTGATCGCCGACCTGCCCGGCCCCGAGGAGGACGCCGCTGCCACCTGCAGTTGCCGTCGGGCGCTGGACGGCATCGCCCTACCGTTCGAACTGCCCTGAGCCCCGTGCCGTCCTTGCCGCCCGAGGGTAGCCCTGCGCCCACCGACGGCGGTCTGCCCCCGGTAGCCGTGGCAGAACTGCCGCTTCGTCCGCTGAGCCTGTACCTGCACGTGCCGTTCTGCGCGACCCGGTGCGGCTACTGCGACTTCAACACCTACACCGCGGCCGAACTCGGTTCAGCGCCGGGGTCGAGCCAGTGGGCCTACCTCGATGCCGTCCGGCGCGAACTGGACCTGGCCGCGGGCGTTCTGTTCGGCGCGCCGCCGGTGTCGACGGTGTTCTTCGGCGGGGGCACGCCGACCCACCTTCCCCCCGACGCCCTGGCTGGACTGCTCCGGGCGGTGCGCGACCGCTTCGTCCTCGCCGCCGACGCCGAGGTCACGACCGAGGCGAACCCGGAATCGGTGGACCCTGCCTACCTCGCTGACCTCCGGGCGGCCGGCTTCACCAGGATCTCCTTCGGCATGCAGTCGGCGGCCCCGCACGTGCTCGCCACGCTGGAGCGGCGGCACACTCCGGGCCGGGTCGGCGAGGTCGTCGGATGGGCGAGGGCGGCCGGCTTCGACTCGGTGAGCCTCGACCTCATCTACGGCACGCCGGGGGAGAGCCTCGCCGACTGGGCCGCCACGCTGGAGGCCGCGCTCGCCCTGGAACCCGACCACGTCAGCGCGTACTCCCTGATCGTCGAGCCCGGGACGCGGTTGGCCGCCCGGATCGTTCGCGGGCAACTACCCGAGCCGGACGAGGACGCCCAGGCCGATGCCTACCTGCTCGCCGAGGAGCGGCTCGCCCGCGACGGCTTCGTCGCCTACGAGGTGAGCAACTGGGCCCGCGCCGGGCACAAGTGCCGGCACAACCTGGCCTACTGGCGCAGCGACCACTGGTGGGGCGTCGGGCCCGGGGCGCACTCCCACGTCGGCGGCGTCCGG
Organism: uncultured Propionibacteriaceae bacterium; assembly: GCA_964585085.1. GTDB lineage: Bacteria > Actinomycetota > Actinomycetes > Propionibacteriales > Propionibacteriaceae > Propionicimonas. The sequence continues at coordinate 3,287 of CAZPCM010000034.1, forward strand.
TGGTGGAACGTCCGACATCCCCGCGACTACACGGCCAGGCTCGCGGACGGGGCCAGCCCGGCGCAGGCCAGGGAGGACCTCTCGGCGGCGGACCGCCGCGTGGAGCGGGTCCTGCTGGAACTGCGTCTGGCCGAGGGGTTGCCGCTGGAGGTGCTCACCGCCTCCGAGCGGACCCGCGTCGAGCACCTGGAGACATCCGGCCTGGCTCGCCGTGACGGGGACCGGCTGGTCCTCACGCTGAAGGGGCGCCTCCTCGCGGACGGAGTCATCCGCGACCTGCTTGATTGAGCCTCCTGCACCGCTCGCGGGCTCGGCTGAGTCGATGCCCTAGGGTGGCCGTCATGACCCGCTACACCAGTGACGTGCTCGCGCCCGGCTGGCAGCGCACCGGGCGTCCGGTCAGCGTCGAAGCCGTCGTCGCCGTCGGGCTTGTGGTCGAGGATCCGACGTCGGGCTTCTGCGGCGCGGTGGTGCGCTGGGAGAACGGCCTGGTGGTCCTGGAGGACCGTCGCGGTGCCCGGCGGAGTTTCCCGTTCGGCCCGGGGTTCTGGATCGACGGCAAGCCGGTCAGTCTGGTGCCCCCCCGACACGCGCCGAGGGCCACCGCCACCCACACCGCGTCCGGGTCGCGCGTCGGAGCGCCGACGACGGCGCGGGTCGCGCTCCCGTCGCGGATCTTCGTTGAGGGACGCCACGATGCCGAGCTGATCGAGAAGGTCTGGGGTGACGATCTTCGCCATGTGGGCGTGGTGGTGGAGTACCTCGGCGGCATCGACGACCTGCCCCGGATCGTCGAAGACTTCGCGCCCGGGCCGGGCCGACGGCTCGGGGTGCTGGCCGATCACCTTGTCAGCGGGTCGAAGGAGAGCCGGATCGTGGCGAACGTCCGTTCCGACTACGTGCTGGTGACCGGGCATCGGTTCGTCGATATCTGGACCGCCGTGAAGCCGGCCTCGGTCGGTCTCGCCGCCTGGCCGGACGTCCCACGCAGCGAGGACTACAAGCACGGCATCAGTCGTGCCCTGGGTCGTCCGGCCCGGACCCAGGCCGACATCGCCGCCACCTGGCAGTGGATCCTGGCCCGGGTCACCTCCTGGCGTGACCTCGACCCGGCGCTGCTGACCGAAGTGGAGAAGCTGATCGACTTCGTCACCCAGGACCACATCGACAGCGAGTCGTGATGAACCTCGACGAGATCTCAGCGCTTCTGGTCGAGGTGGCCGAACAGGTGATCCTGCCCCGGTTCGGTGCGCTGGCCGGTGACGAGGTGATCGAGAAGAAGCCGGGCGATCTGGTCACCGTCGCGGACCGCGAGGCCGAGGCTCTGCTGACCCGGATCCTGTCGGCGGCCCATCCAGGGGCGCTGGTGATCGGCGAGGAGGCGGTCTTCCTCGACCGGAGCGCCCTCGATGAGTTGGCCGAGGCCGATCACGCCTGGGTCATCGACCCGATCGACGGGACGCGCAACTTCGCCCACGGCCGTGCGGACTTCGCGGTCATGCTCGCCGAACTGCGGCGTGGGGAGACCGTGCACGGGTGGATCTATCAGCCCGTGCACCAGCGGATGTACGTGGCCGAGCACGGGGCGGGCGTCTCCCGTGACGGGGACCTGCTGGAGGCGCGACGTCCCGGTCGGGAGCGTCCCGTGGGAGCCACCTACGTCAACCTTCCCCGCGGCTCGGAGGAACGGCTCCAGGTGCTCAGGCCGTGGGGCAGCTGCGGCATCGATTACCCCCGGCTGGTTGAAGGACGAATCGACTTCCTCGCGTACCGCTCCCTGCATCCCTGGGACCACCTGCCCGGCGGCCTGATGGTTCGCGAGATCGGCGGACGGATCGCGACCGATGAGGGTGTCGAGTACGGCCCCGGGGTCACCGGGCGGCGGCTGGTCGCGGCCTGCGACGTCGAGGTCTGGCGCCTGGCGCGCGACACCCTGTTCGGTCGGCGCTGACCTCGACGGCCGGGCGTCCGGGGTGGCACAGTGGTCGGCAGGGTCTGGCGACAAGGAGGATCATGACCGATCAGGACGCGAACGACGACCTCAAGGCCAAGATGCGTGACGCTTTGGCCCGCAAGCAGAGCCACGACGCCGGGGTCGCCGACAGCGGCCACGCCAAGGTCAAGGGCCCCGGAGAGCGTGGTCGTCAGGGCGGTTCGAGCATGTTCCGGCGCAAGGCCGGGGGATAGCCCCCTCCGGCGCGCCGGTGGGGCGTCAGGCCAGCGGCAGCGTGGTGCGCGGCACCTTGCCCTCAGCGGCGAGCTGGGCGTAGGCCAACGGGAGGACGCCCCGGACTGTGGCCTCGCCGAAGGGCCACTGCCCGGCGGCAAAGGCCGCCTCGGCCCGGACGCCACGCCCGACCAGGTGTTCGACCTGGCCGTAGAGGGCTGAGATCTGGGCGCGCTGGTTGAATGCGAACAGGCGGTCGACCGGATCGCCGTGGCCGGGGACGACCACGGTGTCCTCGGCGAGGAGCCCCAGAATGCCGTCGATGGCGCTCGGCCACTCCTTGAGGTGGCAGTCCGGGCCGAAGTCGGGATCACCGGCCTCCTCCAGGAGGTCGCCGGCGAAGATGACCCCCGCGTCAGGAACGATGACCACGATGTCGCCGTCGGTGTGCCCCCGTCCGAAGTGGACCAGCTCGACCCGGCGTCCGCCGAGGTCGCGCGTGACGGCCAGACTGAACGCCCGCGACGGCGGTACCAGCACGGCCGGGTCGACGCCGAGGCGCCGGGCCTGGTCACGGCCTTCCGGACGGGTCAGCCAGGCGGGCAGGGACTCGTGGCCGTAGGAGTCCAGGTCTGCGAAAGCAGCCAGCCCGAAGAGGTGGTCGTAGTGCCAGTGTGTGACCGCGACGGCGCCCAGCGGCACACCGGCGGCTCTCTCCGCGGCGCGGCGGACAGCGGCTCCCTGCTCCGGTGAGGACCCGGTGTCGACCAGCAGCGCCTCACGGGTACCCACGATCAGGCCGATGGTGACACCGTCCGGCTCGACGACGGCGCGGAAGACCCCGTCTGCGACGGGTTCGAAGTGGCCGATGCTGGCGTGCGGCATGCGGCCAGCCTAGGCGGTCGGAAGCGCGGCCCGGTTCGTGGCACGGGCCGGGAGCGGACGGTAGACTGGCACTCCGCCGGTGAGAGTGCCAATGCGAGGGAGGCCGCATGCTGGATGACCGCAAGCTCGCCATCCTGCGCGCCATCGTCACCGACTACGTCTCCAGTCGTGAGCCTGTCGGTTCGAAGGCGCTCGTTGAGCGCCACCACCTCGACGTGTCCCCGGCGACCGTCCGCAACGACATGGCCGTGCTGGAGGAAGAGGGCTACATCACCCAGCCGCACACCAGTGCTGGCCGTATCCCCACCGACAAGGGGTATCGCCTCTTCGTCGATCGCCTGGGCACCGTGAAGCCACTGTCGGTGGCCGAGCGCCGGGCAATCCAGACGTTCATGGCCGGGGCGCTCGACGTCGACGACGTGGTCCGTCGGACCGTGCGCCTGCTGGCCCAGATCACCCAGCAGGTCGCCATCGTGCAGTACCCGGTGGTGTCCGGTGCGACCATCCGGCACGTCGAGATCGTGCGCCTGACCACCGAGCGGGCCCTGTTGATCCTGGTCAATTCGGCGGGCCGCGTCGAGCAGCGTGCCATCGAGACCGGCGGCGCGGGCGAGGCCATCGTGGTGGACCTGCGCAGCCGGCTGAATGCGGCCCTGGTGGGGCTGGCGCCTTCGAGGGCCGTCGACCGGCTCACCGCTCTGCTGGACGAAGTGCCGCCCGACCTGCGCCCGCTGGGGGCCGTGGTCGTGGCGACCTTGCTGGACATGGTCACCGCCGATCCGTCCACCCGGGTCGTGGTCGGCGGAGTCCCCAACCTCACTCGGTTCGGTGACCAGTTCGAGACCACCGTGAAGCCCGTCCTGGAGGCGCTGGAGGAGCAGGTCGTGCTGCTGCGGCTGCTCGGCGAGGCGGCCATCCCGGGCGACGTTGTGGTCAGGATCGGGCACGAGAACCCCTATGAGCCACTGCGCGCCACGTCCGTGGTCGCCAGCCCGTACGGGAACGCCACCGATGTCTGGGCCACCTTGGGTATCGTCGGCCCGACGCGGATGGACTACCCCTCCACCATGGCGGCGGTGCGCGCCGTCGCCCGCTATGTCGGCCGTTTCCTGTCAGAAGGATGATGCGTGAGCGCTGATTACTACCAGATTCTCGGGGTGCCGCGGGATGCGACTCCCGAGCAGATCAAGAAGGCCTACCGCAAGCTGGCCATGAAGTATCACCCTGATGTGGCCGAGACACCGGATGCCGCCGAGAAGTTCAAGGAGATCGGCGAGGCGTACGAGGTGCTGCACGACCCGAACAAGCGCGCCATGTACGACCGCGGAGGCGACCCGCTCGGTGGTGGATTCGGCGGCGGCTTCGGCTTTCCCGGCGGCGGTGCGGGCTTCCCCGGCGGCGGCTTCGACTTCACCAACCTGGTGGATGCGATGTTCGGGGCTCAGACCAGCCGCGGGCCGCGTTCGCGGACCCGCCGCGGGCAGGACGCGCTGGTCCGGCTGAACCTCACTCTGGCCGAGGCGGCCTTCGGGATCACCAAGCCGTTGCGGGTCGACACAGCGGTGGTCTGCCCGCGGTGCAACGGCACCGGCGCCGCCGAGGGCAGCGAACCGGTGACCTGCACCACCTGCCACGGTCAGGGCGACGTCACCCAGGTGCAGCGCTCCTTCCTCGGCGACATCCGGACCACCCAGCCTTGCCCGAGTTGCCGGGGCTACGGCACCGTCATCCCTCACCCGTGTGGGGAATGCTCCGGTGAGGGACGCGTGCGCAGCCACCGGACGATCAACGTCAAGATCCCGGCGGGTGTCAGCTCTGGCAACCGCATCCACCTCGACTCCCAGGGCGAGGTCGGCCCCGGCGGCGGCCCGGCGGGCGACCTCTACGTGGAGCTCACGGTCGCCCCGCATGAGGTGTTCAAGCGCAACGGTGACGACCTCGAGATGGTGGTCAAGGTGCCGATGACCGCGGCCGCGCTCGGCACCGAGATCACCCTGGAGACCCTGGAAGCCGAACGTGACGACCTGGAGCCGGACGCCGGCCAGGTCGAGGTGACAATTCCCGCCGGAACCCAGTCGGGGACCCGCATCGCGATCGCCGCACGCGGCGTCCCGCGTCTGCGCGGCAGCGGACGCGGCGACCTGGGGGTCACCCTGCTCGTGCAGACCCCGACCAGGTTGGACGCCGACCAGCGCGAGTTGCTGCGCCAGTTCGCCAGGCTGCGCGACGAGGGCCGCCCGGAGGTCTCGGTGGCCAAGCACGGCAAGGGAGTATTCAGCTGGCTGAAGGAGGCCTTCTCATGACGGAGCCGCTGTTCATGGCCGATCTGGACGCGCCGACGCCCGGCGATCACGTCCGGGTGGTGGACGAGGAGGGACGGCACGCGGTCGCCGTCCGCCGCATCCGGGTGGGGGAGACCGTCCTGGTCAGCGACGGGGCGGGCACGGCCGTCCGGGGTCCGGTCGTGGCCGCGGACAAGAACGGGCTGGTGGTCGACGTGGCCGAGGTGCTGCACACCGCTGCCTCGCCCGTCCGCTACGTGGCGGTGCAGGCGCTGCCGAAGGGCGAGCGGGCCGAACTGGCCGTGGAGATGCTGACCGAACTCGGGGTCGACGAGATCGTGCCGTGGCAGGCGGAGCGTTCGGTGGTGCGCTGGACGCCGGACAGGATTCAGCGCGGCCTTACCCGGTGGCGCAGCGTCGCCCGGGAGGCGGCCAAGCAGTGTCGCCGGTTCCGAGTCCCGGTCGTGACGTTGCCGGAGACCACCGCGGAACTGGCCCAGCGGATCCGGCAGACGGCGCTCACCGCCGTCCTCCACGAACATGCGACGGCTCCGCTGGCCGGTCTCGATCTGCCTTCCGAGGGCGAGGTGATGTTCATCATCGGACCTGAGGGAGGCCTCACCGACGAGGAGGTCGCAACGTTCAGCGCCGCCGGCGGGCGTCCGGTCCTGATCTCCGACGCGGTTCTGCGCACCTCGACCGCCGGAGTGGTCGCCTTGGCGCAGCTGCAGGGCCTGGCGGCCAGCCGCGGTGCCTGAGGGGGCCAGGCCGTTCGGGTTCACCGTCGGCACGGTGCTGCCCAACGGGCTGGGCCGCACCGGGGTGATCCACACCCCGCACGGCGACATCCGGACTCCGGCGTTCGTCGCGGTCGGCACGAAGGCGACCGTCAAGGCCGTCCTTCCGGAATCGGTCGCCGGGGTGGGTGCCCAGGCTGTGCTGGCCAACGCCTACCATCTGTACCTGCAGCCCGGGTCGGACCTGGTCGAGGAGGCCGGTGGCCTGGGGGCGTTCATGAACTGGCCAGGGCCCACGTTCACCGATTCCGGGGGCTTCCAGGTGATGAGCCTCGGGGTCGGCTTCAAGAAGGTCCTGGCGATGGACACCGCAGGGCTCGCCGACGACGACGTGATCGCCGAGGGCCGGACCCGGCTCGCCCACGTCGATGACGAGGGGGTGACGTTCACTTCGCACCTCAACGGAGACCGGCACCGGTTCACCCCGGAGGTTTCGATGCGGATCCAGCACGAGTTGGGCGCCGACATCATGTTCGCCTTTGACGAGTGCACCACGCTGATGAACACCCGGCACTACCAGGAGGCGTCGCTGGTGCGGACCCACACCTGGGCGCAACGTTGCCTGCGGGCCCATCACCGACTCACCGAAACCCGCTCTGACAAGCCCTATCAGGCGCTGTTCGGGGTCGTGCAGGGGGCTCAGTTCGAGGATCTGCGGCGACGGGCGGCCCGGGACCTGGCGAGTCTGGACGTCGAGGGCCGGGGATTCGACGGCTACGGCATCGGCGGCGCGCTGGAGAAGGAGAACCTCGGCACCATCGTCGGCTGGGTGTGCGAGGAACTGCCTGCTGAGGCTCCGCGGCACCTGCTTGGGATCTCCGAGCCGGACGACTTCTTCGCCGCGATCGAGGCCGGAGCGGACACTTTTGATTGCGTGATGCCTTCGCGCGTGGCCCGCAACGCCGCGCTCTACACCCGTGACGGCCGGTTCAACGTGAACACTGCGGCGAACCGGCGCGCCTTCCGTCCCATCGACGACGAGTGCGACTGCTACACCTGCCGCAACTACACCAGGGCCTATCTGCACCACCTGTTCAAAGCCCGGGAGATGTTGGCTGCGACGCTGGCCACTATCCACAACGAGCGCTTCACCGTCCGTCTGGTCGACGACATCCGTGATGCGATCGACGACGGCCGGTTCTACGACTTCAAGGCCGACTTCCTGGGTCGCTTCTACGGGAGGTAGCAAGCTCATTCGCGGGGTCGGACGCAGGCCGGGCATGTCGTGGAGCACCTCGGCGGACTTGCTAGGGTGACCCCCAGTCCGGGACGGACGCGCCGCCGCGCGGAGTGTCCTCCCGACGTCGAATCGGGGGGTCATGACGGTCGTCACCACTGGGGCGCGCACCGACGTCGGGTGCCGCCGTCCGTTGAACGAGGATTCCATCCTGGTCGGCCGCCAGATCTGGGCGGTGGCCGATGGCATGGGTGGCCACGCCGCCGGTGACGTCGCCAGCCGCATCGTGGTCGACACCCTCGCGGAGTTGGATCTGGTCGAGGCGCTGAAACCCGCCGACGTGACCGCCGGCGTGGCCCGGGCCAACGAGCGCGTCCTGCGATTCGGGGCAGCGAACCCGGACTCAGCGGGAATGGGGAGCACGGTCACCGGGCTGGCCCGGGTCTTCGTCTGGGGGACCGAGCACTGGGCGATCTTCAATGTCGGAGATTCGCGGGTGTACCGGTGCTTCGGCGGAATCATGGCTCGCGCGACGGTGGACCACTCCGAGACCGAGGAACTGATCCTGGGCGGGCGGCTCACCGAGATGGCGGCGCGTCGCCACAGCCAACGCAACGTGATCACGCGGTCGGTGGGGTCGGACCCCGCACCGCAGGTGGATCTGTGGGTACTCCCGCAGACCCCCGGCGAGCGATTCCTGGTGTGTTCGGACGGCCTGACCACCGAACTCACCGACGAGGCGATTGCTGAGGTGATCGTGGGGGAGCCCGACCCGGAACGGGCGGCCGAGACGCTGTTGCGCCTGGCGTTGGCCGAACAGGCGCGCGACAACGTGTCAGTGATCGTGGTCGACGTGGCCTCCAGCGACGAGACGGTGGACGAGACCACGCAACCCCGCGTGAGCGTGATGAGGGAGTCGTGATGGGAAGCACAGCTTCGGGAAGGCATCTGTACGCGCCGGGCGTAGCGACCGCGATCTGTGGATCGGGGATCGCGGTGCTGGTCGGGCTGCCGGCGGCGGATCCCCTGGTCAGCAGGGTGTTCGCCTGTCTGGAGGGCACGCCCGGCCTGGAAGACGTGTTGGAGGTGCTCGTGAGCCCCGGCCTGCGCACGGTCCGCCACTTCGCCGCCGCCGAAGTGGCCGAGCACGGCACCCGGGTCGTGGTGCGGGGCGAGTTCGTCGGCCAGGTGCTCGGCGACGGCGCTGACGTCGTCGGTGCCGGGCTGTGGGTGGATCGGTTCATCGACGCGCCGGCGACGGTGGTGCTGCGCACCGCCGAGGCCTCGCCCCAACCCGGGCAGGGTCTCCCGATCGGGATCGGAGTGGTGGCTGCCGACTGGATCGGCGCCGCCGGAGCGGACGTGGCGGTGGTCCCCGCGCCCGAGGCGGACGCGATCTCCGTTGAGCCGTTCGCAACGCCTGTCGAGCCCCTCGGCGAAGCAGTCCCCGACGCGCGCGAGGTCGGTGAGCTCGAGCCGCCCGCTCCGAGCGTGGCTGCGGTGGTCGAGGTCGAACCTCCAGCTGAGCACTCCGCGTCCGACAAGGTCGGTGAGACGCAGGTACCCCCGTTCGAGTCGTTCGGGTGGGCTTCGGCGGCTCCGGAGCCCAACGTGCCGGTGGCGGCTCGCCGCGCGGCGGCGGAGCCTGCGGAGCCGTCCGAAGCGCCCGAACCCCCCGCGGTGGCCCGGCAGGCTGCGACCCGGGAGGATCTGGTCCACGTCTTCCCCGCCTCGGCGGGTTCGGGCCAGCCGGAATTCCACGCGCCGGCGTCCGAACCGAAGGAGCAGGCGTCCGGCGGCTTCATCGACGCGTTCCCCTGGGGTGACGACGCAGGCCTCGGTGCCCCCGCCACGCCTCCGGCGCCGGCCCCGTCCACGGGCTGGCCACCCGCGGCTCCGGCCCCCGCCCCGTCCCCGTCCGGCGCGCAGGCCCAGGCCGCGCCGGCTCGCGCCGCGTTCGGGTCGCACACCGATCCGGAGGCCGCCGAGATGACCGTCGATCGCCGACAACTCGTCGGCACGGTCGGGCCCACGGTGGTGGCCGCGCGGTGCCCCGCCGGCCACCTGAGCCCGGCGTACGCGGGGGTGTGCCGAGTCTGTCGTCAGCCGCTGCCCCCGCAGCAGCCGTTCGAAATCGCCCGTCCCCCGCTGGGGGTGCTCCGGCTGTCCACCGGGGACACGGTGACCCTGGACCGCAGCGTGATCATGGGACGCAACCCCCGGCTGCCCAGCGGCTACAAGGGGGAACAGCCGAACCTGGTGAAGCTGAACGACCCGGGCAAGGATGTCTCCAGCCAGCATCTGGAAGTCAGCCTCGACTACTGGCACGTCTCGGTGAAGGACCTGGGCTCCACCAACGGCACCGAGGTGATCCTTCCCGGCGAAGCACCTCAGCAGTTGCGGGCCAACGACCCGATGACGATCGAGCCCGGCACCCGCGTCATCCTGGCCGGGGTGATCGAGTTCGTCTTCGAGGTGACCGGGTGACACACACCCTCCCCCCGCCGCAGATTCCGGGACTGACCTACCTGCAGAAGCTGGGCAGCGGCGGTTACGCCGACGTCTACCTTTACGAACAGGCGATGCCCGCGCGCAAGGTTGCGGTCAAGGTGTTGCGCGAAGGCGGCCTGTCGGCCCAGGTGGTCGGTCGGTTCACCGCCGAGGCCAACGCGATGGCCCAGCTCGAGCATCCGCACATCGTGCCGGTGTACGCCGCCAGCGCGACCGGCGACGGTCGTCCCTACATCGTGATGATGTACTACCCCAAGGCGAATCTCGCCGAGCGGGTGCGCCGGGGGAGGCTAGCGGTCGCCGAGGTGCTGCGGGTGGGCATCCAGATCGGCAGTGCGGTCGAGACCGCGCACCGCTCCGGGCTGCTCCACCGCGACATCAAGCCGGCCAACATCCTCACCAATCAGTACGGCACACCCGGCCTGACCGACTTCGGCATCGCCGGCCAGGTGACCGCGCACGACGACGAGGAGACCGGCGTCTCGGTGCCCTGGTCACCTCCGGAGATCCTCTACGCGACCCAGCCGGCCTCGGTGCGATCGGACGTGTACTCGCTGGCGGCCACCCTGTGGCACCTGCTGGTCGGACGGTCACCGTTCGAGATCCCGGGCGGGGACAACTCTCCGTTCGCCCTGATGCGGCGGATCCGCGACACCCCGGCCCCCTCCACCGGGCGCAGCGACGTGCCCACCTCGCTTGATCGGCTGCTGCGCACGGCGATGTCGCGGGAGCCGCAGGCCCGTCCGGCGAGCGCGCTGGACCTGGTCCGTTCGCTGCAGAGCATCGAGCAGGAACTGCGCCTGCCTCGGACGCCGATCGTGGTGGCGGAGGAGACCGTGGTCGAGACGACCGGCCGGGTCGACCGGCCCGGGGCTGACGCGACCCGCGTCCAGGCGCCGCAGGTCGTGCGCGCCCAGCCGTCCCTGCCGCCGGTGGTGGCGCGGCCGGTCGAGCCGCCGGACCCACCGTCCGTCGCAGCGGTGAACGGCCCGACGCCGACGGACCTCACCTCGCGACGTGGCCGCTCCGAGGCTGCGCAGGTCGTGTCCGGGTCCGACGATTCCGGGCCGCCTGCGTCGACGCGCCTGCGCGGCCGTGCCCTGGAGCCGGATCCGGGACCCGACGACAGCGATGCGGGCCACAAGAGCCGTTGGGTCGTGGTGGCGCTGGCCGCGGTGGTGGTCGGACTGATCGTGGGGATCGGTGTGTTGCTCAGTTCGGGCCAGGGGTCGGCCTCACCGGAGCAGTCGAGCGCGGCAACTGAGCCGGCTCCGCCGCTCGGAGCAGGGGACGCTCCGCCCGGGAAGCTGACCATCACCGTGACGGTGTCGGGTTCGAAAGTCGTCTTCACCTGGGGCGACTACGACAACCAGCAGGACAGCGACTACTACAAGTGGTGGGTCTGGCCCGATGGGAAACCACAGCGGACGAAGCTGCGGCAAGCCGAGGTGACCTCGAGTTCCGGCGCCGTCTGCATCGTGGTCCAGGTCGTCCGCGCCGACGGCGTCCTCGGCAGCGAGAACAAGAAGTGCCAGTGACCGCCTCGGTCGGCGTCCACGGATCGGGCGCTCCCGGAGGCGACCGGCCGACGCCTTACCGTGAACTGACACTCTGACCAGTCTGGGGGGACTCATGGCGAGGGCTGTACGCCTACGGCGGCTGGTGCCGGGCGTGGTGCTGACCGTGGCGCTTTCGGTGCTCACCGCCTATGCGGTGCTGGCCACCGGCCACAAGGTGCAGAAGCTCGACCTGAACAACTCCGGAATCTGGGCCACCAACGACCGGCAGGAACAGTTCGGACGCCTGCTCAAGTCGGCTTCGGCGCTGGATGTCTTCGTCGACCGCGGCAAGGACGTTCAGGCTGGCCGGCTGGACGTCCTCCAGGACGGCAACGCCGTCCTCGCCCAGGTCGAGGGGACGATGGTCCCCATCGACACCGCCGAAGGCCAGCTCCAAACAAGCGGCACGGTCATCCGGTCCGGCGTGCAGGTCGAGCTGCGTGGCGGCACCCTGGCGGCGCTCGACCCGGCCTCAGGCAAGGTCTGGGGAACGCGCATCGACCGGTCCGCACCGACGGTGGACCTCGGCGGCATCGCCGCCGACGCGAAGCCCCTGGCCGACCTCGGGGCGGCGCCGAGCGGCTCTGCCCCGGCGAGGTCGGCCGCCCTCAGCCTGGGGACGGACGGCACGATCCACGCCGTCTCGGCATCCGGACGAACCGTCCGGATCCTGGCTGATGGCAGTGGCTTCGCCGCCCCGGAGAACGGCACGCTGGCCGGGGCGCGCCTGACGTCGGTGCAGGTCGCCGCCCTCGGCCCCCGGTCGGTGGTCTTCGACGCCGACTCCGGAACCCTGTTCCTGCCCGACGGACGCACCCAAGCGGTCCCCAACGCCGGCTCGAACGCGCTCCTGCAGCAGGGCGGTCCGGACGCCGAGACGGTCCTGGTCGCAACAGCCACCAGCCTGGTCTCGGTCGCGCTGGCGGACGGCGGCGTCCAGACCCTGTTCGAACGACAGTCGCGGACCCCCGTCCAGCCGGTCCAGCTCAAGCTGGGCAAGGCGGTGACCGACCCGTGGTGCGGCTACGCCGCCTGGTTCGGGGACACCAGCGAGGCGGTGATGGCCTGCTCGGGCCGCGAGCCCGAACTGCACCGGCTCGAAAAAGACGACCGTCAGCCCCTCGTCGACCCGGTTTTCCGGATCAACTGGAACCAAGCGATCCTCAACGACCGCACCGACGGCTGGATCTATGACGTCGACCTCGGCCAGCCGGTCGCGTGGCCGAAGCTTAAGGACAAGAACCAGGACGATCAGGATCAGGAGCAGGAGAGCTCCAAGCCGGACGACGCCAAACCGACGGCGAACCCGGACCCCTACTTCGCCCGTCCCGGACGGACGTCGATCCTGCACGTGCTGGACAACGACTCCGACCCGGGCGGCAATATCCTCTCGATCACCCAGGTCAGCAAGCCGAATGGCGGCGCAACGGCCGAGATCTCGCCGGACGGTCAGACGATCCGGTTCCACCAGCCGCCCAACGGAGGCGACACCCAGTTCACCTACACCGTCAGCAACGGCCGGCGTACTGACGAGGGCGCCGTCACCATGACCGCGCGGACGATGGACGAGGGCAACAGCGAGCCACACCGTCGCGAGGGGTACGAGAAGGACCCGCCGGTGTTCGCTGTCCGTTCTGGGGGCACGGTCACCATGCCGGTGCTCGCTGACTGGCGCGACGACGACGGCGACCCGATCATCCTGCGCTCCGCCGACGGTGGCGAGGTCTCTGTGACCGCGGACGGCCAGATCGAGTACACCGCCGAGACGACCGCGCGGAGCAAGTCCCAGTGGGTGACGTACCAGGTCACCGACGGCCGCAGCGCCGCGCCGCAGGAAGAGAAGATCGGCGTCAGCGTCGTCGGCGATGATGCCGAGAGCGTGCCTCCGGTAGCCGAGGCGGATGCCGTCCGCGGCGAGGCGGGCAGGCGGATCACCATCCTGCCGCTGGCCAACGACCTCCCCGGCGTGGACCTCCGCAGCACCGACCCCCGGCTCACCGTGGCTGAGGACGTCCGGGTTCCCGGCTTCGCGACGCAGTGCGGTGCCAGCCGCGACAACTGCATCGAAACCGACAAAGCCGCCGGTCGGGTGGATCTGATCGCCAAGAAGCCGGGCTTCTACGACCTGGATTACACCGCGAGGTTCGGGACCCAGACGGCGAAGTCGAAGATCCGGGTCGTCGTGGTGGACCAGGGCGATCGCCGTCCCATCGCGATGCCGGACCAGGCGGTGATGCGTGGCCAGGCCCCAGTCATGGTCGACGTGCTGGCCAACGACGCCGACCCGGCCGGTGGACTGCTGACCGTCCAGAAAGCCGATCCCCTGGATCCGGCGCAGGTTGAGGTCGCGGTGGTCAAGGGACGTTGGGTCTGGATCAACCCCAAGAGCGAGCAACTGAAGTCCGGGAGCCAGGTCGTCCGTTACACCGTGACCAATGGTCAGGACGCTGTCGAAGGTGACCTCACGATCACCCAGGTGGACGCGGTCGCCAACGAGAGCCCGTTGGTGCGTGGCGACAAGGCTGTGGTCCGGGCCGGAGACTCGGTGCTCATCCCGGTCCTGGCCAATGACTCCAGCCTTGGCGGGTCGACTCTTTTCCTGGCCACCGACTACAAGGACCAGGACGTGCCGGACGGCCGGCTGCCGGTGATCGACGAGTCGATCGCCGGGGGAGCCGATCAGGGTGACGTCGGCAAGGCCTACGCTACCGGCGACTACGTCCGCTACGTGGCGCCGAGCGGGGTGGACGCGGAGCGCAACTTCGTCGTCACCTACGAGGCCGACTGCGTGGACTGCATGTCCAGGACGAGCGGCCGTATCGAGGTGACCGTTAAGCCCGAACCCACCGAGCAGGCCAAGAACTCCCCGCCCGAACCGCAGTCGATCGAGGTGCGTGCAGTTTCCGGGGATACGATCACGATCCCAGTGCCGAGTTCGGGCCAGGACCCGGACGGCGATTCGGTCAGCCTGATCGGCATCGACAGCGCCCCGAAGCTCGGCCGCGTGCTGGGAATCAGTCCCAAAGGCATCACCTACCAGGCCTATCCCACCCCGGATAGCGTCGGGACGGACAGCTTCAGCTTCACCGTCGCCGACCGGTACGGCGAGCAGGGGGTCGGCCACGTCCGCGTAGCGGTCGTCCCGCCCGGTCAGACTCAACCTCCGGTGGCGCTGGACGACACCATCGTCGCCAAGCCCGGCGCGCGCATCACGGTCAGCGCTCTGGCCAACGACCTGATCGCGCAGAGCGATCAGGTGTCGATCCGCGATCTGGCCGAGACCAACTCCAAGGTTCCCGGCGGAGCCGAACTGATCCCGCCGCGTGGCCCGGTGACCGTCACGGCACCTGCCGCGGAAGCGGAACCGCTGAGTCTGGACTACGGGCTTGTGGGCAACGGCGGAACGGGGAACACCGCGACCATCACGATCAAGGCTGAGCCCGGTCGGCTGATCCCGCCGCGGCTCTACGACGAGGTCGCCGAACTCGCTGGTGACGGTAAGACCGCCACCGTGGACGTCCTGGCCAAGGCCTGGGATCCCGACGGTGAGGCCGCGTCGCTCCAGGTCACCGGTGTCACCGGGGCCAAGGCGACCATCGTCGGGGGGAAGATTACCGTCGCGACGCTGCCGCGTCCGCAGGTGCTGGTCTACGAGGTTCAGGATGCTGACGGCGCGCAGGCGTCCGCGCTGGCCTTCGTGCCGGCCGGCGGGGATGGCCTGCCCTACGTCAAGGGGCCGATTACGATCGGGAAGAACGACAAGCAGACGTTCGCGCTGGCCGACTATGTCGGCTCACCCCGGGGGCGGGCGGTCTGGAAGTTCCCGGAAGGGAAGCCGGCCAGCTCGCCGGTGAAGGACCTGGACGTGACTGCGACCCGTGACTCGATCAGTCTGGAGACCAAGAACGACTACGTCGGTCCGGCGTCGATCAGCCTCACTGTCACCGATGGAGCCGACGTCAACGACGCCGATGCTCGCAAGGGCGTGGTCACCATCCCGATTCAGGTCGGGCCCCAGACCCCGGTGCTGCGCTGCCCGGAGGAGCCTCAGGTCGTCAAGACGGGGACGCGCGGCAAGTCGCTCGACCTGGCGACCCTCTGCCATGTCTGGACGCCGAAGCCTGAGGACGTGGCCACGCTGAGCTTCTCGGCAACCTGGGGCACGCCGATCGACCAGGTCAGCTTCGACATCACCAGCGATCCGCGCAAGGTCGCCCTGCAGGCGACGGTGAACGCCAAGCCCGACGGTCCCGAGGGCGTCCTGATGATCGGGATCCCCGGCACCGAGGCCAAGCTGAGCCCGTTGAAGGTTGTGGTCAAGGACTCCCCGCGTCCCAAGCTGAAGCCGATCATCCGGCGCGACGTCAAGGCCGGCACGACGGTCAGCGGGGAGATCAAGCTCGACACCGAAGTAGTGGACGGCAGGCAGGACACCATCGTGTCCCTTGATGCGAAGGCAGGATCGAAGGACAAGGCTCGCGTCGAGATCGATGGTCGCATCTGGCGGATCACTCCCAACCAGGGGGTCTGGGGGGCACTGGACTTCACCCTGCGCTTCAGCGACACCGACGACCTGGCGCGCACCAACCGGCAGGGGACCACCACGCTGACGGTGATGGTGTACGAGAAGCCCGCCAAGCCGCGCCCGCCGCAGCCGGGACGGTCCGTCCAGAGCAAGACGGTGTCGTTGACCTGGCCGAAGCCGGACCCGCGCGGCGCGCCGATCTTGGAGTACCGGATCTCCCAGGAAGGCGGCGGGTCCTGGCCCACCAAGGCGCGGTCCTACACCGTCAAGGGCCTGCCCAACGGGGAGAAGGTGCGGTTCCGCGTCGAAGCCCGGAACAAGGCCGACTGGAGCGAACCGAGCGAGTGGTCTGTGTGGGCCGAGCCCAACCAGGTGCCCAGTACGGTCACCGGTTTCACCGCCAGCAACCCCAGGGACGGACAGATCACCCTGAGCTGGAATGCTGTCGTCGGCGACTTCACCCCTGTCGACTCCTACCTGGTCGCTGCGGGCAATGGCGCGGAGACAAAGGTGGCCGGGAGGACCACCAAGACCCTGTATGGCCTGGCCAACAAGCAGACTACGTTCACTATTCGGGCGCACAACAAGCTGGGCAAGTCCAAGGCCGCCGCCACCACCGTCGGTTGGCCGTCCGGGCCGCCCGGAAGACCCGCCATCACGTCGGCTTCGGCGAATCTGGACACGGACACGACTTCCGTCAAGCTGGCCTGGTCTGCTGCTGATCCCAACGGTGAGGGTCCGGTCCGCTACTCCGTCACTCGCGACGGCACAGCGCTGGGTGGATGCCAGGACATCACCGCGACCTCGTGCACCGATGGTGGGGTGACCCTGAACGGTGACAAGCACACCTACAAGGTGACGGCCACCAACAAGCCCGCGGTGTATACCACCTCCTCGGCCGCCTTCCCCTATGTTGCCGAGGGCAAACCCGAGGCTCCGGGCAAGCCCTCCGTCGCCGCGACCGGCACCGACCGTGGGGCCGACGTGAACGGGACGGTGGGCAACTCCCGTGGAGCGGACGGCTTCGTCCGGGTCTTCTCCGACGGATCGCTCAAGGACACCAAGTCGGTCCCCTCGACCGGTGGCAGCTACGTGTTCAAGGGCCTCGATGTCGGTGCGAACGGAGACTCCCACCAGATCACGGTCGAGCTCTGCCACACCAAGGCGAGCGGCGGCAACGAGTGCACGCCCGGGACGGGCAGCGCTTCGGTGACCCCGTTCGGGGACCTGGCCCGGCCGTCGATCTCCTCCGGACACAACGACACCCAGGTCTGGGCTTCGGCAACCGGTAACGGCAACGGTCGGGATGCCACCTTGACCATCACCTCCAGCGATGGAAAGAGCGTGTCCTCGGCACCGGGCTCAGGCGCGATGTCCGTCGAGATGCCTGCCTACTTCGTCGACTACGAGCACACGACCACCTTCACCGTGACTCTGACCACGTCGAGCACGAGCCCCGGTCGTCCGAATGCGCAGTCCAACGAGGCCAAGGCGACCACACCGAGTCGCCCCGCTCCGACACGCACTGTCAGCGTATTCCAGGCCAGCAGCAGCTACAGCGGGAGCAATTGCTCAAAATCGGTCGTCTGTCCCTACGTCGGCATTCGCACGTCAGGGTTCACGGGCAGCTACTCCTGTGAACTCTGGACGAACAATGGCGGAGATCAGCGCTGGTACACCAAAGGCCCCTATTCCGGAGACATAGACCTCCCCACGGACGCGTATTTCGGCTTCTGGGACAAACAGGTCTGGGCCGTGTGTGACAGCGTTTCGTCGGCGCGCGTCACCTGGGTGAAACCGTGATTGTCACCAGAAGGGGATCAAGTGACGCCCCCCTCCCGGGACGCTCTCACCCGACGGGGCCGAGTCGAATCACATCAACTGGTAGGAGTCCGGAGCACACATGAGCATCACCCAGGAACAAGCCCGCACTTTCGCACGGACCTTCGACCAGCTGGTCGGCAATGTCGAACTGGCCATCCGCGGCAAAACCGAGGTCATCCGGCTAGCGCTGACCTGCCTGTTGAGCGAGGGCCATCTGCTGCTGGAGGACAACCCGGGCACCGGCAAGACCGTGCTGGCCAAGGCCATCGCCAACACCGTGGCCGGCACGCACAGCCGGATCCAGTTCACTCCGGACCTGCTGCCCTCCGACGTGATCGGGGTGACGGTCTACGACCAGCACAAGCAGACCTTCGAGTTCCACAAGGGCCCGATCTTCGCCACCGTCGTGCTGGCTGATGAAATCAACCGCGCTTCGCCGAAGACCCAGTCGGCGCTGCTGGAGGTCATGGAGGAGAACCGGGTCACCGTGGACGGCATCCGGCACAGCGTGGGCCGTCCGTTCATGGTGATCGCGACCCAGAACCCGATCGAGCAGGCCGGCACCTACCGGCTGCCCGAGGCCCAGCTCGACCGCTTCCTGATGAAATCGTCGATCGGCTATCCCGACCACGACGTCGCGATCGAACTGATGGCCCAGGCAGCGAACCGGGACCGGGCGGCACAGGTGTCGCCGATCATCGCGGCCAACGCCGTCGCCCAGATGAGCTCGTTCGCCAACGAGGTCCACGTCGACCACTCGATCCTGGCCTACGTGAGCTACCTGGCCGCCGAGTCGCGCCGGCACACCCACGTCAAGCTCGGCCTCTCCACCCGAGGCTGCCTGGCCTACATCCGGGCCGCCAAGACCTGGGCGGTGTCCCAGGGACGCGAGTACGTCCTCCCCGACGACATCAAGGACCTGGCCCTGCCGATCATGAGCCACCGGCTGATCCTCAATGCCGAAGCGCAGTTCTCCGGCGTCTCGGTGGACCGGGTGATCGACGACCTGCTCTCCGCGGTGGCGGCGCCCGCCGACCGGCTCCGCTGAGCACAGGGGAGGGGAGCGAGCAGCGTGGCCAGGGAAGCGAGTACCGTCCGTCGAGCGCAGCCAGTGGCCGAGCCGGAGCCGGAGCCGAAGGCGCGGCGCCGGCGTCCGCGGCCGGGCGGGCTGCTCGGGTGGCTGCGGGACGGGATCCGTCGGGCGGCGGTACTGTCGCAGCGATTGACCTCGGCGTGGCAGCCGTACGGTGAGGCCCTCGCGCCCTGGATCGAGCGCGCCCTGAGCCCTTTTCAGGTGGTCTCACGGCTGGGCTGGACCGTCCTGGGGTTGGGCCTGGCGGCCTGGTTCGTGGCCGCCTGGCTCGGGTGGCGGGAGTCCAGCTTCGTCGCGTTGCTGTTGCTCCTCCTGCTGGTGCTGAGCGTCGCGTTCGTGCTGGGACGGATGAAGCTCGACGTGGCGTTGCAGGTCGAACCCCGCCGGGTGGTGGTCGGTGATTCGGCGGCCGCTCAACTCACCGTGGCCAATTCCTCCGGGCGTCCGGTGTTGCCGATCGGGCTGGAGTTCCCGGTCGGGGTGGCGGTGGCGCGCTACACGCTGCCCGCGCTGCCGCCGGGGGCTCGGCATGAGGAGATCGCCCTCATCCCGACAACCCGGCGCGGCGTGGTGCCCCTGGGTCCGGTGTCGACGCAACGGGGCGACCCGTTCGGCCTGCTCCGGCGCGAGGTGGTCTGGACCGATCGCCTCGAGATGTTCGTCCACCCCCGGACGGTGCCGCTGGAGCCGCTGGGCGCTGGCGTGCTGCGCGACCTGGAAGGGCAAACCACCAACGACATCTCGCTGAGCGACCTGGCCTTCCACACGCTGCGTCCCTATGTGCCTGGCGACGACCGGCGCTACATCCACTGGCGGTCCTCGGCGAAGCTGACCGCCGCCGCCGGGCAGGGGACCTTCTTGGTCCGCCAGTTCCTGGACACCCGCCGCTCCCACATCGCCGTCGTCGTCGACGCCGATCCGGCGTCCTACGCCGACGACGAGGAGTTTGAGCTGGCCGTGGCCGCCGGCGCGTCCATCGCCGTGCGGGCGCTGACCGACGAGATGGACCTCACTATCGTCTGCGGGGAGCATGCCGTCGTCCAACCGCCCCGGCACACCGCCCTGGACACCTTCTCCCGGGCCGAACGGGACGGCTGGACGCTCGCCCGCGCGGCCGGCAGGCTCAACCGGATCTCGCCCGATGTCAGCATCGCCCTGCTGCTCACCGGCTCGCAGGCCGGGCTTGCGGACCTGCACCAGGCCCGCCGCTACCTGCCGGTCGAGGTGCACACCACCGCAATCAAAGCGGCGCTCGGCTGCGCGCCGAGCAGGCGCGAGTTCGGCGGGATGCCGGTGATGACCGTCGGCGCGATGTCCGACCTGCCGCGCGTCCTGATCGGAGCGCAGGTTTCATGAGGATCGTCGACCCCACCGCCCCGGCCGTCACTGGCGGACGGACGCGCACCCTCACTGCGCGGCTGGTCGCCCTGCGGCCATCCCTGGCCGACCTGATCGACGGCGGGTTCCTGATCGCCCTGGTCATGGTGGCGTTGCTCGGTTTCGCCTCCACGTTCGATTCGCCCCGGTACCTGCTGGTCGGACTGGTCGGCGTGCTGCTCGGCGTCCTGGCCGCCCACTTGGCCAATGTGCTGCGCTGGCATTGGTTGACGGTGCTGGTCCTGGCCGCGGCGACGTACTTCCTTCTCGGTGGGGCGGTCGCGGTTCGCGAGGACGTCATCGCCGGGGTCGTCCCGTCCGTGGCCACCCTGGTCGACTTGTCCCAGCTGACCGTGTTCGGCTGGAAGGAACTGCTCACAACGGTGCCGCCGATCGCCGGGGACCGTCGCTATCTCGCCCTGCCCTACCTGCTGGCCGTGCTGGCGGGGACGGTCGGCTTCGCGGTCGCCCGCCGGTCCCGCCGGGTCGGTACGGCGCTGGTCATGCCGACCGCGCTGCTGGCCGTGATCATCATGCTGGGGACGCTGCATCCGGCCGCGCCACAGGCCCAGGGCCTCGGCTTCGCGGCCCTGGCCTTCGGCTGGTTGGCCGTCCGCTGGCACCGGCGGCGCCGGCTCGCCGGCACCGGTGCGGCGAACCTCACCCGAGTCCTCACCGGTTTCGCGATGCTCGTGGTCGCGATGGCCGGCGCGGTGGGGATCGAGGCCGTGGCCCCGCCCACCGGCGAGACCCCCCGGTTCGTGCTGCGGACGTATGTGGAGCCGCCGGTCGATCTGACCGCCTACACCAGCCCCCTGGTCGGATTCCGCCGCTACAGCAAGTCGCTGCCCAAGAGCCAGTCCTACGCCGATCAAGAGTTGCTGCGGGTCGAGGCCGGGAGTCAGCTGAAATACCTACGGCTGGCCGTCCTGGACGACTACTCCGGCCAGACCTGGACCGCGACCGGAGGCGGGGGGGGATCCACCGGGTTCCAGCCGCTCGGCTCGGACGTGACCCAGTTGGTGACCGGCGAGCCGGTGGACACCACCATCGCCGTCCTCGACGGCTACGCAAACAGTCGAGACCTCAGCGTCTGGCTCCCGGCGCTGGGGGACGCGCTGACCGTCCAACTCGAGGGGCCGAAGGCCCGCGAGCACCAGCGGTTCCTCCGCTACAGCCTGCGCACCTCTCAGGGTTTGGTGCCTGACCGGCTGGCGGCCGGGGATGTCATTCGCAGTCGGGTCGTCCCGGTGGCGGCGCTGGGTCCGGACATGCCGGAAACCGGGGGTTCGCCGACGATCGACGGCTCAGCGATCGCCTTCCTGACCTCGGTGATGCCCAAGATGACCGCCGGGAAGGGATCCGCCGGCGAGCAGCTGCGGGCCGTGATGTCCTACCTGAAGCAGGGGTACTACAGCGACGGCACCAAGCCCGGCGAGGAGAGTTACCTGCCCGGGCACGGACAGCGTCGGCTGACCGGCTTCGTGAACGACAAGCAACTGGTGGGCAGCGACGAGCAGTACGCCGCGACGCTTGCGCTGGTCGCCACCCAACTCGGCTTCCCCGCGCGGGTGGTCTTCGGCGCGGTGGTCCCTGCCGGCGGGCTCGTCAAGGGACAGGACGTGCGTGCCTGGGTGGAGATCCAGGTGGCCGATGGCACGTGGCGGACCATCCCGCCGGAGGATTTCATCCCCACCCGCGCCCCCGAACCCCTCCCGCCCGAGAAGCCCGAGGACGCGTCCGCGGTGGTCGTCCCGCCGCCGAACCCGGTGCGTCCGCCGGCGACGCTGGAGTCGATGTTCGAGACCGATGTGCCGATGGTTCAGACCGGAAACCCGCTGTTCGACCAGATCCTGCGCATCGCGCTCCTGGTCCTCCGCTGGGTGGGCCCCCCGCTGCTCGTGCTGGCCGCGTTCGTCGGTC
>CAZPCM010000035.1:0-11428 GCA_964585085.1 uncultured Propionibacteriaceae bacterium
AGACCTTCTCCTTACCATGGAGACGCTCTGCCGACTGAGCTATAGGGGCCGGACGTCAGATGACCTTACACGAGGTGAGGCTACGGGCCCAAATCTGGCGCGCGATCAGTCGAGTTCGACGAAACCGAGGTCCCGGTAGAGCGCGTAGGCCTCGGGCGACTCCGTGGGCAGCGATTTCAGCGAAACCGTGTGGTGACCCAGCCCGACCAGCGTCCGCGATGCGGCGTCCAGCAGCGCCCGACCCAGTCCGTGTCCTCGATGATGGCGATGGACGAACAGCTCGATGATGAACGGACCGTCGGGCGTTCCTTCCCACGGAGCGTCGGTGACCACCTGGACGCAACCGACGAGAGCGCCGTCGCTGTCCACGGCAACCAGGGAGGCTTCCGGGATCGGCGTGCCGTAGTCGCCGTCGAAGAGCGCCTCCATCTCTTCGATCGCATCCTCCAACGAGACCACCTCGCTGCCCCGCGGGTAGGCGTTCCAGTAGAGGTGTCCGAGCGCCTCGGCATCTTCGGGCACCTGCGGACGCAGGACAACACCGTCCGGCACCGGGTGGCTCGGCAGGGGGAGATCACGCTGCATCAGAGGCACGCGGCCAGCCTAGCGGCCACAGCTGTCGTTGCCCGGGCATTGCCGGGCTCTTCCTGGTGGCAGGTGTAGGGTTCGAACCTACGTAGGCTTTGCCGACGGTTTTACAGACCGCTCCCTTTGGCCACTCGGGCAACCTGCCGTGCTGAACTTCCAGCGGAGACACCATAGCAAAGCCTGCGTGGGGCGTCGAAATCGGCGGCGGCCGGGCACCTGACACAATGGTCGCCGGTTCGAAAGGGAGGACGCTGATGGCTGGAGAGAGCTCATTCGACGTGGTCAACAAGGTCGACCGCCAAGAGGTCGACAACGCGTTGAACATGGCGGCCAAGGAGGTCCGCAACCGCTTCGATTTCAAGGGCACCGAAGCCTCCATCCGCTGGTCGGGAGAGGCGATCGAGATGGAGGCCAACGGCGAGGAGCGGGTGAAGGCCATCCTCGACGTGTTCCGCACGATGCTGGTCCGGCGCAAGGTCGACCTGTTGGCCCTCGACGCAGGCGAACCCCGCCTGTCGGGGAAGATGTGGCGGCTCACGGTCTCGATACAGCAGGGAATCTCGACCGAGAACGCCAAGAAGATCGCCAAGCTGGTCCGCGATGAGGGACCCAAGGGCGTGCGTACCCAGGTGCAGGGCGATGAACTGCGGGTGTTCTCGAAGAAGCGGGACGATCTTCAGGCCGTCCAGGCCCTGATCAAGGCCGCCGACTACGACTTCGCGGTGCAGTTCGACAACTACCGCTGACGTGCGGGCGGCGACCTTCAACGTCAATGGGATCCGCGCCTCCTCACGGCGCGGATTCGATGCCTGGTTGGCGGAGCGGCATTGCGACATCGTCGCTCTCCAGGAGGTCAGGTGCCCGGCGGCGGACCTGCCGATCGCGTCCTTCGGGGAGTACGCGATCAGCTACCACCAGGGTGACAGGGCCGGACGCAACGGGGTCGCGCTGCTCACCCGGGTGCCGCCGGCCACGGTTCGGGACGGCTTCGGCAACGCCGCCTTCGATCGCGAAGGACGCTACCTCGAGGCCGACCTCGACCTGCCCTCGGGGCTGCGGCTGACGGTGGGCTCGCTGTACCTGCCCAAGGGCGGGGTCCCCGACGGCGACACCGACGACCTGGCGCGCTACCGCCGCAAGATGCGGTTCCTGCGCTCCTTCCGTGCCTACCTGACGCGGGCTCGCCTGACGGCGCTCGCCGGTGGACGGGAGTTCCTGGTGATGGGTGATTTCAACATCGCCCACACCAGGCAGGACCTCAGGAACTGGCGGGCCAATCAGCGCCACGAGGGCTTCCTGCCCGAGGAACGCGACTGGTTCTCCTCGCTGCTGTCCCCGCGCACCCTCGTGGACGTGGTCCGGCGCCTTCATCCCCACGTCGACGGTCCGTACTCATGGTGGAGTTGGCGCGGCCAGTCGTTCGGCAACGACACCGGCTGGCGCATCGACTACCAGCTGGCCACACCCGGGCTGGCCGGGGCCGCGGTCGACGGCGGCACCGATCGCGACCCGGACTACGAGTCACGGCTGTCCGACCACGCTCCGGTCGTGGTCGACTACGACGTCTGAGCCGGGGCCGATCACTCCCCGAAGCAGGCCAGCACCTCCGACCGGGTGACTTCCTCGATCGAGGCGTGGGTCCATCGCGGCCGCCGGTCACGGTCGACCAGCTGGGCGCGAACGCCCTCGGCGAAGTCCGGGCCGGTGACCAGCGCCTTCGCCAGCGCGAGCTCCTGAGCGACCAGCGGGGTCAGGGAGGACATCGTCCTTGCCCGGCGTACCGCTTCCAGGCTCACGCACACCGAGAGCGGACACCTCGTCCGCAGGTCCGCGGCGGTTTCGCGGGCGCGGGGATGAGGATGCTCGGCGAGCCGTCCGACGATTCCGACGGCGTCGTCGCCGGCGTAACATTCGGCGATCCAGTCGTGGTCGCGGGCCAGCTCAGGCTCGGGCAGGGGGCCTTCGGCGCGGTCGGCGAGGCGCAGCCACAGCGCGTCCGCGGCGTTGATCGCGGCACCGGTGAGGGCCAGGTGGGTGCCGACCTCGGCGGGCATCCAGGCCAGGTGCCAGCTCATCAGGACATCGGGGAAGAGTCCGATCAGCGTCTCCGGCATCGCCAGCCGGCTGGAGGCAGTCACGACGCGATCCGAACCGTGGGCGGACAGGCCCAGGCCTCCTCCCATGGTCACCCCGGTCATCAGCGCCCGGTACGGCTTGGGGTAGGTGAGGATGCGCCGGTTGACGGCGTACTCCTCGCTGAAGAACGGCATCGGATCCCCACCGGCCAACACCAGCTCGCGCATCGCCCGGACATCAGCCCCGGCACACAGGCCCCGATCGCCCTCGCCGGTCAGCTCCACCACGGCGACGGTCTCATCGGCGGCGAAGTCGTCCAAGGCCCCGGCGATGGTTCGGATCATGCCGAGGGTCAGCGCATTGATCGCCCGCGGCCGGTTCAGCCGCAGCCGTCCGACCCCTCCCACGACCTCGACGATCACCTCCGGTTCGGTCATCCGGCACTCCTTCCGGTCGCCGCCAACTGCTCCTTGCGGTCCTGGACGTGGCGGTAGAGCAGGGTCATCATCAGCGCCACGGCCGCGAAGCCGAGGGCGACCGCATCGTTGCGCCAGGCGAGGTTGCCGGCGCCGTAGGCCAGCAGGACGGTGGTCACGATCACCGCGGTCCGCACGATCCGCTCGGTGGGATGGGTCAGGGGCAGGAGCAGCCCGCCCCACAACAGGTACCAGCTGTGCAGCGCCGGGCCGCCGAAGGCCACCGCCAGATAGGACCACCCCAGGAAGGTGACCGGACGGCGACGTCCGACCGTCAGTGCCAGCCAGGCCACGGTGACCACCGAGAGCGCCAAGCCGATGCCGCGCACAACGCCCAGGGCGATGTCACCCCAGCCGGCCGGGCCGAACGTGTCGAACAGGAGCTTCAACCCGGCTCCGACAAGGGTGAAGGGCGCGAGGGTCACCACCATGCCGGGAACGTTGACGGCGTTGATCCAGCCGAAGTTCAGCCCGGTCGCGACCGAGATCGCGGCGAAGGTGGCGATGGCTACCAACGAACTCAGCGCGAGACGGCCCAGCGCCGCCAGGGTGTCCCGGGCGGCGAACGTGCGCCACGGATGGCCGATGAGGGCGACCGGATAGGCGGCCAGGAACGCGGGCTGCTTGACGGCCGCGGCGACGCCCACCACGATCGCCGCCAGCCAGAACCGGTCTTCGAAGGCGAGCCAGAGGGCGAGCAGGATCAAGCCCATCATCAGCGCGTCGTTGTGCGCGCCGCCCACGAAATCGATGATCAGCAACGGGTTGATGGTGGAGAACCAGGCCGTCATCTGCGGGTCCGCGTTGACCCGATGGGCCAACCTCGGCAGGAAATAGATGATCATCGCCACCCCGATCAGGGCGGGGATGCGCATGGCCAGGGCCGAGTAGTACGGATTGAGTCCCATGGCCAGGACCAGGGCATGCGAGATCTGGAGGCTGAGCGGACCGTAGGGCGCCGGGGTATAGCGCCACAACCACGCCACCTGGTCGGCGAAGGCCCCGGGCAGGACGCTCACGGCGGTCTCGTAGGGGTTGAGCCCGTTGTGCAGCAACCAGCCCTGCGCGGCGTACGAATAGGCGTCATGGCTGAAGATGGGTGGGGCGAAGAAGAGGGGAAGGCTCCACAGGAGCCCGATCGCCCAGTGCTTGACGTCGATGTAGAGGTTCGGCCGCAGCTTGAACCAGGCGTCGACCAGAAGCGCGACGGCCGCCACCACCAGCGCCGTCCCGAACGCCTTGGCCGGCCAGTTGTCCAGGCCCAGGGCGCGGATCGGGTCCCACCACGGGCTGTTCTGCGGCAGGTAGGCCGGAGTGAGCGAGCCGGCGAAGAGCAGGCAGCTGCCGGCGAAACCCCGCTTGACCGGAGCGAGCCGCCAAGCCTCGGCGACGTCGGCAGCGTAGTCGGCAAGCTGTCGCCTCTGCCCCACCGTCACCCGATCAGCCTAGTGCCGTCGGCCGGGTCGTCCGCTCCCTGAGCGTCCAGAGCCGGTGGGCGCCGCCCCGGCGGGGCCCAATTCGTTCGCCGGTGAGATGCGAACGTCCGGAATGTGGACGGTTGATGCTTGAAAGGTCATCTTTCCCCTGCTACCGTCAAGGCATGACCGATCGCCACCACACCGTCCGGGCTGACCGCCTGGTCGCTGTCGTGCGCGTCGAGATGTGTTGCGCGTCCTGACGCGCCCGCATCCTGCAACCTTCAGCCGGGCTCGTGCAGCCCGGCTTTGTGGTTCCACAGCGGCCCGGCGGCACCGCCCCAAACCCCGTGAGGAACCATGACCACCAGTGCGCAGCCCGGCCGAACCAACGGCCAATGGGCGATCGACGGTCACGCCCCGCTCAACCACAATGAGGAGTTCAAGGCGGCCGACGACGGGCTCAACGTGCGGAGCCGGATCGAGACCGTCTACGCCGTGCAGGGGTTCGACTCCATCCCTGCCGACGATCTCCACGGCCGGATGCGATGGTGGGGGCTCTACACCCAGCGGAAGCAGGGCATCGACGGCGGCCGCACCGCGGTGCTGGGACCCGATGAGCTGTCCGACCGCTACTTCATGATGCGGGTCCGTCTCGACGGCGGCGCGGTCACCACCGATCAGGTGCGCACGCTGGCGGCGATCTCGCGGGACTTCGCGCGCAACACCGCCGACATCTCCGACCGGCAGAACATCCAGTACCACTGGATCGAGATCGAGGCCGTTCCCGAGATCTGGCGACGCCTGGAAGCAGCCGGTCTGCAGACCACCGAGGCCTGCGGGGACACGCCGCGAGTGATCCTCGGATCGCCGGTGGCCGGCATCGCGGCCGACGAGATCCTCGATCCCACTCCGACCATCCACGAGATCGTGGATCGGTTCATCGGCGACCCGGAACTGTCCAACCTTCCCCGCAAGTTCAAGACGGCGATCACCGGACATCCCAGCCTGGACGTCGTCCATGAGATCAACGACATCTCCCTGGTCGGCGTGGTCCACCCGGACCTGGGCGCGGGGTACGACCTGTGGGTGGGCGGCGGCTTGTCGGTCTCCCCGCGGCTGGCTGAGCGCCTGGGGGCCTTCGTGCGACCGGACCAGGCCGCCGACGTCTGGTACGGCGTTGTCCGGATCTTCCGCGACTACGGCTACCGACGCCTGCGCGCCAAGGCGCGGCTGAAGTTCCTGGTGGCTGACTGGGGGCCGGCCAGGTTCCGCGAGGTCCTCGAGTCCGAGTACCTCGGCTACCGACTCGCCGATGGACCGGCACCGGCAGTCCCGTCCGCACCCGGCGACCACGTCGGCGTCCATCGGCAGAAGGACGGACGGTGCTACGTCGGGTTCGCCCCCACCGTCGGCCGAGTCAGCGGCGCCATCCTGGCGTCGCTGGCCGACGCGGCCGAAGCCTCCGGCTCCCGGCGGGTGCGCTTCACCCCTCACCAGAAGTTGCTGGTGCTCGACGTCGAACCGGACCGGGTCGACGCCCTCGTCGCCGCGCTGGAACCCCTGGGACTGACCGCCGACCCCAGCCCGTTCCGCCGCTCGACGATGGCCTGCACCGGGATCGAGTACTGCAAGCTGGCCTTCGTCGACACCAAGGACACCGCCACGGCCACCATCGCCGAACTCGAACGCAGGCTGGCCGACGTCACCCTGGAGTCGCCCATCAGCCTGCACGTCAACGGCTGCCCCAACTCCTGCGCCCGCATCCAGACCGCCGACATCGGGCTGAAGGGCCAGTTGATGCGCAGCCCCGACGGTGGCGACGAGTTCGCCTTCCAGGTGCATCTGGGCGGTGGGCTGGCGTCCTCCGACGGTGACGACCCCGGCCTGGGCCGCACGCTGCGCGGGCTGAAGGTCACCGCGTCCGACCTGCCGGAGTACGTGGAGAGAGTCACCCGCTCGTTCGTCGCCGGACGTGAGCCCGGCGAGTCCTTCGTGGCCTGGGCCCACCGGGCCGACGAGGAGGCACTTCGATGAGCGTTCTCGCTACGCACGGACCCGGACGGGTCCGGACCGGGGACGAGTTGAGGAAGCTGGCCGCCGACGCGTCCGCCCGGTTCGCCGACGCCAGCGCCGAGGAGGTGGTGGCCTGGGCGGGCCGGACGTTCGGACGATCGCTGGCGGTGGCCTGCTCGATGGCCGGGGACACCGTACTGCCGCACCTGGTGGCGCGGGTGCTGCCAGGGGTCGACGTGCTGTTCCTGCAGACCGGCTACCACTTCGCCGAGACCCTCGGCACCCGGGACGCCCTGGCCTCGGTGATCGACGCGACGATCATCGACGTGCTGCCGTTGCAGACCGTCGCCGAACAGGACGCCGAGCATGGCGCCCGGCTCTACGAGCGGAATCCGACGCTGTGCTGCCAGTTGCGCAAGGTGGACCCGATCAACGCCGAACTGGCCGGCTACGAGGCGTGGGTGACCGGGATCCGGCGTGAGGACAATGCCCTGCGCGCCAACGCCCAGCTGGTCGAGTGGGATCCCACGCACCAGATGGTGAAGATCAATCCACTGGCCGCCTGGACGTTCGACGACCTGCTCGACTACGCCGGCGCCCATCAGGTGCCGATCAATCTGCTGCTGACCGACGGCTACCCCTCGATCGGCTGCGAACCCTGCACGCGCCGCGTGGCGCCAGGAGAAGACCCCCGGGCCGGCCGTTGGGCCGGCCTGGCCAAAACCGAATGCGGGCTGCACCTATGAGCCGACCATTGAGCCACTCCGAGGAGTTGGAGTCCGAGGCGATCCACATCATCCGCGAAGCGGTCGCCGAACTGGAGCGCCCCGTGCTGCTGTTCAGCGGCGGCAAGGACTCGGTCGTCCTGCTCCATCTGGCCGCGAAGGCCTTCTGGCCCGGACCGGTGCCCTTCCCGCTGCTGCACGTCGACACCGGCCACAACTTCGAGGAGGTGCTGGCCTACCGGGATGCGGTGGTCGAGCGCCTCGGCCTGCGGCTGGAGGTGGCCCGGGTCCAGGACTACCTCGACGACGGTCGCCTGCTCGAACGCGCGGACGGCACCCGCAACCCGCTGCAGACCCAGCCGCTGCTGGACGCCATCGCCGAGCACCGGTTCGACGCCGTGTTCGGCGGCGGAAGGCGCGACGAGGAGAAGGCGCGCGCCAAGGAACGCGTGGTCAGTCTCCGCGACGAGTTCGGGCAATGGGACCCGCGCAACCAGCGTCCGGAGTTGTGGAACCTGTACAACCCCAGGCACCGGCCCGGAGAGCACGTGCGGGTCTTCCCGTTGAGCAACTGGACCGAACTGGACGTGTGGCGCTACATCGAGCGCGAACGGATCGAACTGCCCAGCCTGTACTTCGCCCATGACCGGGAGGTCTTCCATCGTGAGGGGATGTGGCTGGCGGTGGGTCCGTACAGCACGCCACGTAAGGGCGAGCAGCCGGTGACCAGGCGAGTTCGTTACCGCACGGTGGGCGACATGTCGTGCACCGGTGCGGTGGAGTCGGACGCGGCGACCGTGGCCGACGTGCTGGCCGAGGTGGCCGCCACCCGGATCACCGAGCGCGGCGCCACCCGCGCCGACGACCGGCTGACCGAGGCCGCCATGGAGGACCGCAAGAAGGAAGGGTACTTCTGATGGGCACGCTGCTCAGGCTGGCCACCGCCGGATCGGTGGACGACGGCAAGTCGACCCTGGTCGGCCGGTTGCTGCACGACTCGAAGTCGGTCTTGGCCGACCAACTCGACGCGGTGGAGCGGGTCAGCCGCGCCAAGGGTCTCGGGCATGTCGACCTTGCCCTGCTCACCGACGGACTCCGTGCCGAGCGGGAGCAGGGCATCACGATCGACGTCGCCTACCGCTACTTCGCCACCGCCCGGCGGACGTTCGTCCTGGCCGACTGCCCTGGCCACGTGCAGTACACCAGGAACACCGTCACCGGGTCCTCCACCGCCGACGCGCTGGTCCTGCTCGTCGATGTGCGCAAGGGGGTCCTGGAACAGACGCGCCGCCATTTGGCAGTGGCCGCCCTGCTGCGGGTGCCGTCGGTGATCGTCGCGGTGAACAAGGTCGATCTCATCGACTATGCCCAGGCAGGGTACGACCGCGTCCGGGAGCAGATCCAGGCCCTGGGGTCAGAACTCGGCCTGCCCTCGGTGATCACCCTGCCGACATCGGCGCTGCTCGGCGACAACATCGTCGAACGCTCGCCGCACACGCCCTGGTACGCCGGCCCGAGCCTGCTGGAACTGCTGGAGGAACTGCCGGCCGCCGGCGACCCGGCCGCGGAGGGGTTTCGGTTCCCCGTCCAGCTGGCGATCCGGCCGCAGGCGGCGGCCCGGGATCCGCGCCACGTGGAGTACCGGGGCTACGCCGGGCTCGTCTCCGCCGGAGTGGTCCGGGTCGGCGATGATGTCGTCGTCCTGCCGGAGGGCGTCCGGACCCGGATCGCTGGCCTGGACACCGCCGACGGCGAACTGTCCGAGGCCCGGGCAGGACAGTCCATCGCGATCCGGCTCGCCGACGACGTCGACGTCACCCGCGGGGAGCTGATCTCTTCGGTCGAGGACGCGCCGACTCCCGTCCAGGACATCGACGCGATGGTCTGCTGGCTGGCCGAGCGTCCGCTGCGGATCGGGGCCCGCGTGCTGCTCAAACACGGAACCCGGACCGTCCAGGGCCTGGTCCGCGAGATCCACGGACGCCTCGACCTCGACGCGATGGCCCCGGTGGCCGCCGACACCCTCGGCCTCAACGACATCGGACGGATCAGGTTGCGGCTCGCCGCCCCGATCATGGCCGAGGACTACCGGGTCTCCCGTCACGGCGGCGCGTTCCTGCTGATCGACCCGCAGTCGGCCGGCACGGTCGCGGCAGGCATGATCCGCGGCCACGAGGCGTTCGGCGACACCTTCGACGATGCCGCGAACTGGTCGATCTGATGTCGCACTTCCCGCTGAGCCTCGATCTGACCGGACGTCGCGTGGTGCTGGTCGGCGGCGGACGGGTGGCGCTGCGCCGCGCCCTCGCCTTCGCCGACGCCGGGGCCGACCTTGTGGTGGTCTCCCCCGCCCTGGCACGGGGCCTGTCCGACCTCGTGGCCGAAGGACGGGTGGCCTGGATCGCCCGCGGCTACCGCACCGGGGACCTTGCCGGCGCCTGGCTCGCGCACACCGCGACCGGCGTGCCCGCGGTCGACGCCCAGGTCAGCGCGGACGCTGCCGATGCCCGGATCTGGTCCGTTGACGCCACCGACGCCGCGCGGGCCAGCGTGCACGTCCCGGCGCGACGCGTGGTCGAGTCCGATTCCGGCCCGGTGACCATCGCGGTCAACGCCAGCGCCGACCCGATCCGGGCCCGCGCCATCGCGATACGACTGGCCGCCTCCCTGGGCGCCTGGCGCGACAAGGACCACCCGACGCCCTCTGTCCACCCCGGTTACACTGGCGCGACGGGCGCGTCCCGACAGCAGAAAGTGACTCCCTGCGCATGAGCGAATACACGACTGTCGATCATGTGGTGATCCGCTTCGCCGGCGATTCCGGCGACGGGATGCAGCTGACCGGCGACCGCTTCACCAGCGACACGGCTGCGGCGGGGAACGACTTCTCCACCCTGCCAAACTTCCCCGCCGAGATCCGGGCCCCCCAGGGCACGGTGGCCGGTGTCTCCAGCTTCCAGCTCCACTTCGCGGACTTCGACATCCGGACGCCGGGCGACCGTCCCGATGTGCTTGTGGCGATGAACCCCGCCGCGTTGAAGGCCAACCTCGGCGACCTGCCCAAGGGGGCGGTGATCATCGCCGACACGGCCGACTTCACTGCGCGCAACCTCGCGAAGGTGGGGTACGCGAGCAATCCGCTCACCGATGGCAGCCTGGCCGCGTACCAGGTGCACGCGCTGGATCTGTCCGGCCTGGCGGTGGCCGCCGTGGCCGAGTTGGGCCTGGGACGCAAGGACGCCGTCCGCACCAAGAACATGTACGCCCTTGGCCTGCTGGACTGGCTGTACGACCGTCCGGTCGAGGGCACCGTGTCCTTCCTGGAGCGCAAGTTCGCCAAGCGGCCAGACGTGCGCGATGCCAACATCGCCGCGCTCAAGGCCGGCCACGCCTTCGGCGAGACAGCCGAGGTCTTCGCCACGCGCTACCGGGTGGCCCCTGCACCGGTGGCCCACGGAACCTACCGGCAGATCTCGGGCAACCGTGCCCTGGCCTACGGCCTGATCGCCGGGGCGGCCCGGGCCGGGCTGCCGCTGTTCATGGGCGCCTATCCGATCACCCCTGCCTCCGACGTGCTGCACCACCTGTCCGAGAACAAGGACCACGGCGTGACCACCTTCCAGGCCGAGGACGAGATCGCCGCGGTCGGGGCTGCGCTGGGCGCGAGCTTCGCCGGCCATCTCGGAGTCACTGCGACCTCGGGCCCGGGGATGGCGCTGAAGGCCGAGATGATCGGGCTGGCGGTCATGCTGGAGCTGCCGCTGGTGATCTGTGACATCCAGCGGGCCGGGCCGTCGACGGGCATGCCGACCAAGACCGAGCAGGCCGACCTCACCCAGGCGGTGTTCGGACGGCACGGCGAGGCGCCCGTCCCGGTGATCGCAGCCCAGTCCCCGGGAGACTGCTTCTACGCCGCCTACGAGGCGACCCGGATCGCGGTCACCTACCGCACCCCGGTGATCCTGTTGTCGGACGGCTACCTGTCCAACGGCGCTGAGCCGTGGGCCATCCCCGACCTGGCGTCACTGCCGGCGATCGATCCTGCGTTCGCCACCGAGCCCAACCGCCCCGACGGCGGGTTCTGGCCGTACCTGCGCGACGACAAGCTCGCCCGCGCCTGGGCGATCCCAGG
>CAZPCM010000035.1:11438-25160 GCA_964585085.1 uncultured Propionibacteriaceae bacterium
GGCCAACCACGAGTTCATGGTCAAGCTGCGCCAGGCCAAGGTGGACGGAGTCGCGGCGACGATCCCGCCCCTGGAGGCCGACGACCCGTCCGGGTCGGCGCGGGTCCTGGTGGTCGGGTGGGGCTCCACCTGGGGGCCGATCTCGGCCGCGGCCCGCCGCGTCCGCAAGTCCGGACGCAAGGTCGCCACCCTGCACCTGCGGCACCTCAACCCGTTCCCGGCCAACCTCGGCGAGGTCCTCCGTGGCTACGACAGGGTGATCGTGCCGGAGATGAACCTCGGCCAGCTCGCCATGATGCTCCGCGCCCGGTTCCTGGTGGACGCCGAGCCGTACACCCGGGTACGCGGCCTGCCGATCTCGCTGTCGGAACTGGCCGCCGACCTCAAGCACATCATCGACGAGGAGAGCCCCCGATGAGCACGACCGAACCCGCGCTGCGCGGGCTCAGCGGGGTGCCGCTGTCGATCACCCCGCTGACGCGCAAGGACTTCACCTCCGACCAGGAGGTCCGCTGGTGCCCGGGCTGCGGTGACTACGCCGTTCTGGCCACGTTCCAGGGGCTCATGCCCCAGTTGGGAATCCGGAGGGAGAACACCGTCATCATCTCGGGGATCGGCTGCTCGTCGCGGTTCCCCTACTACGTCGACTCCTACGGGATGCACTCCATCCACGGCCGCGCCCCGGCGATCGCCACCGGGGTCGCCATGGCGCGTCCCGATCTGGCGGTGTGGGTGGTGACCGGCGATGGCGATTCGCTGAGCATCGGCGGGAACCACCTCATCCACGCCCTGCGGCGGAACGTGAACATCACCATCATGCTGTTCAACAACCGGATCTACGGCCTGACCAAGGGCCAGTACTCCCCCACCTCGGAGTTGGGCAAGGTGACCAAGTCGACCCCGCTCGGCTCGGTCGACGCCCCGTTCAACCCCATCTCGCTGGCTCTCGGCGCGGAGGCGTCCTTCGTGGCCCGGACGGTCGACTCGCACCGTGCGCACCTGTCGGAGGTACTGACCGCGGCGATCAACCACCGGGGCGCGTCCCTGGTGGAGATCTACCAGAACTGCCCGATCTTCAACGACGGCGCGTTCGACGACCTCAAGGGCGCGGCGGGCGGTCTGATCCCGCTGCGGCACGGAGAACCGGTGCTCTTCGGGCCGGAGCTCTCCCTCGGTGTGGTCCGTGGTCCCGACGGCGTGCTCCGAACGGCTCCAGTGGCGGAGGTGGGGCTGGACGCTGTCGTCGTCCACGACGCGCACCGGCCCGACCCCGGGCTGGCGTTCGAGCTGTCGCGGCTCACCGACACCGGCGTCATCCACAACGCCCCGATCGGAATCTTCCGGGATGTGCCCCGTCCCACCTATGACGACCTGTCCCGGGCTCAGGTGTCGATGGCCGCCGATCCCGACGAGCGGATCGCAGCCCTCCAGCAGCTGATCGCCGGCACCGACACCTGGACGGTGTAGCCCGACCGGGAGGGCACCGGGAGGGCTCACCGGGAACTGGTGGTGCCGGCGGATAGGGTGGCTCGCATGACCGATTTCGATGTCGACCCGACCGTCCGTCCCCAGGACGACCTGTTCCGGCACGTCAACGGACGCTGGCTGGCGACCGCGGAGATCCCCGACGACAAGCCGGTCACCGGTTCGTTCACCGATCTCAGGGACGCCTCCGAGATCGCCGTCCGTGACATCGTCACCACCCTGGCGGGCTCCGAACCGGGCACCGAGGCGGCCTTGGTGGAGCACCTGTTCGCCAGCTTCTCCGACACCGAACGGGTGGAAGCGCTCGGCCTGGAGCCGTTGGCGCCGTACCTGGCCGAGATCGACGCCATCACCACCGTCGAGGACCTGGTGGCCTACTTCGGACGAAGCCTGCGCCGGGGCACCGGCTCGCCCATCGGCGCCGAGGTGGAGGCCGATCCCGGCGACCCGTCCCGCTACGCCCTGTTCGTCGGCCAGTCGGGGATCGGCCTGCCCGATGAGGAGTACTACCGGCTGGACCAGCACTCCTCGATCCTGGCCGCGTACCGGGACCACGTCGACCGGACGCTCAGCCTGGCCCGCCTCACGGCCAGCGGCGGCGGCGTGATCCTCGCGCTGGAGACCCAAGTAGCCGCCCGGCATTGGGACAAGGTCCGCACCCGCGACCTGCGGGCCATGTACAACCCGATGACGCCGGAGCAACTCGACGCCACCGGGGTGGCGTGCAGCGCCCTGCTGCGGGCCGCGGGGGTTCCCGACCTGGACACGATCATCGTCGCCCAGCCGTCCTTCTTCACCGGTCTGGCGGAGTTGCTGATCCCGGCCCGACTCGAGGAGTGGAAGGTCTGGGCCCGCTGGGCGCTGGTGTCGAACCTGTCCCCCTACCTGCCCGATCCGCTGGTCGCGGCCCGGTTCGACTTCTACGGCACGACCCTGCAGGGCACCCCGGTGATCCGGGAGCGCTGGAAGCGCGGCGTCGACCTGGTCGAACGGTGCCTGGGCGAGGCGGTCGGCAAGCTCTACGTCGCACGCCACTTCTCGGCCCACGCCAAGGAGCGGATGGACGCGCTGGTCGCCCACCTGATCGAGGCCTACCACCACTCGATCAGCGCCCTGGAGTGGATGACCGATGCCACCAAGGCCGAGGCGTTGAACAAGCTGTCCAAGTTCACCCCCAAGATCGGCTTCCCCGAGATCTGGAAGGACTACTCCGCGCTCGCCATCGACAAGGCCGACCTGGTCGGCAACGTCATCCGCTCCACCGAATTCGCCCACGACGACGAGTGGAGCAAGCTCGGCGGGCCGATTCGGCGACAGGAATGGCTGATGACACCGCAGACGGTGAACGCCTATTACCACCCGCTGCGCAATGAGATCGTCTTTCCGGCCGCCATCCTGCAGCCGCCGTTCTTCGACGCCGACGCCGACGACGCGGTCAACTTCGGCGCAATCGGTGCCGTGATCGGCCATGAGATCGGCCACGGCTTCGACGACCAGGGTTCCACCTGCGATGGGGACGGACGGTTGCGCGACTGGTGGACGGCCGAGGACCGCGCCGCGTTCGAGGACCGCACCCGGTCGCTGAAGGACCAGTACGCGGTGCTGGAGCCCGCCCAGTTGCCGGGGGTGAAGGTCAACGGGGAGCTGACGATCGGGGAGAACATCGGCGACCTCGGGGGACTGACGATCGCCTATGACGCGTGGAAACTGGCGGATCCCGGCGAGCCTCGACTGGTGGACGGCGTGAGCGCCGACCAGCTGTTCTTCCTCAGCTGGGGCCGAGCCTGGCGTTGCAAGCGCCGCAACGAGGCGCTGAAGCAGCAGGTGGCGACCGACCCACACGCGCCGGAAGAATTCCGCTGCAATCAGGTGGTACGGAACATCCCGGCCTTCTACGCCGCCTTCGACGTCACCGGGTCCGATGGCGCCTGGCTGCCGGAGTCGCAGCGGGTCAAGATCTGGTGACGCGCCACATGTCCAGCCCGTTACGCACGCTGGCTCGGGGCACCTACCGCGAGTTCACCCGCGTCCAGAAGATCCTGCGGCAGGAGTCCATCGGAGGCATGCTGCTGCTGGCCGCCACCGCGCTGGCCCTGCTGGCGGCCAATCTGGCTCCGACGACCTACCTCGGCTGGCGGGACGCCTACCTGGGCGGAACCATCGCGGGCCTGGACCTGAAGATGAGCCTGGGCCACTGGGCGGCCGATGGGCTGCTGGCCGTCTTCTTCTTCCTGGTCGGACTGGAGCTCAAGCGCGAATTCGTGGCCGGTGACCTGCGCGATCCGTCGACGGCCCTGGTGCCGGTCGCCGCGGCGGCCGGCGGTGTCGCTGTGCCGGCCCTGCTCTTCGTCCTCACCTCGCGCGGCGATCCTGCGGCCCTGGCCGGCTGGGCCATTCCGGCCGCGACCGATATCGCCTTCGCGCTCGCCGTCCTCGCCGTGATCGGGTCGCACCTGCCGGCGGCGTTGCGCACCTTCCTGCTCACCCTGGCGGTGGTCGACGACCTGATCGCGATCATGATCATCGCCTTCTTCTACAGCAGCGATCTCCAGCCCTGGTACCTGCTGGCCGCTGCGCTGCCGATCGCGGCCTTCGCCGTCGTGGCCTCGAGGTTCCAGCACTTCCTGACCCACCACTGGTGGGCAGCGTGGCTGGTGCTGCTCCCTCTGGGGGCCGTGGCGTGGGCCCTGGTGTACACCTCCGGCGTCCACGCCACCATCGCCGGGGTGCTGCTGGCCTTCGGTGTCCCGGTCCGGCCGGCGCCGGGTGACGACGAGGCGCACGGTCTGGCCGAGACGCTGGAGCACCGGATCCGGCCGCTCTCGGCCGGCGTGGCCGTCCCGATCTTCGCGTTCTTCTCCGCCGGCGTCGCGGTCGGTGGCGCCGACGCCCTGGTCCAGGCCCTGACCAGCCCGATCGGTCTGGGCGTCCTGGCCGGCCTGGTCATCGGCAAGCCGGTCGGCATCGCGGGCGCGACGTGGCTGGTGACCCGCCTACGCCAAGCCCATCTGGACCCCGACATCGCCTGGATCGACGTGATCGGCCTGGGCACCCTTGGCGGCATCGGCTTCACCGTCTCGCTGCTGATCAGCGAACTCAGCTTCGGCCAGGGCACACCCTCCGACGACATCGGCAAGGTGGCGATCCTCGCCTCCTCGTTGCTCGCGGCCCTGATCGCGTCCGCCTTCCTCGGGGCACGCAACCGCCACTACCGGCGCGTGGAGGAGTCGGAGACGACCGACGTCGATGCGGACGGGCTGCCGGACAAGTTCCGCCGCGACTGACCCGCCCTCACCCTTCGCGCGTCGGATCGTCGACGCGGCCCAGGAACAGCACCGCCTTCGTGGGAACGTGGACCAGGGCGTAGCAGAAGGTCCGATCCAGGCGCAGGACGTGCGGCTCGGTGGGCATCCCGGTGGCCTGCATCCCACCGACGGTCACCGCGGCGGCCTCGGCGCCGGTCTCGTCGACGCGGATCCGCGCCTTGTGGATGATGAACCCGAGGAACAGGCGCTCCGCGTCCGTCATGCCAGTGAAGTCGGCCGCGTCCGGGTTGAAGGCCAAGCGCAGGCCCAGCGCCTCCAGCGGGGCCTTGAGATCGAAGTCACCGGCGGCCGTCCACCGTGGAACCTGCACCCGGACGGACGCCGCCGGCGCTGTGACGACCTCTTCGAACCCCCTCTTCGCGGTGAGCGCCGCCAGGGACTGGCCGGCGCCCTTGTCAGGCAGGGCCAGCACCAGGGCCCAGTCGCCGCCCTCGAACGGCAGGGCGGTCGCCTCCCAGTCGTCGGCCTCCAGCCATGGCAGGGTGCCGTCCTGGGTCATCATCGAGGCGCTGACGGTGCGGCCGTCGCTTCGGGTGAACGGCTGGGGCGAGGTCAAGGCCGGGTCGAACTGGCGAGCCCAGGAGCCTTTGAGGTGAATAGCGTTCGCCAATGCCATCCGGGTGTCCGGCGAGACCTGGTCCGGGGTGAGCACCTCGGGGATCATGCCCCGGGTCTGGTCCTTGGCCCAAGCGTTGATCGCGGCCACGGCGGCGGCGGTGTCGGTGAAGTCGACCTGCCGCACCCCTGCGCCGTAGTACGCCGCCAGGGTGTCCAGAAAGGCCTGCCTCCACGAGAAGCCGCGCTGGGACCACAGCGAGTTGGCCACGGTGACCGCGACCTTCGCCCCGGGCGCGGCCACCGCCTGGCTGAGGGTGTTGAACTCCTCGTTCAGGGCGGCCACCGGCGAGCCCAGCAACGTGGTGAACTCCTCGGCGGTGGGTCCGGCAGCGCCGTTGGCGATCATGGCCAGCACCACCGCGATCGAATAGCCGGACATGATCAGGTTGCCCGTCGGGGCCGCGGCGTCGGCCAGCCGGTAGCCGAACGGCGCCAGGGTGGACGCGGCCAGCGGTGCCGCCGGACGGCGTCCGACCGAGGAGGCCACCAGATCGCCGCCGGGGGCCGGAGCAGCGCAGGAGCTGAACACCGGCGGGAGAGCCAGGGTCAGGCAGCCCCACCCGGCGAGCCGGAGCAGGGAGCGCCGATCCAGCCCGAGCGATCGCGGATCGTTCATGCCGTCATCACGCGCTGACGGGCCGGTTCGTTGCGGCGGGGCCGCGAAAGCCGCCCACCGCCGACTCCAGCTCCGCGGCCACGCTGAGCAGCAGCGCGTCCGCTCCGAAACGGCCGCCCAGCATCACGCCGATCGGCAGCTCCACGCCCTCGATCACCGCGGTGTGCAGCGGGAGCGAGATCGCCGGCCGCCCGGTGAGGTTGGACACGCTCGTCCAGGGGGTGAAGCGGGTCTGGGCGGCGAAATCGGCGGCGGGATCGTCATCGTCACGCAGCTGTCCGACCAGGGCCGGAGGCTGGGCCAGGGTGGGAGTGAGGATCAGGTCGAAGGCGTCCCAGGCGCCGGCGACCTCGCGGGTCAGGCGCTGTACGGCAGCCAGCGCCTGGGCGTGTGCCAGACCGCTGACCTGGAGCCCCTGCTCGCGAAGCCAGCGAGTCAGCGGACGCAGGGCCGGCTCCTGTTCGGGATGCAGCGGAATGCTCAGCGCACCCACCGCCCACAGTGCCTGGAACGCCTGCCAGCGTTCGGGGGGGAACGGCACGGGCGCCGGCTCGACCCGATGCCCGAGTTGCTCCAGCAGCAGCCCGGTCGCCTCGGCCGCGGCCGTGCACACCGGGTGGACGGGCGCATCAGCGGCGATCACCGGCGTGGTCAGCAGCCCCACCCGAAGGCTCCCTGGTGGCCGGCGGCACGCTTGGAGGAAGGTGCCCTGAATGGGTGGAGCGTGGTACGTGTCCCCCGGCCTCGCCCCGGCCAGGACATCCAGGGCCAGCGCGGTGTCGCCCACCGTGCGGCTCAGGACCCCGTCGGTGGCCAATCCCGGGCCGGGTTCGCGCAGCGGACCGGGGCTGATCCGTCCGCGAGAGGCCTTGAGCCCCACCAGCCCGCAGGCCGAGGCGGGAATCCGGATCGACCCGCCGCCGTCGGAGGCGTGGGCAAGGGGCACGATGCCCGAGGAGACTGCGGCTGCGGCACCACCGCTGGACCCGCCGGCCGAGCGGGTGGGATCCCACGGCGTCCGGGCGGGCGGGGCGTTGTCGGGCTCGGTGTAGCACGGCAGGCCGAACTCGGGGGTGTTCGTCTTGCCGAGCATCACCGTTCCGGCGTCCCGCAGCCACCCGACGATGCCGTCGTCCACCTCGGCGACCGTCCCCCGCATGGCGGCACTGCCCGCTTCGAATCTGACACCGGCGACCGGGTTGAGGTCCTTGATCGGGCAAGGCACTCCCAGCAGGGGGAGGTCGGATGCTTCACCGCGCCTCAGGCGCCCGTCCAACGCCCGCGCCTGCGCCAGTGCGAGTTCCGGGGTCAGCGTGGTGAACGCGCCCAGGGCCGGACCGAGGGCCTCAGCCCGGCGCACCGCCAGCTCGGTGACCTCAAGCGCCGACGTCTCGCGGGACCGGATCGCCGCGACGATCTGGCGTGCGGTCAGGTCGGCCGAAGGCATCAGTGCTTGATCTTGCCCGGTTCCAGGGTGCCGCCGATGGTCGGCTGGAACTCCTCGCCCAGCTGCTTCACGGCCAAGCGGCCGACCAACTGCTGCTCGGTGGTGACCCGCTCGGAGCGGGCTCGGCCGATGAACGCGATCGCCCAGTGCAGCAGCGTGGTCAGCCGGTGCTTGAAGCCCACCACGTAGAGCAGGTGGACGAACAACCACGCGGCCCAGGCGATGAACCCGGTGAGTTCGATCTTGCCCATCTTCGTGATGGCACCGAAACGGCTGATCACCGCCATCGAGCCCTTGTCGAAGTACTTGAACTTCTCAGTGACCGGCCTTCCAGTGACCTCGCCGGCGATCTTCTTCGCCGCGTAGCGACCGCCCTGGATCGCCACTTGCGCCACCCCGGGCAGTTTGTCGAGGTTGATCATGTCGCCGACGACGAACACCTCCGGATGGCCGGGCAGGGTCAGGTCGGGGTTCACTGCGATCCGTCCGGCCCGGTCGAGCTCAGCACCGGTCTGCTCGGCCAGCGTCCGGCCGAGCGGGCTGGCCTGGACCCCGGCCGCCCAGACCTTGCACGTGGCCTGGATCCGCTCGGTGGTGCCGTCGCCGTGCTTGATGTCGAGGCCGGTCGCATCCACGTTGGTCACCATGGAGCCGAGTTTCACTTCCACTCCGTGCTTCTCCAGCTCCTTCTTGGCGGCGGCGGAGAGATTCGGGCCGAAGGGCGCCAGGACGGCCGGTGCCGCGTCGAGCAGCAGCACCCGGCACTCGCGAGTGTCGAACTTCCGGAAGCTCTTGACCAACGTGTGCCTGGTCAGTTCCGCGATCTGGCCGGCCATCTCCACCCCGGTGGGGCCGGCTCCGACCACGACGAACGTCATCAGCGAGCGCCGCTCGTCCTCGGACTGGGTCAGCTCGGCCATCTCCAGCGAACCGAAGATCCTGGCCCGCAACTCCAGAGCGTCGTCGATCGTCTTCATGCCGGGGGCGAAGGTGGCGAAGTGGTCGTTGCCGAAGTAGGACTGGCCGGCACCGGCGGCGACGATCAGGTAGTCGTACTTCAGCACGGTGATCTTGGCAAGCTTCTCCGCCGTGACCGATCGGCTCTCCAGGTTGATCCGCGTCACTTCGCTGAGCAGGACGGTGACGTTCTCCTGCCCCGCGAGAATGTCGCGGGTGGCCGGCGCGATCTCGCCCATCGACAGGATGCCGGTCGCCACCTGGTAGAGCAACGGCTGGAAGAGGTGGGACGCCGTCTTGGAAACCAGCGTGATGTCCACCTCGTCGTCGGCGAGCGCCTGGGCGGCGAACAGCCCACCGAATCCGGAACCGATGATGACGACATGCGGACGAGCCATGGGAGCCTCCGGGCCTCGGGGATCGACCTTGATCCGAGTACGTGTCCGACTACCCTAACGCGGTCACGCCGAACGCGAAATGACCGTGTCGCACAAGGCCCCAAGGGCCTCCTTGGCCGGCCCTTCCGGCAGCGGGCCCAGGAACCCGCGCGCCACTTCGGCCCGCCGCACGATCTCGGCCCGGGCCTGCGCCAGCGACCGATGGGCGCGCATCAGCGTGAGCGCCTCGGTCAAGTCTGCCTCCGCGCTCAAGTCCGAGTCCAGCAGCTGCAGCAGCCGAGCATCTGCGGGATCGGTCGAGCGCCGGGCCAGCAGGGTGGGAAGGGTCGGGACCCCCTCCCTCAGGTCGGTGCCGGGCGTCTTGCCGGAGGTGTCGCTGGCGATGTCGATGATGTCGTCGGACAGTTGGAACACCACGCCGATCTCCTCGCCATAGCAGGCGAGGGCGGTGAGCACCTCCGGGGACGCACCAGCGACCATCCCGCCGAAGACCGCCGACGTGGCGATCAGCGAACCCGTCTTGTCGGCGACCACGGCGAGGTAGTGATCCAGCGGATCGTCACCAGGCTCGGGTCCGAGCGTCTCGGCGATCTGGCCCTGCACCAGTCGGGCGAACGTGTCGGCCTGCAGGGCCACGTACTCCGTCCCCAAGGTGGCGACGATCGACGAGGCACGCGAGAACAGGAAGTCACCCACCAGGATGGCCACGGTGTTGTCCCAGCGCCGGTTAGCGCTCGGCGCTCCCCGCCGGAGGTCGGCCTCGTCCATGACGTCGTCGTGGTACAGGGAGGCGACGTGGGTGAGTTCGACGACCAGCGCCGCCCGAACCACGTCGTCGGCCACGGGCTGACCCAGCTGGCTGGCCAACACCACCAGCAGCGGTCGGAACCGCTTGCCGCCCGCGCTGATGATGTGCTGAGCGGCCGCGGTGACGAAACTGGTGGGCGCGGTGGCCGCATGGCCGAGCCGGACTTCGATCTCGTCCAGGCGGTCAGACACGGTCTGGGCGAAGTCCGGCGCCACGTCCGGGATGGCCACCCCCTGTTTGGTCACGTCAGTGAACATCCCGCTCAGCTCAACCTCACCGCAGGAACGTGCCGGCCGAGGACAGCAGGTCGAGCAGGTAGCCGGGGAAGAGTCCCAGGTAGACCGAGGCAGCGGCGCCGACGATGACCGGCACCCAGGTCATGCCGCTGGCCCGCCCGACGACCACGCCCTCGCTCGGATCTCCGAAGAACATGACCACGATCACCCGCAGGTAGAAGTACGCGGCCACGAGGCTGAACAGCACCGCCGCGCCGACCAGCCAGGCGTACCCGCCCCGCCAGGCCGCGGAGAACACCGCCCACTTGCCGATGAAACCGCTGGTCAGCGGGATACCGGAGAAGCTCAGGAGCAGGAACGCGAAGATGGA
This sequence comes from uncultured Propionibacteriaceae bacterium, assembly GCA_964585085.1. Classification (GTDB taxonomy): domain Bacteria; phylum Actinomycetota; class Actinomycetes; order Propionibacteriales; family Propionibacteriaceae; genus Propionicimonas. The sequence continues at coordinate 21,700 of CAZPCM010000035.1, forward strand.
GGCCAACAAGGGGTTCTTCCGGCCCAGCCCCGACCAGGCGGCCAGAGAATTGGCCTCGCCGGCGGAGTCTCGGACCATCGTGACGATGGCGAAGGCGGCGATGGTCCCGAACCCGTAGGCGATCAGGTAGAACATGATCGCCCCGACGCTGTTGATCTGGTCGCCGGGGACGGCAGCCGTGGCGCCGACGATCGCGGTCAGCAGGAAGCCGGCGTGTGAGATCGCCGAATAGGCGAGCATCCGCTTGATGTCGGTCTGGGTGAGCGCCAGCACAGCGCCGACGGCCATCGTCAGCACGGCCAGGACCGCCAGCAGCGGCTGCCAACTCCACCGCTCTGCGCCCAGGGCCACGAAGAACACCCGGGCGGTGGCCATCACCGCAGCTAGCTTGGTGCAGATGGCCATGAACCCGGTGACCGGCGTCGGCGAACCCATGTACACGTCGGGGACCCAGGAGTGGAAGGGGACGATGCCGGCCTTGAACAGCAGACCGATCCCGAGCAACGCCATGCCGGTGAACAGCAGGCCCCGTCCGAACATCGGAGACGCGACCGCGGCATCGATGGCTTTGAGGTCGAACGAGCCCGCGTAGCCGTACAGGAGCGCCGCACCGAACAGGAAGAACGCCGAGGAGAGCGCTCCGAGCAGGAAGTACTTCAGCGCGGCTTCCTGGCTGAGCAGGCGCCGGCGCCGGGCCATGCCGCTGAGCAGGTACAGCGGCAGGGAGAACACCTCGAGGGCGACGAACATGGTCAGCAGGTCGTTCGCGGCGAGGAAGACCATCATCCCGCCGACGGAGAACAGCGCCAGCGGGAAGACCTCGGAGTGCTCCAGCCGTGCCAGGCTCGCCTCGGCCTCCAGCGGGCTGCCCGGGACGGACGCCGCCGACGCGGCGAACGTCGTCGCACCGTTGTTCAGATTCCGCTCGGAGAAGACCAGGATGCCGAGCAGGCCGAAGACCAGGAGGGCTCCCCACATCATGTAGGCAGGCCCGTCCAGGGTGATCGCGCCCATGGCCAGGATGCCGAGCCGCTGCGCCCGCCAGTTCAAGACCAGGAAGACGAAGGCGACCAGCACGGCCACCTCCACCAGCGCGATCTGGGACAGGAACCGGAACCGTCGCGGCACGACGGCCTCGGCGAGCACCCCGAGGCAGGCCGCGCCGAGAATGACCAGGACCGGGGCCAATTCCATCCACTCGAAGGTGGGGGCCGGGATGGGAGTCATCACTTGCCTTCCTCAGCGAGAGCGGGCACGGGATCGGCGAGCCCGGCGTGGGTCATCGCCGATTTCGCGGTTGGTTCGACCACGCCGAGAGCCACCTGGGGCACGAAGCCCAGCAGCAGGATCAGACCGATCAAGGGCACCACGACGAGTTTCTCGGCAACGCTGAGGTCGGTGGTGATGTGGGTGCGGGTCTGCTCGGTCACCGGACCTGTCATCGTCCGCTGGAACATCAGCAGGATGTACACCGCAGCCAGGACCGTGCCGAGGGTGGCCACCGCGGCCATCGCCGGATTGCGCGACCAGGCCCCCGCCAGCACCATGAACTCGCTGACGAAACTGGACATGCCCGGCAGCGCCAGGGACGACAGGCCCGCCAGCAGGAAGGCCCCGGTGAGCGCCGGGGCGACCTTCTGGACGCCGCCGAAGTCCGCCACGCCCGCGCTGCCCCTGCGTGCGATCAGGAACCCGATCACCAGGAAGAGCGCCGCGGTGGAGAACCCGTGGTTGACCATGTAGAAGATCGATCCCGACAGGCCGCCGACGGTGAAGGTGTAAATGCCCAGCACCATGAACCCGAAGTGACTGATCGAGGTGTAGGCCACCAGGCGCAGGAGATGGCTGCTGCCGATGGCCGCGACAGCGCCGTAGATGATCGAGACCAGGGCCAGCACGATCATGAACGGGGCCACCACCTGGCTCTCGGCCGGGAAGAGCCCGAGGCAGAACTTGATCATCCCGAACGTGCCGATCTTGTCCAGCAGGCCGACCAGCAGCACCGAACTGCCAGGGGTCCCCTGTTCAGCCGCGTCCGGAAGCCAGGTGTGGACCGGCACCATCGGCGCCTTGATGATGAAGGCGATCAGGAAGCCCCACATCAGCACCATGCCCAGGCCGGACGCGGGCGCCGGGAGCTTCATCAGTTCCGAGAGCAGGTAGGTCGGTCGGCCGTTGACCGAGGCCGACCAGGCGTAGAGGCCGATCACGCTGGCGAGCATCACCAGACCACCGGCCAGGCTGAACAACAGGAACTTGATTGCCGCGTACTTGCGCCGTTCGCCGCCGAACCCGCCGATGAGGAAGTACATCGGGATCAGGGTGGCCTCGAAGAACAGGTAGAACAGCAGCACGTCACTGGCCATGAACACGAACAGGGTCAGGCCCTCCAGCGCCAGCACGAGCGCGAAGAAGACCTGGGAGGACCAGCGTCCCACCCGCTCCGCGATGCCCCATTCGGCCAGCAGCACCACCGGAGTCAGCACCACGGTGAGCAGCACCATGGCCAGGGCCATGCCGTCAACGTCGAGAGCCCAGGAGGCACCGAACGTGGGGATCCAGGGCTGGTGGACGCTCAGCGTCGTGCCGGACAGCGACAGGGCGGCGACCGCGAAGCCGACCACGGCGGTGGCAAGGGCGAAGCCCATGCCCACCAGACGGGCCACCTGCTTGACCGGCAGGGCGAGCACCGCCGCGCCGAGGATCGGGACCAGGCCCAGGACGGTCAGCCAAGGGAATGTCATCTCAACTCCTCCCTCAGCCCAACTGACCGAGGATCATCACGACACCGACCAGCACGGCACCGACCACCATGGTGAGCGCGTACGACCGGACGTGGCCGGTCTGCAGCTTGCGCCCCTGGACCGACATGCCGGCGAACATGGCCGCAACCCCGTCGACCAGCCGGTCGACCAACCGCTGGTCGGTGGCGACCACACCATCGGCGAGCATCATCGTCGGCTTCACCACGAGGGTGTTGTTGATCGCGTCGCCGAACAGGTCGTTACGTCCGGCCACGATGACCGGGTTGCTCGTGGCCGGCGCGGTGGCCGGGATCGGCTGGCGACCGAACACGTACCACGACAGGGCCACGCCTGCGGCGACCACGGCCATGGTGGCCCAGCCGACCATCGTCGGCAACCACTCGACCTCGTGCGGGTGGGCGCCGGTCGCCGGCTCCAGCCACTCCTGGATCCAGCCGTTCATCGCCGCACCACCGACGATGCTCAGCGCGGCCAGGATCATCAGCGGCCAGGTCATCGTGCGCGGGGATTCGTGCGGGTGGACGCCCGGCAGCCAACGCTTGTCGCCGAGGAAGGTCATCAGCATCAGCCGGGTCATGTAGAACGCCGTGACGCCGGCACCGATCAGGGCAGCCAGGCCGATCCAGACGTTGTGGTGGAACGCGGCCTCGATGATGTGGTCCTTGGAGAAGTAGCCGGCCAGCGGCGGGACGCCGA
>CAZPCM010000036.1:0-15113 GCA_964585085.1 uncultured Propionibacteriaceae bacterium
TCTTGATCTCCTTGAGCACCTTCTTCAGGCGCTCTTCGAAATCGCCGCGGTAGCGCGAGCCGGCCACCAGCGCACCGAGGTCGAGGGTGTAGATCTGCTTGTCCCGCAGGGTCTCGGGGACGTCACCCCGGACGATGGCCTGCGACAGGCCCTCGACCACGGCCGTCTTTCCCACGCCGGGCTCACCGATGAGGACCGGGTTGTTCTTGGTCCGACGGCTCAACACCGTCATCACACGCTCGATCTCCTTCTCGCGCCCGATGACGGGGTCCAACTTGTTCTCGCGAGCAGCCTGGGTCAGGTTCCGTCCGAACTGGTCCAGAATCGTCTGGGAGGCCTGGGACGGACCTGCGTCCGGGGCGCCGGAGGTGGCCGCCTCTTTGCCCTGGAAGCCGCTGAGCAGCTGCAACACCTGATTTCGAACCCGGTTGAGGTCGGCTCCCAGTTTGATCAGCACCTGCGCTGCGACGCCTTCGCCTTCACGGATCAGGCCCAGCAGGATGTGCTCGGTGCCGATGTAGGGATGGTTGATCTGCAACGCCTCGCGCATCGACAGTTCGAGAACCTTCTTCGCGCGGGGGGTGAAGGGAATATGACCCGTTGGAGCCTGCTGACCCTGCCCGATGATCTCCTCGACCTGATCGCGGACGGCCTCCAACGAGATGCCCATCGACTCCAACGCCTTGGCTGCGACGCCTTCACCTTCATGGATCAGGCCGAGCAGCAGATGCTCGGTGCCGATGTAGTTGTGGTTGAGCATGCGTGCCTCGTCCTGGGCGAGCACGATGACACGCCGGGCACGGTCGGTGAACCGATCGAACATGCGGGAACTCCTTAATCCAGCAGCCGCTGGGGACGCCTCCATCAATCCGGACGAGTGATGAAGGAACGCACCCTCAGTTTAGTCAACGGCTGCCGACGCCACGGGCTTCCCCTGTTCGCCCCCGGCTCAATCGGCCCGCTGAGCCGGGGGGTGGCTGGTTCAGCTGTGGGAGTTCTCGTAGGCCTCGCGGACCTCAGCAGAGACTCGGCCACGGCTGGAAACGCTCATACCCTGGTCGATCGCCCAGGCGCGGATCTCGTTGGCGGTCGCCCCGGAGGCGGACTTGCGCCGGGCAGTGGGGCGACGCTTTCCGCCGGCAGTACGGCGGGAAGCTGCGATGAAGGGAGCAAGGGCTTCGCGCAGCGAACGGGCATTCGCTTCTGACAGGTCGATTTCGTAGCTCGCCCCGTCGAGGGAGAACGTGACAGTTTCGGAGGCCTGGGTCTGGTCGAGATCATCGGTCAGGACGATCTGAACTCGCTGTGCCATGTCATTCCTTTCAGAGGACGGTCCCCCCTACGGTCGGATCAACATTAGTCCCCCTGATCCACGGCGCAGCCTATACCGGTTTCCAGTCCCCCACAATCACGGACCGAAAGTGGCAGCATTGCCGCCGAATCCGATTAGTCGGGCGGGCCTCCGGCCCGTGGATTCCGACCGCGGCAATGCGTAGGTTTACCCAACATGGAAAAGCCGGCGACGCCGTCTGCTGACGGGTCGCCGGCGTTTTCGGTCGGAAGAGGCTCAGGCGTGCTGACGAATCACGTCCTCGACGAAAGGCGCGGACAGCGCTTGCAGATCCACGACGGTCGGCAGATTGCCCTCGTTCCAGATCTCTTCGCCGGTGAGTTGGGGCGAGGCTCCGGAAACCCGGCGTGGCAGGGCCAGCACCTCAGCGTCCTGCGACGCCTGGGCACGGATCAGATCCAGACGCAGCGCAGCGATGTCTCCGCGGAGCGACGAAACCTTCTGCATCAGCGTCGCCGTCTCGGCGCGCGACTCGGCAAGCTTCGTCCGGAGATCCCCGTTCCGCTCCTCCAACACCCGCAGCACCTTGGCGTACTGCTGGCGCTCGGCATGGAGGGACTGGCCGTGGGCCCGGAGATCCGCAACGGACTGCTTCGCGGCCGCGACCTGGCTGGCCCGCAGTTCCTGCCAAGCCAGCGAGCAGGCAAATGAGCCACCCAGCAGCGCGACCGCGACCGCCAGGTAGCCAGATCCGGACGGGAGGAAGAGGACCGACACCGCGATCGGGGCGGTGACCGCCATGGTCAGCCAAGAAGCGATGCGCCGGGGCGACCTTGCGGCCTGCCGGCTAGCTGCGGAAGCATTCACGCGGGCAGCATAAGCGCCGTTACTGGTCTTCCCCTGGATTGCCGCGCGTGTCGGGGGCGTCCTCGTCGTCGTCGGGCGGTCGCGGCACCCGACAAGCCCTTTCGAGGAAGAATCCGGCCACCGCAAGGCCGATCGACGCGGCCGCGGCGAGCGCGGAGGCGGCCACTCGTTCCCGAGGGAGGACGGCGTCCAGGCGCGGCCAGAAGTAGACCGCCACAGCGGCGTAGCCGGCCGCCAAGCCGGTTCCGGCCAGCAGCGCGGTCTTACCCAGGGCGAGCAGTGAAACCGCGCGCCTGGGCACCACCGGCTGGCGCCGGGTCTGGATGGTGCGGTGGGTGTTGACGGCCAGCCCGGCAACCACGAGGGAGATGAGCCCGATGGCAAGGGAAGCCGCCGGGGGGACCGACGGCAGCGGCTGGCCCAGGGCGTCCAGGCCGGCGAAGATCAGCCAGCCACTGGCCGCCCCCACCACCGCAGCGAGGGCCAGGGCGGGCAGTTGTGTCGGCGGAACCGTCCCGCCCCCCCGTGGGGGCGGTTCGCCGGGGATCATGCAGTCTCGATGGCGAGGTCGGCGCGCCGACGCACCCCTGAGGTATCCATCCCTGCCAGCAGGTCGGCCACGGCACCCCGTCCGACGATGACAGCGGTGGGCTCCACCTCGAACCAGGGCACCAGGACGAAGGCCCGTTCGTGCGCCCGCGGGTGCGGAAGAGTGAGCACTGCGGTATTGATCACCCGGCTCCCGACCGCGATGAGGTCCACGTCGATTGTGCGCGGGCCGCCGGCCACCGTACGAACCCGACCGAAAGCGTCCTCGATGGCATGCGCCCGTTCCAGCATGACCATGGACGCCAGGGTCGATTCTCCCGTCACCATGATGTTGAGGAAGTGCGGCTGCTCCTCGATCGGACCTACCGGGCTGGTTTCGTAGACCGACGAGACGCCCGTGATCGTCAAACCGGGCGTGGCCCGGAGGGCGTCGAACGCGGCCTGCAAATAGCCCACCCGGTCGCCGACATTCGAACCCAGCGAGAATGCCACGTTGCGAAGCGGGGTCATTCCGGAGAGCGTGTCCACGTCGAATTCAATGGCGGGGTTGTTCATCGGTCCTTGCTCCTCGTCACGGTGACGGCCACGTCCCCCACCCGAACGGGCATCGGAGCCTGCGGTTTATGCACGGTCGCCACGACCGTGGTGATCAGGGGGTGTGCCAAACAGAGCGAGGCCACCCGTTCGGCCAGGGTCTCGATCAGGTCCACCGAGCCGGTCCGGACGACCGAGGCGATCCGCTCGGCGAGCGCGGCGTAGTCGACAGTGCTCGCCAAGTCATCGGAGGGATCGCGCCGCTCGAGGTCGCACACCACGTCGACGACGAACAACTGCTCGTTGACCTTCTCGCTGGCGTACACCCCGTGACGGGCACGCACCTCCACTCCGGTCAACCGGAGTTGGTCTCTGGACTCCATCTCTCCACCTCCTGAAGGTTCGACCCTACCCGACCCCTCCGAACCAGGATCGGGGTCAACCAAGCCGTCCGGCGACCGCGATCGCGTCCCGGTGCGCCCGGACGGTGTGCGTCCGGACTCCCCACACGCCACGCCGGGCCAGCAGCGCGGTCAACGCCACAGTCGCGTCGTCGCGCAGCTTCGGCGGGCGAGACTGCCCGTCCCCCGATGCCAGCAACTCGCCCAGGAAGCGCTTCCGTGAGGCGCCGATCAGCACCGGCAGGCCGAGCGAGGTCAACGCTTCCAGCTGGGCCAGCAGGGCCCAGTTGTGCTCCGGCGTCTTGGCGAAGCCAAGGCCCGGATCGATGACGAGGCGATCGCGGCCGATCCCGGCGCGGGTCGCGGCGGCCACCCGAAGTGCCAGCTCGGCGCGGACGTCGGCGACCACATCGCCGTAGTGGGCGAGGTCCGCCATTGCCGCGGACTGGCCGCGCCAGTGCATGGCGATGTAGCCCACACCAAGCGCAGCGACCGCCTCCAACATGCCTTCGTCGGCGAGTCCGCCGGAAACGTCGTTGACGATGCCTGCCCCCGCAGCCACCGCGGCGCGGGCCACCTCGGCGCGCATGGTGTCGATCGAGACGACCGCGCCCGCCGCCGCCAAGGCGCCGATCACCGGCAGCACGCGGCCCAGTTCCTCCTCGCCGGTGGGACGCACTGCGCCAGGGCGGGTCGATTCGCCCCCGATATCGATGACATCTGCGCCCTCGGCCAGCATGGCCAGCCCGTGCTGGACGGCGTCCACCGGCTCGGCGAAATCGCCGCCGTCGGAGAACGAGTCCGGGGTGACGTTGAGGATGCCCATCACCAGGGTTCGGCCGGTCGGCAGGTTCAGCACGCGGAGCAGCCTACCCAGCCGCCGCAGCGCTGGCCGAGGGCACCGTCCCAAGAGGGGCGCATCCATGCCGGGACGTCAGCCGATGATCAGGCCCATCGCCTCAGCCCGGGTGGCCGGGTGTTTCATCACGCCCCGGACGGCGCTGGTCACGGTCTTGGCGCCAGGCTTGCGGACACCGCGCATCGTCATGCACTGGTGTTCGCATTCGATGACCACGATCACACCCTGCGGCTTGAGGTGCTCGACCAGCGCGTCGGCGACGTCGCTGGTCAGTCGCTCCTGCACCTGCGGACGCTTGGCGTAGGCGTCGACCAGTCGGGCGAGCTTGGACAGTCCAGTGATCTTGCCCTCCCTGGACGGGATGTAGGCCACATGGGCGACGCCGGTGAAAGGCAGCAGGTGATGCTCGCAGACGCTCCACACCTCGATGTCACGCACGAGCACCATCTCGTCGTGGCCCAGGTCGAACGTGGTGCCCAGGATCTCGGCCGGATCGGCGTCCATGCCCTCGAAGATCTCGGCGTAGGCTCGGGCGACCCGTCCGGGAGTGTCGCGCAGGCCCTCACGGTCGGGGTCCTCACCGATGCCGAGCAGGATCTCCCGAACCGCCGCGGCGATCCGTTCATGGTCGATGGCCATCGCTCAGCGCTCCCGGTGCTCTCCGGACGGAGAAGAGTAGGGCGGCGGCGGGTACCCGGGCGGGTTGGACCCCGACCCGTAGGGCGGCTCGACGCCGGGGGCAGGAGCGCCCGGGGCGGGCAGGACTGCGGCCACCGGCAACGGCTCGGGCTCGGGGGCAGGAGGCGGCGGCTCGATGGGCGGGATCTCCGACGGCACGCGGGTCTGCGACCCCGTCCAGGCCGGACGCTTGGGCCAGCGCTTCAGCGGCTCGAAGACCCTGGCCACCTGCTCCTTGTCCAGAGTCTCCTTCTCGAACAACTGGCGCACCAGCTCGTCGAGGACCTCACGGTTGGCGTCCAGGACGTCGAAGGCCTCCTGGTGAGCGTTCGAGATCAGCGCGGCCACCTCCTCGTCCACTTGCGCAGCGATCGCCTCGGAATAGTTCCGGCTCTGCCCGTAATCGCGGCCGAGGAAGGGTTCGTGCTCCCCGGTCCCCAGCTTGACCGCGCCGAGGCGCTCGGTCATGCCGTACTCGGTGACCATGGCGCGGGCCAGCTTGGTCGCCTTCTCGATGTCGTTGCTGGCCCCGGTGGTCGGGTCGTGGAACACCAGTTCCTCGGCCGCCCGCCCGCCGAGCATGTAGGCCAGCTGGTCCAGCAGGTCGCCGCGGGTCTGGGAGTACTTGTCCACGTCCGGCATCACCATCGTGTAGCCCAGCGCCCGTCCCCGCGGCAGGATCGTCACCTTCTGCACCGGGTCGGTGCCGGGCATCGCGGCGGCGACCAGGGCGTGACCGCCCTCGTGGTAGGCGGTGATCAGCAGTTCGCGTTCGTTCATCACGCGGCTGCGCTTCTGCGGACCGGCGATCACCCGGTCGATCGCCTCGTCGAGCTGGGGCTTGCCGATGAAGTGCTGGTTCTGCCGAGCAGTGAGCAGCGCGGCTTCGTTCAGCACGTTGGCCAGATCGGCGCCGGTGAACCCCGGAGTGCGCTTGGCGACGCTCTCCAGGTCGGCGTCGGGAGCGATCGGCTTGTTCGCGGCGTGCACGCGAAGGATCTGCAGTCGACCCTTCATGTCAGGCGCCTCAACCGGGATCTGCCGGTCGAAGCGGCCCGGACGCAGCAGCGCCGGGTCGAGCACGTCAGGACGGTTCGTCGCCGCGATCAGCACGACACCGCCGTGCACGTCGAAGCCGTCCATCTCCACCAGGAGCTGGTTGAGCGTCTGCTCACGCTCGTCGTGCCCGCCGCCCAGACCGGCGCCGCGGTGGCGTCCGACCGCGTCGATCTCGTCGATGAAGATGATCGCCGGAGCCGCCTCCTTGGCCTGCTCGAAGAGATCACGCACCCGGGACGCGCCGACGCCGACGAACATCTCCACGAAGTCGGAGCCGGAGATCGAGAAGAACGGCACGCCGGCCTCCCCGGCCACCGCCCGGGCCAGCAGGGTCTTGCCCGTGCCGGGCGGCCCGTACAGAAGGACCCCCTTGGGGATCTTCGCCCCCACAGCCTGGAACTTCGCCGGTTCGGCGAGGAACTCCCGGATTTCCTGCAACTCCTCGATCGCTTCGGCACAGCCGGCCACGTCGGCGAACGTGGTCTTGGGCGTGTCCTTGCTGGCGAGTTTGGCCTTGCTCTTGCCGAAGCCGAGGACGCGGTTCCCTCCGCCCTGCACGTTGTTGAACATCATGAAGAACAGCACGCCGATCACCAGGAACGGCAGCACGCTGAACAGGAAGGTGCTCAACAGGCTCGGCTGCGGGTTCTCGCCACGCCAAGCGTCCAGCGTGCCGGCGGCCACCCGCTGGTTCAACCGGTCGATGATCTGCTGGCTCTGAGTGCCGACCCAACTGGTCCGCATCCGGATCGGGGGGTTGTCCTTGGTCTCCACCCGGACGGTCTGCTCGCCATCGATGAGGACGACCTCCTTCAGGGGGGCGTCGCCGTTGATCAGCGCCACCACCTTCGAGGTCGGTTCGTTGGTGAAGCCGTTGGCGTTGCCCACCATGTCGAAGATCAGCGCGATGGCGAAGAAGCCGAGGATGATCCAAATGAGCGGTGATCTCAGGAATCGGGTGGTCTTCATTGCCTACCTTCACGTGGCGGTCTTGGGGCATCTAGGACGATACCGAAGCCGGACAAGCCCGGACGCGCCGGGACGGCACCTCCGGGGCGGGCGGTCAGCTGTAGACGTGCGGGGCGAGGATGCCGACGTCGGTGAGGTTCCGGTACTTCCCGGCGTAGTCCAGCCCGTAGCCGACGACGAACTGGTTCGGCAGGTCGAAGCCGACGTAGGCCACCTCGATGTCGATCTTCATCGCGTCCGGCTTGCGGAACATCGCCATGATCTTCAGGCTCGCCGGATTGCGCGAGGCGAGGTTCTGCATCAGGTAGGTCAAGGTCAGGCCGGTGTCGATGATGTCCTCGACGACCAGGACGTGACGGCCGACCAGGTCGGTGTTCAGATCCTTCAGGATTCGCACGACCCCCGAGGACTGGGTGCCCGACCCGTAGGAGGAGATGGCCATCCAGTCCATCTCGCAGTCGATCGTCAGCGCCCGGGACAGGTCAGCCATCACCATCACCGCGCCGTTGAGCACGCCCACCAGCAGCGGGTTCAGTCCGGCGTAGTCACGGTCGATCTGGGCGGCGAGCTCAGCCAACCGTGCGTCGATGTCGGCCTTCGTGTACAGGACCTCGGACAGATCCCCGGCGATGCGTGCAGAGTCCACAGCCCCCAACCCTACCGGGCGTCGCGCCGGCGCCGGACTCCGGTTTCACCCAGCGACCGGACGCAGCACTCCCTTGCGGCGTTCGACTTTGAGGCCTGGCACCTCGACCCAGCGCTGGCCGTGCCAATCGGTGGCCAGGGCACTCACCGCGGAGATGTGAACCGCGGCGAGATCATCGGCACCCTGAGCCCGCAGCCAGTCGCGCAGCACCCGGTTCCGCAGCGCTTCGGGCAGTCTCGCCAGCCATGCGGCGTCCAGTTCACCGGACGGCTGGGTGGCCAGTTCCCGGGCCGCCAGGCCGTCCAGCAGGTCGGCGTCAGCCCTGGCCTGGTCGGCGCTGCGGGCGAGGGCCTCGGCGACCCCGGGCCCCAGCTCCGCCTCCAGGTGGGGCATGACCTTCCGGCGGACCCTGACACGCGCGAAGCGGATGAGGCTGTTGTGCGGATCGTTCCACCACTCCAACCCCAGTTCGCGGCAGGCCTGTTTGGTCGTCGCCGCGCGGACGCCGAGGAGGGGTCGCACGAAGCGTCCGCGTCGCGCGGGCATGCCGGCCAGCGAGCGAGTGCCCGACCCGCGGGCGAGTCCCAGCAGGACGGTCTCGGCCTGGTCGTCGAGCGTGTGCCCCAGCAGGACCACCTCGTCGTCCTTGGCGGCTGCGGCCAGCGCTTCGTAGCGTCCGCGGCGCGCGGCGGCCTCGGGGCCATCGGAGTCCTGGCCCACCACGATGGACATCACCTGGGCGGCGATCCCGAGATCGGCCAGTTTGGCCACCACGCCGTCGGCGACCTCTCGGGAGTCCTGCTGCAGGCCGTGGTCGATGACAATCACGCGCAGGGGCAGGCCCCGGCGCCGGCTCACGATGTCGGCTGCGGCCGCCAGGGCAAGGGAGTCCGAGCCCCCCGAGCAGGCCACCAGCATCGGCGAATCGACCGCAGCGTCGACGGCCTGGACAATCTCCAGGGTGGCCGGGCCCAGTTCACGGCGTGCCATCAGCCCACCCGATGAAGCCACTGCTGCGGATCGCGGATCTCGGACAGGCTCGGTAGCAGGCCGGGACCGTCGAAGGCGCGGTTGAAGCCTTCGATGCCCGCGACGTCGATCACGGCCCGGCAGAACGCGGCACCTTCGCGGTACTGGGCGCGCTTGAGTTCGAGACCCACCAGCTTCTGGACCACTCCGATCCATCCGGGCCGGTCTCGGAGTTGCTCGAACGCGCGGCGGATCGCCGGGAGGCCGGGGATGACCGAGGTTCCGACCCGGTCCATCATCACCTCGGCGTGCCCCTCCATCAGCGACATCACCGCGCTCAGACGGTCGAAAGCCTGCCGCTGCGCCGGCGTGGTGAACAGTTCGGCCAGGGAGGCGGGCCGGGTTCCGGGACGCCACGACGGCACCGGCTCCTCGTCGGCGAGCACCTCGCGGAGGAGCCCGATCAGGTGGTCCCGCAACCAGGGCGCCTGCCCGAACTGGAAGCGGTGCGTCTCCTCGTGCAGGCACACCCACAACCTGAAGTCCGCGGGACGGGCGGCCAGCCGCCGCTCGACCATCACGATGTTCGGGGCGACCAGAAGCAGCCTCTGGGACGGCCCGAAGGGCACGAACTGGCCCAGGATCCTGGTGCCGACAAGGGCGAACACTGCCCCGGACTGAGCCCCCACCATCGTGCCCCGACAGCCGTCCGCCGCGTTGGCGGGGCTCGTCGGGGCCCCCGCGGCGGCCATCATCGCCTGGGCCATCGCGGCGTTGGCACCGATCCAGGTCGGCCGATCGACGACCAGCACCCCGGAGTCGGCCGGCTCGCGCAGCCCGCTCACGTCACGGACGTGGTCGGTCGCGGCGACGGCGGCCGCGCGCAGGGACGCCACCACCTCGGCAATGCGCCGGGCTGAGAGTTCCGGTCCGGGCGCGACCAGCCGGCGTCCGGTCCTGGCCGCCACCTCCCAGTCGACGTAAGGGATGGGCTGCATGGCCCCAACTCTACGGGTGGGCGCGCTACCGGCAGCCGCAGGTGGCCAGCACGGACGCGGAGCGGTCCGTCCAGTTGAACGCGGCAGTCTTGGAGGTCGACTTGTTGACCATCGCGGCGAACACCAGCTTGGCCCCGTCCCGGGTGGTCACCCACCCCGCCAGCGCGGCCACCCCCGGCAGGGTTCCGGTCTTGGCGTGCACGACCTTGCGTCCCGGCTTCTCGGGCGGATCCGCGAAGCGGTCCTTCAAGGTCCCGCTGACGCCCGCCACCGGCAGGCCGTCCAGCACACTGGCGAAGCGGGTGTCGTCGAGGGCGAGCTTGATCGCGCGAGCCAGCACCGAGGGACTGACCGCCGCGCGCGTGGAGATGCCGCTGCCGTCGACGATTCTCATGCCGCTGACCCACAGCCCTCGATCCCTGAGCCAGGTCTTCAGCGCCGCGCTCGCCCCCGCGAAATCGCCACGGCGGCCGGTGGCCAGCGCAACATGTCGGGCCAGAACCTCTGCCGCGACGTTGTCGCTGTAGCGCAGGGTATGGGCCACGATCGCCGAGAGCGGGGCGGATTGCACCTCGGCCAGGACCGTGGTGACCCCGCGGCCCTTGGCCGCCGAGACCCCTGTCACGGTGATCCCGCCTGCCCGCAGTCGGGCGGCGAAGGCCTCCGCGGCCGCCCGCGGCGGATTGGGTGCGGCGTGCCAGGCGTCCAGCTTCCCGGAGTTGACCAGCAGCGCACTCACTCGGGCAGTGAACGACTTCCAGGGGGCCGGCCAGTCCGCACTGTACGAGGGACCGGGAAAAAGGTACGCGTCGTAGCCGACGCTGACCTTCTTCACCCCGGCAGAACGCAGCGCAGCGATCGTGGCCTTGGCCAGCGACTGCAGGGACGCCGGACGAGCGGCGGACTTGGACTGCTTGTCGGTGAGCGTCGGGTCACCGCCACCGACGAGGACGAGTTGCCCTCGCTTCGGGCTGACCACTGAGGTGGTGAGGCGCCGGTCGGGGCCGAGTGTGTCCAGCGCCGCCAGGGTGGTCAGCAGCTTGAGCGTCGAGGCCGGAATGAGGGGGCGGTCCCCCCGTGACGCGAGCGTCCGTCCGGTGGCGGGGTCGATGACGACGATTCCGGTTGCGCCGAGGCCGGTGCGTGAGACCTTTCCCAGCTTGGTCGCCAGGATGGCGGGGTCGGGCAGCGGTGCGGGCGTCGTCGGGGCCGGCGAGGGGGGCGTCACCGTGGCGGGCGTCGATGGGGGCGAAACCCTGCCCGCCGCGGACGTGGCGACCGTGTCCGGCGTGGGGCCAGCCGCGTGCCGCGTCAGGGGAAGCAGCAGCAACGACCCGAAGAAGACTGCAGTGGAAGCTACCATCGCTGCCGGCAGCAGCCACTTCGGCGCCCCTGTGGTCACATTCCACTCCTTGTTAGCCGGCCATCGGCGATAGGCTCAGCACAGTCACACAGAGCACCCATCATGACAGAGAGGCCCTGATGAGCCAGATGCAGCCGAACTTCGCTCGTCCCAAGATCCAGCCCAACCTGCATTTCGACGTGACGATCGAGATCCCCAAGGGCACCAAGAACAAGTACGAGATGGACCACCACTCCGGCCGCATCCGCCTCGACCGGACCCTGTTCACCTCGACGCAGTACCCCAACGACTACGGCTTCATCGAGGGCACCCTAGGGCAGGACGGCGATCCGCTGGATGCGATGGTGCTCATCCCCGAGGCGACGTTCCCGGGCGCGCTGGTGGAATGCCGCGCGATCGGCATGTTCCGGATGAAGGACGAGATGGGCGGCGACGACAAGGTGCTGTGCATCCCGGTCGCCGACCAGCGGCAGAGCGGCCTCAAGGAACTCACCGACCTGTCCAACCTGAGCCTGCTGGAGATCGAGCACTTCTTCTCGGTCTACAAGGATCTCGAGCCGGGCAAGTCGGTCGAGGGTGCGGTGTGGGTCGGACGCGCCGAGGCTGAGATGGAGATCAGGGCGTCGTGGCAGCGCGCCAAAGGCACCTCCTACGAGAACGAGTTCACCCGCCTGACCCAGGACTGAACGTGACGCGATGAGTCCGGCCGACGAGCCCGTGCCGCACCGACTGTTCCTGCTGCGGCACGCCCAAGCGGGTGACACCTCCGGGGGGCTGAGGGACGTCGACCGGAGGCTCACCAGGCACGGACGCTCGCAGGCGCGCGACATCGGACGGTTGCTGGCCGACCAGCGGATCGATCTGATCCTCGCCTCCCCGGCGATGCGAGCCCGGCAGACCGCGGAACTGCTGGGACTGACTGCGCCCATCGACTATCGCGAAAGCCTCTACAACGCGGGGTCGCAGTGGATCGCCGGCGAACTGGCCGGTGTCGCAGACTGGGTGCCCTCGGTGCTGGTCGTCGCACACGCCCCCGGGATACCCGCGCTGGCGCACGATCTGGCCAGCACCGGATCCGATCCGTCCGCGCTGGCGATCATCGACCGCTACTTCCCGCCGGCGACCCTGGTCGGCCTCGAATTCGAAGGGTCCTGGGCCGAGCTGGTCGAGGCCCGGGTCGTGCTGGCCCGCCGGGGCTGAGCGGGTTCCCGATTCGCAAGGAGTGGTGTGGCGGTGCGCTTCGCCGAGTACCCGCGTCCTCGCCACGTCGTGGCGCACCTCAGCGACACCCACCTCCGGCACCCCGGCGACCCACTCGTCCGCGGGGTGGTCGACCCTCGCGTGCCGCTGGCCGACCTGCTGGCCGGCTTGGCCCTCAGCGGCCACGGACCGGAAGCCCTGATCCTGACCGGTGACCTCAGTGACGACGGGACCGCCGAGTCCTACCGGGAGTTGAAGTCCCTGGTGGAGCCGATCGCGGGTCAGCTCGGCGCGTCGGTGATCTACCTCAACGGCAACCACGACGACCGGGCCACCTTCCGTGTTGAGTTGCTCGGACTGGACGCTGACGACGAGCCGATCAACCAGGTGCATCATCTCGGCGGCCTGCGCGTGCTGTGCCTGGACACCTGCGTCCCCGGCCAGTCCTTCGGCCGCGTCGATGCGGCGTCGCTGGCCTGGCTGGCTGAACACCTGGCCACGCCCGCTGCCGAGGGGACGCTGCTCACAATGCACCACGCACCCCTGCCGGTGGTGCAGGATCTCGCCGCCAGCTGGGAACTGCTCGACCAACCGGCCCTGGCCGCCGTCCTGGTCGGCAGCGACGTCCGGTCGATCCTGGCCGGGCATTTCCACCAGTCCGCCAGCGGCACTTTCGCCGGCGTCGGAGTGTCGGCAGCAACCTCGACCTGCTACACCCAGGACCTGTTCGCCGGACGCGGCATGCACGGGCACGCCGGCGGGCAGGGGTTCAATCTCGTCCAGATCCACGAGGCGACGATCAGCCACACGGTGGTCCCGCTCGGGGCCTTCCCGACGGTGATCCCGCGGCGATCAGGCGACGAGTCGGCCCGACTGCTGAGAAGCCACGGGATTTCCATCCGGGGTTGAATTCGGCCCTCCGGGCTTCACCGGATACCCCCGCGGGTAGAGAATGAGAAGGCATGAGAGTCCAGCGATGAGGCTGGCAGAAGGGGAAATCATGACCGATGTCGTCATTCTCGGCGCCGGTATCTCCGGTCACACCGCCGCCCTGCACCTGCAGCGGATGCTGGGGAGCAGCCACCACATCACTGTGGTCTCGCCGAACTCACTGTGGAACTGGATCCCGTCCAACATCTGGGTAGGTGTCGGCGAGATGGGCAAGGAGGCGGTGGTCTTCCCGCTCGAGCCGGTCTACCGGCGCAAGGGCATCGACTTCCGGCAGGCCAGGGCGACCGCGATCCGTCCCAAGGGGGACCGGAACGACAGCCGTGGGGCGGTCGACATCGAGTACACCGGGCAGGGCAAGGCCGGACGGACCGAGCGACTGCGCTACGACTACCTGATCAACGCCACCGGACCCAAGCTGCGCTTCGAAGCCACCCCGGGACTCGGCCCCGAGGGCTACACCCTCTCGGTCTGCACGGCCGACCACGCCGTCGAGGCGGCCGAGAAGCTGCACCGGATCATCGAGGCCCTCAAGGCGGGGCAGCCGAAGACTCTGGTCATCGGGATGGGACACGGCACCTGCACCTGCCAGGGGGCCGCGTTCGAATATGCCTTCAACGTCGACCACGAGCTGCGCGAGGCCGGCGTCCGTGATCTCGCACGCCTGGTGTACCTGACCAATGAGGCCGCCTTGGGTGACTTCGGGGTGGACGGGATGACCTTCGACCAGAACGGCTTCCAGACGACATCGGAGTTGTGGACGTCGTCGCTGTTCCGCGAGCGCGGCGTCGACGCGATCCTCGGCGCCCATGTGGAGAAGATCGAGAACGGGCTCCTCCATTACGAGACGCTCGACGGTCAGCACCACACCCTGGCGTTCGATTTCGCCATGCTGATCCCGCCGTTCGGCGGAGTGCCGCTGAAGGCGTACGACGCCGACGACAACGACATCACCGCCGAGATGTTCGCCCCCAGCGGCTTCATGAAGGTGGACGCGGACTACACCCCGCGTCCGTACGAGGAATGGCGCGGCACCGACTGGCCCAAGACCTACCAGGTGCCCGGCTACGACAACATCTTCGCCGTGGGCATCGCCTTCGCTCCCCCGCACCAGATCTCCCGTCCGCGGAAGTCGGCGAACGGCACGGTGATCGCACCGGCCCCCCCGCGCACCGGGATGCCTTCGGGCGTCATGGGCAAGGCGGTCGCGATGACGATCGCGGATCGGATCAAGAAGGGTCCGGACGCGCCTCCGCACACCGCGTCCATGGCTCGGATGGGGGCCGCCTGCGTCGCCTCTGCCGGGGCGGGGCTGACCCGCGGGTCGGCGGCCGCGATGACCATGCTCCCGGTCGTCCCGGACTACGTGGACTACCCGACCGGCCGGGACGTCAGGGAGACCCAGGGTGAAATCGGGTTGTCCGGCCACTGGGTCAAGCTGATGCTGCACTACCTGTTCCTGTACAAGGCCAAGGCCCTGCCGGGCTGGCAATTGATTCCGGAGTGATGACATGTCCGCACCCACTGCAGAGCCGCTGGCCGATCTGTCCAAGGCACCGCTGCCGACGCCGCAGACGCTGAAGATGCGTCGCAACATCCCCTACCAGTTCACCCGCTTCCTGGCGTTCAACTCCAGGATCATGCGGATGGTGTTCAAGGGTCATCACTGAGCCGAGGGTCCCCAGGGAGGCTCGCGGTCTTCAGCGCCGATACCCGCAGACTGTGTCGATTTCGCCGACAACGACGAAATCGACACAGTCTGTTCAGTGACGGCTGCTGGGC
>CAZPCM010000036.1:15213-24849 GCA_964585085.1 uncultured Propionibacteriaceae bacterium
TCAAGCAAGGAGGGCTCAAGCAAGGAGGGCTCAAGCAAGGAGGGCTCAAGCAAGGAGGGCTCAAGCAAGGGAGAGGAAGAGCTTCTCCATCGCGGCCACGTCCATGGTGTTGCCCCCCGGATCGATCATGCACTGGCGCAGCCCGGTGGCGATCACCGCAAAGCCGGCCCGGTCGAGGGCCTTGGACACAGCCGCCAGCTGGGTGACGATCTCCTGGCAGTTCCGGCCCTCCTCGATCATCCGGATGATGCCGCCGATCTGGCCCTGAGCCCGCTTGAGGCGCTTGAGCACAGCCGTCATGTCGTCGGGGTTCAATTGCATCGCGGCACCTCCCGGGCTCATCACCGCCAGTCGATTGATCATACCCAGGGCGGTATCAGATGCCTCATTCGGACGTTCGGGCATGGCCCCTCCTCGCTCGATCTTCCTCCGCCGACGACACCCGTGACGACCCGATGCCCGGTGGCCGCGACGCCCCGACGGCCAGGTCGACCGGGCGGATAGCGGACCTCAACGGCTCCACGATGAGCTCACCCGGCGAAGACTTCCGGCTCCGCATGCTGCGCCTCGAGCTGGGCCCGGATGTCGTCCATGTCAGCGGCCTTGACCGCCTCGATGATCTCGTCCAGGGCGGGGGCCGGGAGGGCTCCGGGCTGGGCGAAGAGCAGGATGCCCTCGCGGAAGATCATCAGCGTCGGGATGGACATGATCTGCGCCGCGCCAGCCAGCTCGCCTTCCGCCTCAGTGTCGACCTTGCCGAAGACGATGTCGGGGTACTTGTTCGACGCCGCCTCGAAGACAGGCGCGAACATCCGGCACGGTCCGCACCAGGCCGCCCACCAATCAACCAGCACGATGTCGTTGCTGGTCACGGTCTCCTCGAAGGAAGCGGCAGTCAGATTCACGGTGGCCATGGGGCCCTTCTTTCAGTCACAATCGGCTCTTATACCCCCTAGGGTATAGGAACCTTCAAGCGTCCGCGAGTCTGCGCCCGGCCACGAGCGGCGTGGCCGCGGGGACCCCACCTCGGCTGTCGCCGGCCGGCGATGGGTGCTCCCCCGGCCGAAGATGCTCGCTTCAGCCGTCGGCGGTCATCCGCTCGGCCTTCTCCACGATGTGTCGGGCCATCGGCGGGAAGACCACCGCGTGGAAGGGCGCCACCGCCCACCAGTAAAGGTGTCCGGCCAGACCCCGGGGCAGGTAGATCGCCCGCTGGCGGAGGGTCGCGCCGCCCGCAGCGGAGGGGAGAACGGTGAACTCCAGCCAGGCGCGCCCGGGCATCTTCATCTCCGCGCGCAACCGCAGCACCGAGGGGGGCACCCGCTCTTCGACGCGCCAGAAGTCCACCGTGTCCCCGACCCGCAGCGCGTGCGGGTGGCGCCGGCCGCGGCGCAGGCCCACCCCGCCGAACAGTCGGTCGATCAGCCCCCGAACCTGCCACAGCAGGTTCGCCGCGTACCAGCCGGTGTCGCCGCCGATCGCCTCGACGGTCGCCCAGAGTCGCTGTGGGGAGGCCGACGTGGCACGTTCGCGGACATCGGTGTAGACCGTCCCACCCGCCCAGGACGGATCGCTGGGCAGCGCGTCGCTGGGCGCGCCGGCGACCGAGGCATCCGACCAGCGGGTGATCACCTCGGCATCCTTGACCCGGGCCAGGGCCAGGCGGACGGCCTCGTCGAACGGCACCAGCGCTTGGGGCGGATCAGGGATGAAGGCGGCGATGTCGTGCTCATGGCACACCGCTGGGTGGGTCAGCGACTGCACCAGCGGACGGGCGATCGCGCTCGGCACCGGGGTGACCAGGTTGACCCACAGGCTGGACAGCTTCGGGGTCAGCAACGGCACCGGCAGGATGACCCGAGGCCGCAACCCGGCCACCGCGGCGAAGCGCTGCATCATCTCCTGATAGGTCAGCACCTGCGGGCCGCCGATGTCGAAGGCTCGATCGATCCCAGCGGGCAGGTCCGCCGCTGCGACGAGATAGCGGAGGACGTCGCGAATGGCGATGGGCTGCGTCCGCGTCCGGACCCATTTCGGGGTGACCATGACCGGCAGCCGTTCGGTGAGGTAGCGCAGCATCTCGAAGGACGCCGAGCCGGAGCCGATGATCACCGAGGCCCGGAACTCGATCGTGGGGACTCCCGAGGCGTGCAGGACCTCACCGACCGCGGCGCGGGAGCGCATGTGGGCGCTCATCTCCTCCCTGGGCACCGGCGGGAGCAGTCCGCCCAGGTACACGATGCGACCGACCCCAGCGGCCCTGGCCGCGTCCGCGAAGGCCTGCGCCACCCGACGTTCGGTCTCCTCCAACCGCGACCCCTCCTGCAACGAGTGCATCAGGTAGTAGCAGACACCGACGCCGTCCATCGCCCGGGCCAGGACCTCAGGGTTGCCGGCGTCCCCGGGTACGACGGTGACCCGGCCGGTCCAGCCGACGTCACGCAACTTCTCCGGCGACCTCGCCAGCACGACCACCTCGTGACCCGAGTCGAGCAACTCGGGGACCAACCGGCCGCCCACGTAGCCGGTGGCCCCGGCGACCAGGCAACGCGCACGCGATGTCATCAGGCAATTCTGCCCCGGGTCTCGCCGTTGTCACCACCCTGTTGATCGGACGCCCCCCTCCGCGCCGAAGGTGCTCTCGGCCGCCCTGTTCGGGCCCGCACTCGCCGCCTTCTCGCTGGACCGATCTACGGGCTGTGGTGAGCAAGCGGACCGCTCGCGGACCTCGTCCCCGATTGAGGAAAACCCGTCCCACCGAGGCGCCCGAAGTGGCAACGTGTGCGCATGACCACCGACCACGGCCACCTCTTCCCCGGCAAGTTCTTCATCAGCACAGCCCTGGAGGCGCTCGAGACCAAGACCTCGATGGCCGGCCAACTCGGCCGACGCTACCTGCAGCGGGCCATCATGGCCGGCGTCCTCATCGCGGTGTTCTATCTCACCAACTACTCCGTCATCGCCGCCTTCGATGCGATCGCGGTCGGGGAGCAGTCTCTACACACCCTCGGACGGGCGGGCGGCGCCCTCGCCTTCGGCTGGGCCCTGGTCTTCATCTACTACTCGAAGTCAGAACTGCTCACCTCGAACATGATGATCGTCAGCATCGGGGCCTACCACCGCAAGGTCGGGTGGGGGCAGGCCTTCAGGCTGCTCGGCCTGTGCTTGCTCGGGAACGCGATCGGCGGGTTCTTCATGGCGCTCCTGCTGCGGTTCAGCACTCTCGCCTCGGGCCAGGTGCTCGTGGGCATGCAGCACTCGGTCGAGACCAAGCTGGGCTACCTCACCGCTGGACCGGCCGGCTGGGGCGACCTGTTCGTCCGCGCGATCCTGTGCAACCTGATGATCAACGTGGCGATGCTGTTCGTGTACAACGGGTTCGTCAAGGACGACCTGACCAAGAGCCTGACGATGATCGTGGCGGTGTTCATCTTCGCCTTTCTGGGCTTCGAGCACTCGGTGGCCAACACCATCCTGTTCACCATCGTCGGCCTGATCAGCGGCATCGACATCGGCTTGGCCACGGCGAACGTGGCCATTGCGCTCCTGGGCAACTTCGTCGGCGGTGGGCTTCTGATCGGCCTGTACTACGCCTATGTCAACGACGACCGGCAGTTCCTGCGCAAGGTCGGCGGGACGCCGTCCTGACCCGTCACCGGTAGTCTCGGCCGGGTGGCGGTGAGCAACTACCCGGCATGGGTCGGCGAACTGAACGACGCTACCCTGGCCCGGCGATTCGGCCAGGGCACTGTGGAGCGGGCGGCGGACTACGTCGCCAAGGGGCGGGTCAGCCACATCTCCGTCGGTGGTGGAGGTGACCTCATCCACGCCTCCGTCCGAGGGTCGAGCTACCGGGTCTACCAGACGGTCGTCCGGCACACCCCCGAAGCGGTACCGGAGCGGGTGATCACTGGCAGCTGCTCGTGTCCGGTGCGCTCCGACTGCAAGCACGTGGTCGCTCTGCTGCTGCACCTGCGCGCCGTCCGGTTGCGCCGAGCGACGCCCGCCTGGCGGCTGGCCCTGCAGACGGTCACGAGCCAGGCGTCCACCTCCACAACCGGGACGGGCGCCCCGCTGGCGGTCGAGTTCAACCTCAACCCGTCCGCGGTCGAGTTGCGGCCGCTGATGTGGGGACGCTCCGGACGCTGGATCCGGACCGGGATCACCTGGGAGACCGTCGACGTCTCCTGGAACTCCGAGTACCTGGCGGCCCACCGGCAGGCCCTGGCCGCTCTGAAGCGGTCGGCGCGCCGCAACTCGCTGAACTCCTCCTATTTCGTCCGGGCGGACGTGCTTCGCCTGGGTGACCTGCGCCGCGACCTGTGGGCACTGCTCGCCGAGGCCAGGGATGCCGGAGTCGCCTTCCTGCCGGGCAGTGGGACTCCACCCGTCCAGCTGTCGACCGAACCGGTCCGGATGATCTGCCGGGTCTCGGCTGCCCCGGACGCCGGCCTGCTGCTGGAGGGCCTGGTCGACGCCGGGGGCGAGCTGTGGCGGGTCGATCCCGGCGACCTGATCGGCGACCCGCCCCACGGAGTGGTGCTGGCCGACCAGTCCGCACTGCGTCTGGCGCCCTTCACTGAGCCGTTGAACGCCGCCCAGCTCACGCTGCTGACCGTCCATCGGTCGTTGACCATCCCGAAGGCCGACGTCCCCGGGTTCTTCGGCACTTACTATCCCGCGCTGACCAGGCTGTTGCCGGTGCGCGCGGACGGGGTCGCCCTGCCCGAGGTTCCAGCGCCGACGCTCACTCTGGCGGTGACGCTGGGCGGGTCTCACACCGCGCAGTTGTCGTGGGGATTCCGCTACGGCGAAGGCCCTGAAGCGGTGGAGTTCGGCCTGGCCGCGTGGGCGTCCGACCCGCCCGTGCGCGACCCGGCCCTCGAGCAGCGCCTGCTCGACGCGCTCCCCGACGGGCCCTGGCCGGCCCAGGTCGACCACCTCGCGCATCGGCGGCTGGTGGACCGGGCGACCCTGACCGGGCACGACGTCGTGCGATTGGTCACCGAGGGAGTCCCAGCCCTGCAGGGGGCCGGAGTGGAAGTCCAGATCACCGGCGAAGCCCCCGACTACCGGGAGGCGACGCAAGCGCCCACGATCGGGCTGCGGGTCAGCGACTCCGAGGACGGGGTCACCGACTGGTTCAACCTCGACGTCACGGTCACCGTGGACGGCGTCGGCGTACCGTTCGCAGAGCTGTTCCGGGCCCTGTCGCTGGGCGAAAGCCACCTCATCCTCGACGACGGACTGTGGTTCAGCCTCGACCGTCCGGAGTTGGCGCAGCTGCGTCTGCTCATCGAGGAGGCCCGCGTCCTGACCGACAGCGCACCCACCAGCCTGCGGCTGCGTGCCGAGCACGCAGGACTGTGGGAGGAACTGGTGTCGCTCGGCGTGGTGGCCGAGCAGTCCGCGGCCTGGGAGGCCTCGGCGAGGGCGCTGCTGGACCTGGATTCGCTGCCCCAACGGGCGCTGCCGGACGGGTTGCGCGCGACCCTGCGTCCCTACCAGGAGACCGGCTACCGCTGGCTGTCCCTGCTCTGGCAGTCCCGCCTCGGCGGCATCCTGGCCGACGACATGGGGTTGGGCAAGACCCTGCAGACTCTGGCCCTGGTCGCGGCGGCCAAGGAGCGTGGCGAGTTGGACCACCCGGTCCTCGTGGTCGCACCGACCAGCGTGCTGGGCACCTGGGAGGCGGAGGCCGCCCACTTCACCCCGGGCCTCCGTTTGGCCATGCTGACCAGCACCAGTCGCAAGCGGACCCAGACGCTGGCCGAGGCCAGCGCCGGCGCGGACCTTGTCGTCACCTCCTACACCCTGGTCCGGTTGGACGCCGAGGACTTCGCCGCCCAACCCTGGTCGGCGGTGCTCCTCGACGAGGCGCAGTTCGTCAAGAACAGGCAGGCGAGGACCTACCAGGCCGTTCGGCGGTTGCGGTCCCGGATCAAGGTGGCGATGACCGGCACCCCCCTGGAGAACAACCTGATGGACCTGTGGTCGCTGCTGTCGATCACCGCGCCGGGTCTGTTCGCCGATCCGCAGGTGTTCACCGAGTTGTACCGGCGTCCGATCGAGTCCGGTACCGACCGGGACGCCCTCGCACGGCTGCACCGGCGCATCCGTCCGTTGATGCTGCGCCGGACCAAGTCCGCCGTGGCCGCAGAACTGCCACCCAAGCAGGAGCAGGTGATCACGGTGGCCCTCTCGCCGGCCCACCGGCGGGTCTACGACAAGCACCTCAACGCCGAGCGTCGCAAGGTGCTCAAGCTCGTCGACGACCTCAACCGGAATCGGATCACCATCCTGCGCTCGCTCACCCTGCTGCGGCAACTGGCGTTGAGTCCCGCCCTCGTGGACGCGGAGCACCCGTCCGGCTCGTCCAAGATCGACACCCTGCTCGAGATGCTCACCGAACTCGCCGGCGAGGGCCACCGGGCCCTGGTGTTCAGCCAGTTCACCACCTTCCTGCGGATGGTTCGCCACCGGCTCCACGAGGAGCACATCGCGGCCGCCTACCTGGACGGGCGCACCCGCAACCGAGAGGCCGTCATCGAGGAGTTCCGCTCCGGGACGACTCCGGTCTTCCTGATCAGCCTGAAGGCAGGCGGCTTCGGTCTGACCCTGACCGAGGCCGACTACGTGTTCATCCTCGATCCGTGGTGGAACCCGGCCGCGGAGACTCAGGCGATCGACCGGACCCATCGGATCGGCCAGGACAAGCACGTCTTCGTCTATCGGCTGGTCAGTGAGGACACCATTGAGGAGAAGGTGGTGGCCCTGCAGGAGCGCAAGCGGGACCTGTTCGCGCGCGTGGTCGAGGCGGCCGATGCGGACCTGGCAGTCCCGCTCACCGCAGACGACATCCGAGGTTTGCTGGAGCCTTGAGACGCGCCAGCCCCGGGTCTGGACCCGCCCCTTCGCCGGCCCGGGGAACGGCCAAGTTCAGCGGACTTCCACCAACAGCCGACGGCTCGGGTGCCTCCCATGGCAACCCTGGCGAGACCCGCGCCCGAGAGGGACGCGCGAACTGGGAGCAGCCCGACGGCGTCTGCCCGAAGTCGGCGGCGCCACCGATCCCTCCACGGCTGTCTCCCAGCGCGTATGAGGCAGGCTAACGGTTTCGTCGACTGGCCCCGCGCGAACCGGGTGGCGCGAGGATGCCCACTCAGGCAAGAGGTCAGAAGCATGTGATGAAGTACATGAGGACATGACCATGAGGTCATGCCATGGCATAGTGAGAGTCATGACCGACGACGCCACCCGATCCGCCGACGGGCCGGCAGCGCCGGTGCCCACAGGGCCGCAGTCCCCACTTCCCGGATGGACCCTGCCGGACATGTCGAAGATCGACCCGGAGATCCTGGAATCACTGGTCAGCCACGTGGCCCGGGTCACGCCGGAGGGTCGCCGAAAGGCGGCCCAGGATCCGGCCACGCGGATGTACCTCCAAGCCGGGCTCAGGCTGCTGGAGCAGCAGGTGGTCGCCGGCGATGAGGACCCTGCGCCGGGCGAGTCCGCGAGTCTCCCCCATCCCTTCCTGGCCTGGATGTCCCGAAGCCGGATCGCGGCCGAGACCACCAACGAGTCGGAGGAATCGGGCCTGCCCCGCAAGGGCACTGCGGCCGGTCTGCGTGATCGCTGGGAACCGCACAGCGACTTCATCAGCGACATCCTCCAAGTCGCCCTCACCGGCGACACCTGGGGCAAGGCGCTCAGCGGCAACGACGCCCTGTGGCGCGCCTTGGCCGAGCAGTCGGACTTCCCGGGCGTCATCGAAGAAGTGGCCTACCTCGGCGTGACGGCCCTGGAGGCGTCCGCGGGGTTCCGCGTCCAACTACTGGCCATCGCGATGGCTCAGCGCGATGCCCAGGTTCAGGCGTCGTTACAGGATCTGTACGGCGCGATCATCCGGAACCGGGTCGATCTGCTCCGGCAGACGCTTGAGGCCCGCGGCCTGGCGCTGCGCCCGGGGATGAGCTTCGAGCTGTTGAGCGAGTTCCTCTCTGCGATGACGGAGGGTCTCGCGATACGACTCGTGGTCGATCCCCAGGCACCCGTGATCGACCACGACAGCCGCAACTCACTGCTCGGCCTGGGCGCGCTGGCCGTGATGGTGGGCAGCATCGACTTCGACGGGGACGGGCTCTCGCTGCGGGAGTTCCTGCACCGCTCGTTCAGCCCGCGGGACCCAGCACCCGGGTAGACGTGCGGGGTCTGGCGACCCGGAGGAAGCAACTGCGGCGGACTGCGCACCCATCACGTCAGTCGTTGCCGGCACCGGGCCGTAAGGGGCCGTCCCCGCGATCGAGTGATGGATTCTGGGCGGCGTCGCCGGTCACCGGCTCCGGGCCGCGTCGCTGCAAGTCTTCGCCAGGGATCAGCCCGGTGTTCGGCCAGGCGCCGGTGTGCGGGTTCAGCGTTCGGCGAGCGGGTCCGGCATCGGGATGCCCAGCGCCTGAGCGAGTTGCTGGTAGGCCTCGACCACCTGCGCATCGCTGGCGAACTCCGGGTCGGGGGCGACGATGTCGTGCTCCAGCCCGGCCGAGGCGGGAATCCGGAACACCGCCGCCCGCTCTGGGGGGACCAGTTGCGCCACGTACCGTTCGTTGAAGTCGTGGTCGATGCTGGGATCGCCGTCGTTGCGGATCAGCAGGATCGAGCCGGGCACCGGGTACGCGCCCTGAGCGAGCCGATGGTCGACCCACAGGCGCAGGCCGATCAGCGCGCCGATCCCCTTGAGCGAGTAGCGCGGGTAGACCATGCCGGCGGTGTTGTCGGGACCTCGATCGGGATCCCACCAGGAATAGGAATCAACGGGAGACAACCGCATCGCGCGGACGATCGGCGCGATGACCCACTCGGCGTACCCTCCCGGTTGCAGCAAGGGGGAGATGAGGATCGCGTGCTTCACCTCCCGCCGTTCGGTGGCCGACCACAGCGCCAGAGAGCCGCCGCCGGACAGGCCCACCACGGTCACCTGCTTGCCGAGCCCCGCCGCGATGTCGATCGTCCGATCGGCGAAGTCCCGCAGTTCCTCGGCGGTGAGGTTCGAGAAGTCCGAGGTCATCTTGTCGGCCATGGCGTGGTGCGGCAGCCGCGGCACCCAGACATTGAACCCCTGGTCGCGATAGGCCTTCGCGACCAGCCTGAACTCGTACGGGGTGTTCGTGTAGCCGTGGAAGATGACAACAACCGCGTCGGTCCGCTTGCCCGTGAGGAGGGCATAGCTTCCACCGTTGTCGATGAGCGGGAGCGTGGCCTCAGACGTCTTGACCGCCTCGATGGCCGCCACAGCGTCTTCATAGAACCGCAGCGGGTTGGGTTTGGCGCCCAGGTTCGGATCCAGGATCGGGGTGAACAGCAGGACGGCGACCCCGGCGACCACCACCAGCACCAAGCCGAGCAGCACCAGCAGCAGACGCTTCAGGTAGGTCAGGACGGCTCTCACCGACGACCTCCTCCCGCGCAGACGGCCTCAGCCTACGCGAGGCCTCGACGGGACCCGGTTGATTGGGAGGTGTCGCCGCGCCGACGCTCGCGACACGCATTTGTTCGCGATCAGGCATCGCTGAGGCACGCATCCCCATTCACTCACAGGCATCGCTGAGGCACGCGCCCCCATTCACTCACAGGCATCGC
>CAZPCM010000037.1:0-24745 GCA_964585085.1 uncultured Propionibacteriaceae bacterium
CCTTGGGAGGTGATCGGCACCGCGCCGCGTCCGATCCGAGTCACGGCCTTTCCGTCCGGAGCGACAAGGGGCGTCGCGACGCTGGAGTCGCTCCCGTCCTGGATGACGTCCTCAGCAACCCATTGGACCGGTCCGCGGCCGCCCCGACTCCTGACATCGACCATCAAGTCGCCGTTCTCCACGTTCACTGCGAAGGACCGATCGTTGAGCATGCCGTGGTGAATCCGGCCGGTCACATCGACACCGTCCCAGGAGTACTCGGACCTCCAGCTGAATCCTGTGCCGGCGGCGTTGATGCGCGCCACATTGCCGTGCTGGGGTTCCTCGGCGTCGTCCTCAGTGGTCCACGAAGCCAGGAGCACTCCCTCGACCGCGTAGGTGGACCAGCCGTAGGAGTCCTCCTGCCCGTCCGGGATTCTCGCGCCGAGCTCCTGGGAGGACGCGATGAGTCGCCCCTCACCTGTGGACAACTCCACAAGATCCGTGGGGTAGTAGCCCATGCGACCCCCTTGGCAGCGGAGTCGGTCACCCTCGACGAGTCCCGCACAGGTCTCCCCCGACCCGGCGACCCACTTGGTCTCTCCGTCGCTCGCCGTGACCGCGAGGACCGCACCGCTGGCCGTCGCGATGTCAGCGGTGAGAGCGATGACCTCGCCGTTGCGCCCTCCGTAGCCGGCGTCACTGGCGCCAGAGTCGGGCTGGACCGCCTCGATCCGTTGCGCCGGATTCACCCGCCACCGCTCCAGGTAGCCGTTGCGCCAAGCAGAACGCGCGGACGCAGTCCCCTTCACCACGAGTTCGTGCCGCGGTTCTTCAGGACGAAGCCCCTGGGGCAGCAGAGCACCCAGATACGGCAGGGCGAACGCTGCGCCGGTCGCGAGAGCCATGACGACCGAGGCCACGATGGCGATCGTCAACGGCAGGCGCAGGCGTCGACCCGACCTCGCCGGAGCCTGATCACCCTCCGCGACCCGAGAGCTGGGCAACTGGGGGGCCTTCGGCACCGCAACCGCAGCGCCAGGCGGCGCACCGACCACTTGGTTCTCCAGCGGAGAGCCCTCCAGACGGGCACCGCACCTGACGCACCTGCCAGTCGAGGCACCTGGATGGCCACAGAACCGGCACAGCTGCGACATCTCCGCACTCCTCGGCAATCGCACAGGGAACCAGGACACCCGGTTCCATCACTCAGGACTCGAACGGTTGCACCCTACGCTCAGCGATCCCGCGCCTTCGCGTCGGTCCGCCGGGGCGGGCACGAGGCTGTCCGCCCGCGACGGACGAGGGGCCCTCGCACCTTCCGGTTGTCCACCGTGTCGGTGGACAACCGACCGCGGCGAGTCAGCGCGTCCGCGAGAAGCGCGAGTCGAGACCGCCCGCAAGGGTGGGCGGGGTGAGGCGGACGGTCAGGTGACGGTTCGTGCACGAACTGGCAGCTCAAGCCGACCCGTTGCACCGCAACGGCGCGCGGAGCCGCATGGCTGCGCGCCTGTCAAAGACCGAGGAAGTCGGTCCACGCCGGCAGTTCGCGTGCCGCCTGCGCCAGCCCGAGTTCGTGCGCGGCCTGCAGCTTGGCGACGTCCCGCTCCCCGTTGGAGATCGGCATCACGTCGGGGACGAACAGGTAGGCCTCGCCGGCTCGCTCGAGGGCGAACAACTCCTCGCGGGTCTGGTTGTAGCGCGCCCAGCGCGAGATGAGGGCCTCGGCCACGGCTGGATAGCGGCGGAAGTGGCGGCGGAAGAACCAGGGGTGAGCCACGGGCCTCTTGCGGTATCCGCGCTCCTGGGTAAGCACCACGAAGAACTTCCGGTACCCGGCCGCACGGGCGGCGTCCAACGCCACCCCGCCGGCCCGTCCCAGCGCGCCGTCGACGTAGAGGTCGCCGTCGATCTCCACCGGGGGCATGATCACCGGCATCGTCGAGGACGCCTGCACGCGCGCCATCAGGTCGTCGAGCTCGGGCAGGTCGGCCTTGCCCCACCTCACCGTGGCGCCGTCCCGGCAACGAAACGCCGTGATGGACACCTCGGCCGGGTGGGCGTGGAAGGCCGCGAAGTCGAAGGGCAGGGCCTCACCGGGACCGGACGTGCGCCGGTAGATGTAGTCGGAGTGGAACAGCCCCCGGCCCTGCACGAACGTGCGCCAGTCACCGAACTCGGGATCGGCGGCGAAGGCGGTGAACGACGCCCGCGCACGCCCGGCGTCCCCACTGAGGTAGTTGACGGTGTTGGACGCGCCGGCCGAGATCCCCGCGACGAACGGGAACACGATGCCGGCCTCGATCAGCCGAACCACCACCGCCGAGGTGTAGGCCGCCCGCATGCCACCCCCCTCGAAGACGAGTGCGACTCCCTCGGCGTTCACCCCATCCGGCACCGGTGACCCCCCTTCGCCCCCAGACTAGGGTGGACGGCACTCCGTGCTGGACGCCGATCACGGTCTGATGCGACCGCCCACCGCCCACCGCCCTGGACCTCGGTCCGGGCGTCCTCCCGCCGATCCAACGTGCCCGGTCACGCCCATGGGCCTCGACGCCAGTCCGGAGCGCCTTCGGTGAACCGGATCCCGCTCCGGTGATTACGCGTCCAGGCAGTCGAGAGCCTTGGCCGCAGCCTGGTCCGACTTCGTGGGCCTGATCGGGAAGTAGACGATCTTCGCCTTCGAGGAAGCCTTGTGGGACGGCGCATTGGTGACGAACAGGGCGGTGGCCGCAACGTTGTCCCGAGTCAGCCCTTCCCCGTTGGGATGCACTTCGGCCGCCACGGCCACCGTCCACCACTTCGCGTTCGCTCGCACCAGGTGGCCGCGGGGATAGGTGACGGCACCGCCGACCTGACCCACCTGTTCGAGGTGAGAGAGCAACGTCGGCGAAGCCGCCACACACCGAGCGGGCTTGGCGAGCTGGCCGGTGTAGGAGTCCGGGGAGGTGTAATCGATCTTCTGGGGTGGATCGGGCACGCGCTTGAGGCATTCCCGTGCCTTCGCCGTGGCGGCGTCATCGGGCGCAGAGAGCGTCCAGTAGAAGACTTCGTCGTCCCAGTTCTTGGCTGGGATGGACGGGTCGTTGGTGACGAAGTAGGCGACTGCGGGCACGTTGACCGCGGTGAGTTCTTGGGTGTTCGGGTGGACCTGGGTGGACACCGCAACCGCCCACCACCTCGCGTTCGCCTTCACCCTGGCACCCTTGGGGTAGGTGACGGCGCCCCCGACGTTCCCGATCTTCTGCAGTTCGGCCAGCAGGTCCGCGGAGACGGTGACGCACGTGGCTCCCTTCGCGAGTTCACCGGTGTAGGGATGCTGGGTGCGCTCGTCGGACTCGGGCGTGTTCGGCGCCGGAGTGAAGGTGGGAGCCCTCGCAGGCACCTCGTTCCACACGCCGGCGAATGTGCAGCCCGACAGCACGACCGCCGCTCCCGCCGCCACCGCCGCGCGCAGGAGGCGTACCGAGGTGAGCACGTGACCAGACTAGGGCCCGGGCAGAAGTCGCCCGGGCGACCGCAACCGGCGCCGGGGCCGACTTCCCAGAGGCGACCCCGCGGTCCCACCATCGGGCCTACTGCCAACTGAATCAGTCGCCGCAGGCGTTCCTGACTCGTTCACCAACCGGTCCCTGACGAGCACTACTGTGCTGCCGTGGAGCCCATTTCGGGGGAGCTTCTGAGGGGGTCGTGATGAATGCATGGCCGAACGGCCAAGGGTCGCCGTCAGATCCGGACGGCATGGAGGTGAACCCGACGAATCGCGAGGCGGCGCCTTCGGTCGTGAAGGCTCCGACGTGGTCCGATCCGGACGAGTTCGTTCGGCGTTGCCTGAATCCTGAGTTCACTGAGGGCATCGAGAGCCGCGCTCCCGCCGGGATCCCCGGGGTGGCGGGTCTGATCGAGGCCCTTGGCCAGGGGGCCTATCTCCAGGTCGTCCACGAAGGTCGAGCGCTGCTGAACGACCTGCCGGACTTCGATGCCGTCTACCGTCTTGTCGGCGCCGCACTCCGTGCCATGGGCGATTCGGCGGCCGCGGCCGCTGTTCTGGCCGAGGGACTGGCCCGGGCCAGAAGGAAGTCGCTGCTGCTGACCGACCTCGGTGACACCGCAGCGCAAGCGGGCGACACCGCGGGCGCGGTCTACTGGTGGGCACAGGCCGTCCAATGCCTGGCGAAGATTCCCGCGGGCCGCGAGGCATTTCAGTCCCTGGGCTGCCTGGCGGGCGCCCTCGGGATGCCCGAGACCGAACAGACCTTCCGGGGGCAAGCCGACACACACCCAGTTCCGGCCCTGCCAGAGCGGATCGAACCGTCCGGCTACATCGTTGCTCTCCTCGACCAACGCCAGCGAGAAGCGCTCCATCGAGTCCTGGACGGGCTCCACTACGGCCTCGGGCTGGCCTGGCCTCCGACCGCCGTGGACGGGCGGATGGACGCGACGGTATCGGTGACGGCGGCTGGCCGAGGCCAAGCCTCGGGCCCGGGCGCAGCTGGGACGATGCCGGCCTGGGCCGCGCCCCAAGCCGACCGGCCGAGCGCACCGCCCCCAGCCGACCGGCCGAGCGCACCGCCCCCAGCCGACCGGCCGAGCGCACCGCCCCCAGCCGACCGGCCGAGCGCACCGCCCCAAGCCGACCGGGCGAGCGCACCGCCCCAAGCCGACCGGGCGAGCGCACCGCCCCCAGCCGACCGGGCGAGCGCAGCGCCCCAAGCCGGCCCGTCCATGGTCCCGGCGCTCGGCGCGAGGTGCCCCCACTGCGGCGCAGACCTGTACCCGGCAGACCGGTTCTGCGCGCACTGTGCGCAGCCCGTCCAGCCCGGCCAGGTCACGGCGCCGATGCCGCCCCCCGGCGTCCCGATGGCTGCGTTCAGCGGACCGGGCCCGGGGGGCTACTCGACCCTGACGACTCCCCCGGTCCCAAAGGCGCCTGGCAGGCGTGGGCTGATGTGGGCAGGGGTGGGACTCGCCGTCCTCCTGATCGGCGCGGTGGCGATCTGGGCAACCAGACCGAGCAGCCCCGTTGCCAGCGGCACGCCGACTCCGGCCGCCGCGACGTCGACTGCGCAGGCCTCACCCGACAGGACGCGCGCGGCCGCCTCGGTGCCGCTGAAGGCCGTCGAACGGGATCCGGCCACGGACTCCGCCGTCGGCCAGTGCTGGGACGATGAATTCGACGTCGTAGGATGCGACTCGTTGCACGAATACGAGGTGTTCGGAGTCGCCGAGATCCTCACCGACGACCTGCCGTCGGAGGACGACCTGAGCAGTGCGGCGTCCGACTTCTGCGCCAACGCCTTCAGCGACTACGTGAGCCGACCCGACGCGCCCCTGCCTTCAGCGGCGACGTACTGGCTCCCCGACGAAGACACCTGGGCCGATGGGGATCACGGGGTTGTCTGCCTGACGGACGAGGAGCCCAGCGTGAAGGGCTCCCTCAAGGAGCGCTGAACCTGTCGATCCCGGGTCCAGCCGTTCGGGCCGGACAGGTTGGCCCAAGGACACCACGACACGGTCTGATCGGTGACGGGGAGAGCGGCAGCGCCGGGGGACGGGTCGGGGCCACGGAGGCTTGGCCTCGCCACCGAACCTGACTCCGCCACCGAACCTGACTCCGCCACCGAAACCTGACTCCGCCACCGATCTTTCGATGGCAGAGGCGCGTTTCGGTGGCAAAGGCACTCGCGCAAGGGTCCGAGCCCGTCCAAACCGGACTCACCGGGTGAGCGACCGTCGGCGCTTGCGTGGCCATGACGGGAGATGGCGCAGGGCGTGCAAGGTGGCCGGGTCGAGCGTGAGGAGCGCGGTCAGGACGAAGGCTTCGGAGCCCCGGCCCACGGTGTGCCCACCGCCGACCGGCGTCGTCTTGCCGCCCAACTCAGAGCCGGCTCGACTCGGTGGATCGGTCCGGGGTCATGTCGGGACGATTCGGCTTCCCGGGACGGACCGGTCTGTCACACTCGGCTCACGAGCGGAGTTCCGGGCGCGCCGGGCCCCAGGAGCAGTCATGGTCACAGGTCCCTCCCACAGCAGGCCGACTGAACGCGGCCGCCTGGCGTCCGCTCCCCCGGCGAGAAGCCGCATCAGAGCCCTGGCGGCCGGGTGCGTCCTGGCGCTGGTCAGCCTGTTCGCCACCACGTCCGCCTCGGTCGCCGCAGGGCAGACGGTCACCTTCCCGTCCACGCCGTACGAGGGACTGCAATTCACCTTCACAGTCTCCGGCGCACAGCTGGGCACCCCCGAGGAGCTGAAAGAGATCCCGGGCGTCACCGAGGGTGCGGGACGCATCTACCGGGACGGAGCGCTCACCGGCGGCCCCGTCACCGTCACCGGCTACGCCACGGGAACCGCCGGAGCCTATGGCTACCTGCAGGTGAGCCTGGCCGGTAGCAAGGAGGACTCGCTGGCGTTCAACGCGCCGGCAACGGAGTGGCGGAAGGACTTCAGCTTCACCGTCGCGGATCCCGAGCGGTACTACGACCTGACGCTCAACATCTCGATCCAGCGTTTCAGCCGGTTCGACTCGATCACTGTCTCGGCGAACTTCGTCAACCCCAACCCACCCAGCCAAGCGCCCACCCTGGAGCCCAGCCCCTCGCCCACCCCGTCCGGCAAACCCCCTTGCCCGGAGGCGGTCAGCGCCTTCTCGCTCGACCCGAACGCCAGCATCGGCATGCAGTACGACTACGCCGACATCCGGCAGCAGTTCGACCAAGCCATCATTAAGTATGAGAAGGAGGCGACTCGGACGGCGTTCGCCCAGGACAACATCCTCGGGACGCTGCCCGCCGTGGCCTGGCTGGGCAACCAGGGTGGCGCCACCAGCCTGATCAACCGCCAGTTCGTGTTCACCTCCGACGCCGACCGGGAGAAGTGGAAGTCCAAGCTCCCGTCCCCCACGGAGGTGCCCTTCGGCACCGAGCGGGCCCTCTACGAGGCGATGTTCGCCTACCAGCGCGACGAGCATCGCAGACTCACCCCCGGTGACGTGCTCTTTCTGGCCCTCGAGCAGCGACAGGGGGACGCGAAGGAGGCGATGCTGCTGGCCCACAACACGCTCCGCTCGCTGGCCCGGATGGAGCAGTCCCTGGGCAACACCGACTTCGAGTGGACCATGGTCGAGCACAACCCCGGCTTCATCACGCAGTACCTGTCCCCCCTGGTCGACCCCGCACCGTTGGGCGAGGGACAGAACACCGGTTCCTGGTATCACCTGTTCGGGACGGCCTACTTCGAAATGCAAGCGCGCGGCACCTGGGGGGCGTACACGCTGGTCCAGCTGACCGGGGACGCCCTCGACGACCGGATCACCGAACTGGCCCAGCAGATCGCCCGGGTGATGAAGAACGACCCGAACCTGCAGCTGCGGGCCAACCAGACCATCGTGTCCAAGGCGGCCAACGAGATCGAGCAGGTGGCGCGCAAGCACATCTTCGGGTCCCCCGACGACCCCGCCAAGTACTGCTTCAACGTCACCGGAGCCAAGATCGGCGCTTGGCTCTACCAGCAGCGCCTGTTGATCAAACCGGCCATCCAGCCGCCGCCGAGCCCGCCCCCCGGGGTGACCATCCCGACGATCTTCGGACCACTGCCGCTGGGGAGCCGTCCAGGTGACTGGCGGTTCGACCAGCACGACCCGGATACCGTCATCTCGTCCTCGCCGCTGAACATCACGTGGTCCGACGGACAGGACACAATGGTGCTCGACCAGGGTTCGAGCAGCTTGTACGGGTACTTCCCCGTCCACGTGTTCCCCCAGTACGAGGCCGACGGTCAGACCTGGGGCATGATCTGGACCAACACGGGGACCGACGCCTACCGCCTCACCCTCCAGGCCAGCCAGTCTGGCTGGGCGCACCTGACCCGAGTGCATGGGAACCAGGCCTTCGTCTACCCGATCGAGTTGGCCGAAGGGGAGACCTTGACCCTGCAGGTCGACCCCGACTCCCCCACAGCTCCTCTGACAAGGGCGGACGGGACGCAGGTCCTGCCGATCGAACTCGCCCCCGAGCCAGTCCCCGAGCCTGATCGCGACAACGGCGACCTCACCCTCGTTGTACTCGGCGGGCTCGTGGTGGCCCTGCTCGGCGGTGGCCTGGTGGCCCTGGGGCTCGCGCTGGCCCGTCGCCGCCGCGCCACGCCGTCCGCTCCGGCATGGGTTCCGACGCCGCCGCCCAGCGTTCAGTCAGGGCCAGTGGGTGGGCCGTCGAGTCCGCCGGCCGGTACATCAGGCTGGCGGCCGCCCGTCCCCCAGGCAGCGTGCCCGCGCTGTCACTTGGCGAACCCGGTGGGCGTCGCGACCTGCAGGCACTGCGGGCTGCCGCTCACGGCGCCCGCGGCGACATCGGCGCCCTGCCCCGCCTGCGGGCACCGGCTGGGACCGGACGCGGCCTTCTGCGGCGGGTGCGGCGCCAAGGTCCGCTGAGCGCCTACTCCGGCGGGGCGGCGGTGGACGCGCGCACTTCAAGGGTGGTCGGGACAAGGTGTAGCCGACGCGCACGCGGTGGGCCCGCCAGGCGTTCGGCGAGGAAAGTCCCAGCCTGAACTCCGACCGCGAAGTTGCCGTTGTCGACCGAGGTCAACGAGATGTGGCGGATACGGGCGAGGTAGGTGTTGTCGTACCCGACCAGCGAGACGTCGTCGGGGACTCGCAGGCCGAGGTCGTCGGCCGCCGACAGCGCACCGATCGCGGCGACATCGTTGAAGGCGAAGATCGCGGTGGGCCGGTCGGGGCGGCCCAGCAGCCGGCGGGCGGCCGCGTATCCGCTCTCCTCGCTCATCCCGCCGCTCTCGGGGTAAGCGCCCGGATCCAGGCCCGCTTCACGCAGACAGGCGGCGAACCCGCCCAGCCGCAGGGTGCCGATCTTCCCCGGCCCTCTCAGATGGGCGATCCGCCGGTGGCCCAGGTCGATCAGGTGCTGGGTCGCACTCCTCGCCCCGGCTTCGTCGTCATTGACCACGACGTCCACCCCGGCCAGGTCGGGATCCAGTGTGCCGGCCAGGACGACGGGCAACTCCTGAGCGGCGACGGCGATCGCATCCTCCTCCAGGGTGGTCCCCACGACGACGATGGCGTCCACCCCGCGATCCCGGAGGGTCTCCACCGAGTGCAGCCCGATCCGACGGTCCGTGTAGCTGTCGGCGATCAGTGGCGACAGGCCAGACGCGTGCAGGGTCGTCGCCAGGCCGGCCAGCAAGTCGACGAACCAAGGGTTCCTCAGGTCGTTGAGAAGGACCCCGACGGTGTCGCTGCGGTGCGTGGACAATCCCCGTGCCTGCAGATTCGGCCGGTAGCCGAGGTCATCCATGGCTTGCTGGACCGCCTGGCGGCGGTTCTCGCTGACCCTGGTGTCGCCGCGCAGCACAAGCGAGACCAGCGACTTGGACACCCCCGCGCGGGCCGCCACGTCGCGGATCGTGGGCTGCCGCCCCGCCCGCGTCGGGGCGCCGCTCTCCGGCATCGGACTGGCTTGCACGCCACAACCCTAAGCCGCCGGAGGCGGCGACGCCGACCACACCCGCGCAGGCGTGCCCGGCTTGGGGCCCAGCCGCAAACCACCCGGCACCCGGCGATTTCCCGGGCCTTGATCCGGAGGGCGTGCGGCAGCCTGCCGGGCGTTCCAACCCTGCGCCGGGGGGGAGATCGGCACCCCCGAGTAATTCGCGACGCTGGGCGTGCCGCGCAGTCGGTTCAGCGGTCACGGTTCGGCTCAGCGCAGCGAATTACTCAGCCTTCTGCAACGAGGCCGCCCCGGCTTGCGTAGGGTCGCGCGTCATGTCATGATGGACCGGTCCAATCTTGTCCAATCAGAAGGAGATGGCCACATGAGTGAGCAGATGAGACGCCGGCTCAGCGCAGGCATGGTGGGCGGCGGCCTCGGCGCCGACATCGGCAAGACCCATCGCAACGCGATGCGCCTCGACGACCGCTACTCCCTCGACGCGGGGGTGTTCGGC
Organism: uncultured Propionibacteriaceae bacterium; assembly: GCA_964585085.1. GTDB lineage: Bacteria > Actinomycetota > Actinomycetes > Propionibacteriales > Propionibacteriaceae > Propionicimonas. Next base: position 9,937 of record CAZPCM010000037.1, read on the forward strand.
CAGGACCCCGCACAGTCAGCCGAGATCGCCGCCGGCTTGGGGGTCTCGCCCGACCGGGTGTACGCCAGCTACGCCGCAATGGCCGAGGCGGAGGCAGCCCGGCCCGACGGCATCGACCTTGTCGTGGTGGCCACGCCCAACGACAGCCACTTCGCCATCGCCATGGAGTTCATCAACCGCGGCATCTCGGTGGTCTGCGAGAAGCCGCTGACCCAGGCCTCGGCCGAGTCGGCCGCAATGGTGCGGGCCGCTGCCGACAACGACGTGATCCTGGCGGTGCCGCACTGCTATTCCGCCTACCCGATGGTCCGGCACGCAGCACGCATGGTCCGCGACGGCACCCTCGGACGGATCCTGTTCGTCGACGTCGAGCACGCCTCCGGTTGGGCCGCCACGCCGTGGGAGCTCAGCGGCCACAAGCAGGCGTCCTGGCGGACCGATCCCGCGATCGCCGGGATCGCCAGTGTCGTCGGCGACCTGGGTACCCACGCCTACCACCTCGCCCGCTACATCACCGGCCTCGAAGCCGAGGAACTCGCCGGCCAGATGCACACCTTCGTCCCGGGACGGCGGGTCCACGACAACGCGACCATCTCGCTGCGGCTGACCGACGGCGTGCCGGGCCGGATCTGGGCGAGCATGGCCGCCACCGGGCACAACCACGGCCTGCGGATCCGGGTCTTCGGCGACAAGGGCGGCCTGGAGTGGCAGCACGAGGATCCGCACCACCTCCTGGTCCAGGATGTCGTCGGCGAGTCGCGTATCCTCACCCACGGTCTGAGCACGCTCAGCGAGGACGCCCAGCGGCTGACCCGGGTCGGATTGGGCCACCCGGAAGGCTTCCTGGAGGCCTTCGCCAACTTCTACCGCGACCTCGCCGACGAGTTGGACGCCCGCCGCTTCGGGCGGCCCACCACCGTTCGGGAGTTGTCCATCCCCACCGGCGTCGACGGCCTCATCGGCGTCCAGTTCGTCGAAGCGGTCATCGCGTCCCACACCGCCAATGGCGCCTGGGTCGTCCCCGCCAGCGCCACCAGCAAGGGAGCCTGACATGCAGCGCATCGCCCTACTCGGTGCCGGGTTCATCGGCTCCGTCCACGCCCAGGCGCTGGCCACGCACCCTGACGTCGACTTCGCGCTCGTCTACGACGTGGACGCTGGGCGGGCCGCGCAGCTGGCCGCCCGGTACGGCGCGTCCTCGACCACCGAACTGGACGCGGCGCTCGACGCCTCCGCGATCGACGCGATCTACATCGCGTCCTCGACCGACACCCACGCCACCCTGCTCCGCCGGGCCGCCGACGCTGGAGTGGCCGCGATGTGCGAGAAGCCGATCCACCTCGACTTCGACCAGGCCCGGGCCGCGGTCGACTACGCCACCGAACGCGGGTTGGTCGCGATGGTCGACTTCAACCGCCGATTCGACGCCGACCACGCCGAACTCCGGCGCGTGGTGGCCGCCGGCGAGATCGGTGAGGTGGAGTTGGTCCAGATGACCAGCCGCGGGCCGTCCGTTCCTCCGCTGAGCTATGTCGCCGTCTCCGGCGGCCAACTGCGCGACCAGACCGTCCACTTCTTCGACCTTGCGCGCTGGATCACCGGCCAGGATCCGATCGAGGTCCTGGCCGCCGGCTCGGCGCTGGCCGAGCCCCGGCTGACCGAGTACGGCGATGTGGACACCTCCGTGGTGACCATGCGCCTGCCCTCGGGCGCGCTGGTGCAGATCGACAGCATGCGGCGGATCGGCTACGGCTACGACGAACGGATCGAGGTCACCGGGTCGACCGGCATGGTGGAGTCCGGACGGCAGCGCACCGGCAACGTCACCCGCTACCTGGGTGGGAAGGTGGTCTCCGACGGGCTGCACGCGGGCTGGTTCGAACGCGTCGCGCCCACCTACGCCGCGGCCCTGGCGCACTTCGTCGGCGCGCTGGAGAACCGGACCCCGATCGGCCCCACGCTGGCCGACGGACTGAAGGCGCAGGCGATCGCCGAGGCGGCCACCCGCTCCCTCACCAGTGGACGGATGGAGCCGATCGACTACCCATTCTGAGACCCCGGGCGTGGGGCCGAGCTTCGGGCCTTAGGCTCGGCCCCACGCGGCAATGAGGCCGCACAATCACGACTGTTCGGGGGGACAGAATCATGCGCGACCGCGTCAGGCACGGCGGAATCGGACGATGGCTGCGGGGCTGGATCCCGCTGCTGCTCGCATTGAGCTTGCTGGGGTTGCCGTCGCCGACGGCGGCGGCCCTGGAGCCGGTGACCGGATCCACACCGACCATCTCCGACACCTCGCCCGCGGTCGACCAGGTTGTGAGCGCCATTCCCGGCGACTGGGGGCCCGCTCCGGTCACCCTGGCCTACCAATGGTCGAAGGTGTCCTCCAGCGGCAAGACGACGACGCTCACCGGGGCGACCTCGGCGGAGTACCAGGTGCAGGGCACGGACGTCGGGTACCGGCTCAAGGTCACGGTGACCGGCTCGAAAACCGACTACACCACGACGTCGATGACCTCGGCGACCACGGACGCTGTGCCGAAGGGCACCTTCACCACCGCACCGAAGCCGACGGTGTCCGGCACCGCCCGGGTCGGCATGACCCTGACCGCCGATCCGGGAACCTACGATCCGTCCGCGACCTACACCTTCAAGTGGTACCGCGGGAGCTCGGCCATCTCGAAGGCGACCACGGCCACCTACACCGCGACTTCCTCCGACAAGGGCAAGCTGCTCAAGGTGCGCGTGGTGGCCTCCAGGGCCGGCTACGTCTCGGTGACCCAGGACTCCGACCCGACCCTGGCCGTCGCGGCCGGCCTGACCGCGGTGACGCCCGTGATCAGCGATAAGACCCCGCAGGTGGGCCAAACGCTGTCGATCACCAAGCTCGACTCCTGGACCCCGGCACCGGACGGGTTCGTCTGCCAGTGGTATCGGGGTTCGACCGCGATCGACGGCGCCACCTCGGAGAACTACACGGTGACCGCAGCCGACAAGTCCGCCAAGCTGAAGGTGTCGGTGACCGGCTCCAAGGCCGACTACGCACCCGTGACCAAGACCTCCTCCGCGACGTCGGCGGTGGCCGCGGGCGCGTACAGCGTCAAGCCCGTGCCCGCGATCGTCGGCGCAGCAACGGTCGGCCTGACCGTCACGGCTGACGAAGGCGCTTGGACGCCGACGCCCGACAGCTTCACCTACCAGTGGTACCGCTCCGGGTCGGCGATCTCCGGCGCCACCACCCGCTCCTACTCCATCGTCTCCGCCGATGCCGGCAAGTCGCTCACCGTCAAGGTCACGGCGGTCAAGGCCGGGGTCACCTCCGCCTCGGCCACGTCAGCGGCGGTGGTGGTGGCAGAGACCGTCGCCGGGGAGTTGCGCGTGGCCACCTTCAACATCTCGGGGCAGAACAACGACTCCAGCGCCGGCGGAGACCAGCAGGTCTGGGCCGAGCGGTTGCCCGTGGTGGTCTCGCAGATCATCGGCGAGAACCCCGACGTGGTCGGTCTGCAGGAGGCCTACCAGGGGACCGGGCAGTACGTCTCCCTGCGGGACGCGTTGAACGCGAAGGGGAAGGCTTACCAGATCAGCGACCTGGCGCAGAGCGCGTCCAACGGCACGCGGATCATGTACAACACCGCCACGGTGACTCCCCTTGCCAAGGGCGCCTTCGCCTACGCCAACCAGGTCAGCGGGAAGACGCTGCGCTACCTCGCCTGGGCCACGTTCCGGCACAACGCCAGCGGCAAGGAGTTCTTCTTCGTCAGCACGCACCTGAGCCCCGACAACGCCGACGTCAAGCTTCTGGAGTGGAAGGAACTGATCGCGAAGGTCACCGAACTCAACACCGGGAACCTGCCGGTCGTCGTGGTGGGCGACTTCAACACCTCGAAGTTCGGCGACGCCGCGGTGGAGATGCTGCCGGCGATGAAGGCGGCCGGGTTCGGTGACGTGATGAACCAGGAGTACCAGGTGAACCCGCCGGTGAACCCGCGCGCCGAGGTGGTCGTCAACGGTTGGATCAACTCCTTCAACGACTACCGCCGCAACATCACCCCCTACTCCTACTCCACCAACCACGCCAAGGTGGGCAACGGGATCGACTGGGTTTTCGCGACCAATTCCCTGCGGGTCAAGCAGTGGAAGGTGGTCATCGACTTCGACCCGGCGACGCTGCTGATCAACGGCGTCATCCCGTCCGACCACAACATGATCAGTTCGATCCTGGTGCTCTGACCGCCGCCGTCGCCAGGCATCCGACGCAGACTGGGGCTATTTCGTCGACAACGACGAAATAGCCCCAGTCTGTTCAAGGACGGCCGGGTCGGGCCACCCCGGCTACGGTTGGCGGAATGAAACCGGTGCGCGCTGTCATCTTCGATTGGGGCGGCACGCTCACCCCCTGGCACGAGGTGGACGTGCGTGCCGGCTGGGCGGCGTTCGCCCGAGGATACGGAACGATGGCCTGCGCGTTGAACGACCTGACCGCGCGCCTGGTCGCCGCCGAGGATCAGGCGTGGCACGCGGCCCGGCACGAGCACCGCGCGACCACCCAGGCCGAGATCCTGCTCCGCGCCGGGGTCCAGCCGGACAGCCCCGCCACCGGCGCGGGGCTCGCGCGGTACTGGGACTTCTGGGAGCCGCACACGGTCACCCACCCGGCGGTACCGTCCATGCTGGACGCGCTGTCCTCGGCCGGCCTGCGGGTCGGGGTGTTGTCCAACACCACCTGGCCGCGGGACTACCACGAGGGGTTATTCGACCGCGACGAGGTGTCGGGCTTCATCGACGCGCAGGTCTACAGCTGCGAGATCGGCGTCACCAAGCCGCACCCGGACGCCTTCCACGCCGTCCTGGACCTGCTCGATGTCTCGGCCGAGGAGGCCGTGTTCGTCGGAGACCGGTTGCACGAGGACATCGCCGGCGCCGCGGCGGTCGGCTTGCGGACTGTCTACCTGGAGCACCCGATGTACCCGGGGGATCACGTGACGACCTCCAACGCGGTCCCGAACGCCGTCGTCGGAGATCTCGACGCCATCCCGCCGCTGATCCTGGGCCAGCGGCAGGCCCGCTGAGCTTCTGCCACCGCAGCAGCGGGGACCGGTGAGGATGCCCCTCACGAACCGGCGCAACACGCCTCGCGAGCCGCCCGGCGAGTCGCAGGCACAGCAGCGGGGTGCTGGGCCGCGCCGTCGGTAATCTCGGGCGGACAAGGACCATCGCACACGCACACGCAGAGGGTGTTGGTAATGCGCAGTCAACTCAGGACCAGGTTGTATCGGCGAGCCTTGACTGGGCTGCTGATCCTGGCTTCCTTCTTCTCCTTCCAAGTCCTGTCCGGCATCAACGCCCAGAAGGGCGAGGCGCTGTACTACACGCGAGCCACCATCGTGCTGGGGATGACGTTCGCCGCGGGGCCTGGGCACTCCACGCCGGTCAAGGCGGCGATCTGGAAGAACGGTGGCAAGAAGGGCTTCTGCATCGAATTCGGCATGGACTGGCCCACAGCGGCCGGCACTCGTCTGCTGGGGTCCGGCGACAAGGTGCCCGGCATGAGCGCCTCGTCCTCGGCAAAGGCGAAATGGATCGCCAACAAGTACGCCTCCACGACGAATCGCGCCACCGCCGCCGCAGCGGCCCTGGCGATGTGGACGCTCGAGGGGAGTTCGCGCTTCAACACGTGGTGGTCGTGGGCCACCAAGAACAACAAGGTCTCCGCAGCGCTCCGCGCCGAAGTGGCCCGGATGCTCTCCGAGGCGACCAACTACGCCACCTTGAAGATGACCGTCACCGGAACCCCGGTGGACTACCTCGAGACGGGGACGGCGACCGTCACCGTCCACGGCTCCGACGGGCCCATCGGCGGACGTCAGGTGACGCTGACGTCCAAGGGCGTGCGCCTGGTGTCAGCTCCGACCAGCACGGACGCGGCCGGGACCATCAAGATCGCCTACCAGCGGACGACAGTGTCGGGTCAGGTTTCGTTCACGGCGTCCCTCGACGCGCCCTCCACGACCCGAGCAGGAGTGAGCAACTCCTCCCCGTCGCACCAGATGACACTGAGCGGCGGCTACCATGACGTGCGCCAGGCGAGCTTCACCTACCAGAAGACGCTGGACGCCCCCACTGTGACCAGTTCGTGCGGCACCGACTGCAACGGGACCGCCGAGGTCTCCTTCCAGGTCTGCAACGCCGACGCGGCGACTCCGGTCCAGTACCCGATCACGAACCAGGCCGGCGAGATCGTCGCCACGATCGACGTGCCCGCAGGTGAATGCGTGAGGAAGCTCCTCTCGGCCAAGGACGGCACCGAGGTGGTGGCGAACCGCTACTGCCACACCGCCACCGCCGGCGGCGCCTGCACCAGTCCCTACGTGACGTTCAAGGAGATCCGGCTCACGATCGACTGCCCCGCCTGGGCGTCGGCGGAGGTGACCCTCGGCTGCAACTGCGCCGACTCGTGGTCACGCGTGGTGTTCACCCTCCACCCGGAAGGCACTCGACGCTACGAGGGCACAGTGACGTTCAGCGCCGAGAGCGGCCTCAAGCCGCAGACCGTCGCGCTCAAGCCAGGTGAGACCACCACACTCACGATCCCGCAGGTCATCCCGGCCGGGACCGTCCTGACCGCCGGCTTCAACGTCAGCGACGAGTCAGGGAAGATGACCCAGCACGAGACCCTGGTCGTGATCCAGGTGATGCATTAGGACCTCAGCGCCGCCGACTGCTCGGGGGATCTGAAGGGGGCGCCGCTGGTGCGGCGCCCCCTTGCGTGTCTGGACCTGCCGCACTCGCGCAGGCCGGCCTCGACGGAGGAGGTGCCGGACAGATCGGCCCGGCACAGGGATCGGATCAGCCCAATGACCCGATCTTGAAACCGGCGAGCGTGGTCTCGGGACGCCTCTCGCCGCCGTGCTCCTTCTCGAAGTCGGCAGTGGCGTCCCTACCGCAGAGCGCCAGGATGCGCCGAGAGCCACCGGGATGCTGATTGACCCAGCGGGTCAGGTCATAGACGTTGTTGTTGATCGCAGCCCAACAGGACGAGGCGTCGGCGTGCTTGGCGACGTCCGCCAGTGTGTAGGTGCCGGGCTTGGAACTCGCGCTCGCAGACGGCTTCGGCGAGGTCGCGGAAGCCGACGGCCGGCTCTGGGTGGCAGAGGGGCTCACGGACGGCGACGGCGACGCCGGGCTCGCAGTCTCGCCCTCGCTATCGTTCCCACCCTCCGTCGCGGTCACGTCGCCCCACACTGCCTGGGCTCCGCTGTGACCCACGGCCACAGTCAGGCCCACTGTTGCCAGCGCGACCACCGAGGCCACGGTTCCAGCAACAAGCCGGAGCACCGAACCGCCGCCCGACTTCGCCGAGCGGCGGTTCGCGAGGAACCACAGCACGGCGACCACCAGCAGGCCGACCGACACCGGCGGGAGCAGATCACCGAACGCGGCATGCTGTTCGGGCTCGCCGATCTGCTCGGCCAGGGCCTCGCCCGACTCCTTGGCCACGAACGCGGCGACCGTGCCGACCGCCAACCCTGCCAGGGTGAGCCAGCCGTAGCGGGCGGCCCACCGGGGGACGAAGGCCAGGACCACCAGCGCCAAGGCGGACAGCGGCAGAATGATGACGGCGAGGTGCACGACCAGCGGATGCATCGGCAAAGCGCCGATGGAGCCGAAGATGCCGCTGGTCTCCAGGGGTAGCAATCCAGTCATGCGCACCAGGGTAGGCACCGCTGCGTCAAGAGAACCTCAAGCCGCTGCACGCCTTGCCCAGCGACCCGGCGTCAGTTGACGCGGAAGATCGGGCCTTCGGCTCCGCAGGTGACGCGCACCTTCTGCTCGCCGCTCTTGTCGGCTCGGTCGAACTCCACCCTGAGCTCGCTCGGTCCCCGTTCGGCGATCTCCACCGAGAACCCGTCGTTGGGGACGGCGCTCCGCAGCGACACCTGGCCCTGGTCGCAGCGAGCGACGATGCGACCTCCAGAGCCTGACCAGCTGCCGGTGCCGGCTGCCTCCGTCCGCGGGGACGCGGATGCCTGGGATGCCGGGAAGTGGACCTGAGGTAGCGTGCCAACCTGCGTCCCGGTGGTGGAGATGACCCACCAGATCACGCTGGAGGTGGCCGACACCGTCGCCAGCCACCCCAGCGCGATCAGTCCACGGCTCGTCCACCCCACCTGGCCATCATGGCAGCCGACACCCGCCGGGCACCGCAGGGGTAGCGTTGCGCAGGTGAGCCGCGTCCTGATCATCGAGGACGACCCGGCGATCAGGCGTCCCCTGGTGAAGGTGCTGGAAGGTCGCGGGCATTCAGTGGCGTGGGCGGGCACCGGTTTCGACGGCATCTCTCAGGTAGCGACGGACGAACCCGACGTGGTGCTCCTCGACCTCGGGCTGCCGGACATCACCGGGCAGGACGTGTTGCGGATGTTGCGCGCCCTCAGCGACCTGCCGGTCATCGTGATCACCGCCCAGGACGACGAGGCATCGGTAGTGGAGGCGCTCAACGCCGGCGCCGACGACTACGTCGTCAAGCCCTTCGGGGGCGATGCCCTGGACGCCCGGATCCGCGCAGTCCTCCGCCGGGCCGCACGCGCCGACGAGACCGCGCACGAGGTGCGGGTCGCCGACCTCATGGTGGACGAAAGGACGCGGCAGGCGACGCTGGGGGGCCGGCCGCTGGAGCTGTCCCGCAAGGAATTCGACCTGCTGTGGCTGCTGGCTTCGCATGCCGGCGAGGTGGTGACCCGCCGCGACCTCCTCGCCCAGGTGTGGCAGGAGCCCTTCGGGGGCTCGGAGCGCACCGTGGACGTCCACCTCAGCTGGCTGCGTCGCAAGCTCGGCGAGACCGCCGCCGCACCGCGCTACCTTCACACCGTCCGCGGGGTCGGGGTGCGGCTCGTCGACCCTGCGGAGGGCTGAGGTGCGCGGCCAGGTGACGGTGCTGGTGGCACTGGTCAGTACGGCCATCGTGGCGTCGTTCGTCATCCCGCTGCTGTTCCTGGTCGCCGCCCTGGCCGAGGACCGCGGGATGACGACCGCGGCGCAGGAGGCGAGCACCCTGGCCATCCTGGTGTCGGGGTTCCAGACCCCCGACGAGCTGTCCCCGGCGGTGAACGACGCCGCAGAGCACTTCCCGGGACAGGCCAGCCTCGTCCTCGCGCAGGGTGGGACGATCGGCGCTCCCTGGCCCGACGCCGACGACGATCCCGAGTACATCCGGGCGGCCGCCGGGGAGGCGTTCTCGGTGCGGGACGCCGCCGGCGGTCGGGTGTACGTCCCCGTGCTCGTCAGCGACGGCGTGTCAGTGGTGCGGGTCTCGATGACCCCCGACCAGTTGCGGCAGGGTGTCCCGACGGCCTGGGCGAGCATCGTCGGACTCGGCTTGCTGTTGTGCGCCCTGACCATGGTGGTGGCCGCCCGAGCGAGTGAGCTGGTGAGCCGCCCGCTGCGGGAGGTGGCCGCGACGGCCCACCGGCTTCGCGAGGGCGAACTCGACGCCCGCGCCGCCGCGGTCGGTCCCCCCGAGACAGTGGAACTGGCCCGGGCGCTCAACGGATTGGCCGACCGCATCGACGTGTTGCTGAACGAGGAGCGCATGGCCGTCGGCTCTTTGGCCCATCGGCTGCGAACGCCTGCCACCGCGCTCCGGCTCGAGACCGACACGGTGCCCGACCCCGACCTGGCTGAGCGGATGCGGGCCAGCCTGGCTGAGTTGGAGGCCGGCATCGACTCGGTTGTCGCGGAGGCTCGGCGGCCGGTCCGTCAGGGCCTGACCGAGGAGGCGGACGCCGTCGCCGTTGTTCGCGCGAGGCTGGCGCACTGGCTGCCGCTGGCCGAGGACCAGGGCCGGTCAGTCGAGTCCGCTTTCGCCGCCGAGCCTCTGCGGGTCCGGCTGGGGACCGCCGATCTGGGCGATCTGGTCGACATCATGATCGACAACGTCTTCGCCCACACCCCCGAAGGCACGCCCTTCCGCGTCACGGTCCAGCGCAGCGCGGAGTCCGCCCTCCTGCTCTTCGCCGACGAGGGTCCGGGCCTGGTCGCCGAGGAACACCCCATCAAGGCCGGCTCCAGCCGCCTTGGACTGGAAATCGTGGCCGGCCTCGCCACCCGGGCCCGCGGGCGGCTGATCCTGCCGCCGGCCGGTCAGGCGCACCCCGCGTTCGGCGTGGAGTTGCCGCTCACCCGCTAGGGTGACGCGCACCCCACCGGACGAATCCAGCCTGACAAGGCACAGGACGAACCCTGAACCTGAAACAGGGTCACCCACACCGCAGGGACGAGGCTTCGTCAAGCGGAGCCACCGTCCCGCACCCTGAGCTTGACGAAGGGGCGCCCCAGCGAGGGGTCCGAGGTCATCTGAGCACCAGCGTGACCGCGGCGATCACCGAGGCGAGCAGCGCCAGCGCGTCGAACTGGGCCTGGTTCACCCGGTGCACGATCCGCATCCCTACCCAGGTACCCAGGAGGACGAACGGCGCCAGCCAGAGGGTCAGCGACAGCGTCGAGGCGGGGAACAGGCCGAGCGCGGCACTGAACGGGGTCTTGCTCAGGTTCACCAGTAGGAAGAACCAGGCGTTCGTGCCGACGAAAGCCTTCTTGTCGACACGGGCCTCGAGTAGGTAGAGCGTCATCACCGGGCCGGCGGCGTTGGCCGTCATGGTGGTGAAGCCGGCCGCCGAGCCGGCCGCGATCGAAGCCGCCAGGTTGGGATGCTTCACTTCGTGCCCCTCGCCCCCCTGACGTCCCCGCGCGCGCAGCCACAGCTGCATCAGCACGGAAATGGTCAACAGGACGCCGATCGACCGGCGGAGCAGCACGTCGTCCACCAGCGACATGAACCAGGCGCCGAGCGCCACGCCGGGCAGGACCGACGGGAAGAGACGGCGCAACAGCGCCCAGTTGCAGTTGTGCCAGTAGCGGGCCACCGCCACCACGTCGCCGATGATCAGCAGGAGCAGGACCGCGGCCGTGGACTCCTTGGCCGGCATCACCAGCGCAAACGCCGCGACCGCCAGGGCGGCGAAGCCGCCGACCGAGGTCTTCGAGATCCCGATGACCACGGCTGCCAGCGCCATGATTCCGAAACCGACGCTGAACAGCTCCATGGGCACGCTGAGAGGCTATCCCTTCACGGTGTCCATCACACGGTGGGCTGATTGTGCCCCGAACACGGGGGACAATCGACCGGCTGAGGCCGGAAACGCGCCTGGCCCCGACCCTGACGGGTCGGGGCCGGCGCTTGCGGCTTCAGGCGGGGAGACCGGCCTTGATCCGACTCGCGGCGACGATCATCTTCACCGTGGTGTCCAGGTCGACGCGATCGGTGTTGATCACCAGGTCGTAGCGGTCGTTCTTCCGGGGGTCCCAGTTGTACAACCGAATCGACATGAGCGCGCGGACCTGATCCTCATAGACCTGGCGGCGCTCCGCGCGGGCCAGGTCGATGCCGGCCTCGGCGGCCGCCCTTTCGATCCTGGCGTCGACCGGGCCGTCCAGCTTCACGTGAAGCGCCTTCGGGTTCCCGGCCAGCACGACGGTGCCGTTGCGTCCGAGGACGACGCCGCCGCCGGCGGTGGCTTCGATCAGCGTCTTGTTGTTCTCCATGACCAGCTTGTGGTCATCGGACTGATCGGAGGGGATCAGGATGTTGTCCAGCATGTCGGTGTTCTCTTGGCCGAACATCTTGAAGAACCGAAGGAAGGCGCCGTCGCCCTCGTGCGGCTGGGCCTTGGCTGACTCCTCGAGCTGGGCCGAGCTGTAGACCTGGGTGAGGAAGTGGACGCCGAGTGCCTCAGCGACCTTGCCCCCGACGTATTCGGCGCCGGAACCGTAGGACTCGAAGAGCGTCACGACGGGGCCCGTGGATGTGATGGCGGTGGAATTCATTGCGTTCTCCTGCTTCTTTGCTGGGTAGGCCCGCCGGGTGACGATCGCCACCCGGCGGGACGGGGTCAGTTGGTCTCGGCGACCTCGGCGGCGAGGCTGATCTTGCGGGCCTCGTTCTCGTCGCGGATCTGGCGGAAGAGCTTGTCGGTGAGCGGGTACTTCCAGAAGACCAGCATCGCGAGGACTGCGGCGATGGCAGGCACCAGACCGATGGTGAACTTGATCGCCCAGATCGCCGACTCCGGCTGGACCGGGTTGGGATTGGTGGGGCTGGCCGACAGGTAGCCGCCGACCGCCAGCAGTGCGCCGCCGAGGAAGCCGCCGAGCGACTGGGTGATCTTGCGGGTGAAGGAGAAGATCGCGTAGGTGGCGCCCTCGGTCCGCTTGCCGGTCTTCCACTCGCCGAACTCGACGGTGTCGGCTTCGAGGCCGAACATCACGGTGTTGATCAGCGAGGCGCCGACGCCCTTGATGGCCAGGAAGACCATCGCCAGGGCGATCCCGCCTGTGGGGGTGAAGAACAGGGCGACGCCGCCGATGACGGTGAACACACCGCAGTACTGGAAGACCGTCTTCTTGCCGAACTTCTTGATGATCAGCGGGATGATCGGGGTGATCAGCAGGGCGATGCCGACGTTGACCAAGGTCATGTTGGCGGTCTGGGAGATGTCGCCCAGCACGTACTTGGCGTAGAAGGCGGTGGAGCCGCCGACCGCGAACAGGCCGATGAGGTAGAAGAAGCTGGCGGCGCAGAGGATCGCCAGCGGCTTGTTGTTCTTCAGGGTGGCGAGGGTCTCCTTGATGCTGACCTTGGGTGAGGTCCGCACGACGGCCTCACGGCACCACCAGAAGGTGAGGAAGTAGGCGACCGACCCGAGAAGGACGAACCACAGGGTGGTCTGGGTGAACACGCCCTGAACGCTCTGACGGTAGACCAGGGCGGCGGCCTCGTAGGCGGCCTTGGCGGCGGCGTCGGCGTCCGGCGCCAGCTTCGGCGCGGTCTTCTGGATCGCCGAGATCTGCGGAGCCACGATGTAGGTGAGCAGGACGCCGCCGATGGCGGAGCCGAAGGCGCGGGCGGCGACCAGCTTGGCGCGCTCGTTGACCGACTGGGTCATCGCCGAGGCAAGGGAGCCGTAGGGGATGTTGATCAGTGAGTAGAACAGGCCGAGGATCGCGTAGGCCAGGTAGATGTAGAGCAGCTGGCCGGAGGTGTCGAGGTTCCATTCGACGAGGCCGAGCCACTTGATCCCCGGCGCCGGGACGTTGAAGTTGAGGAAGCTGAGGAACAGCACCGGGACGGCGAACCACAGGATGAAGGGACGGAACTTGCCCCAGCGGGTCATCGTCTTGTCGACCATCCGGCCCGCGAACAGGTCGGTGAACGCGTCCCAGAGGCGAACCACCAGGAACATGGTGGCGACGGCGGCGGCAGCCAGGCCCGCCACGTCGGTGAGGTAGTAGAGCAGGAACGAGGTTCCCATGGAGAACGCCAGGTTCATGGCGAAGTCACCCAGGCCGTAGCCGATCACCGCGGTCGCCGGCTGCTTCGCCAGAGCTCCCTGGTGCTGGGTTGGTGTTGCGGTCGTCGTCATTGAAGATCCTCTTCTTGTCGGGCACGGTCTGTGCGGGATGACAAGACTGTAGGGAGACCCGATCCGCGGCCGACAGTCGTTGCCACCTGTTTCCACGAGGGGCGCGGGGGGGCCTAGGATCGCTCGCATGACGAATTACGCCTCCCTTCCGCACGCCGCACCCACCGCGTGGATCGACGCCCGCAACGGCGTGGCCGGGGACATGCTGCTCGCCGCGCTTCTGGACGCGGGCGCGTCCCTGGACGCCGTCGTGGCCGCCGTCGAGGCGGTTCTCCCCCGGACCGTGCGGCTGCGGGTCAGCCAGGTCCGGCGGGCCGGGATGCGCGCGCTCAAGGTCGACGTGGACAAGCTCATCCAGGACCAGCCGCACCGGGACTGGCGGGTGATCCGCGACCAGATCCGGGAGTCGCCCTTCGCTGATCAGGTGCGGGACCGCGTGCTGGCGGTGTTCCGGGCGCTGGCGGAAGCCGAGGCGAGGGCTCACGGCGTCGACGTGGAGAACGTGCACTTCCACGAGGTTGGCGCCTGGGACTCCATCGCCGACATCGTGGGGGTCTGCGCGGCGCTGGCCGACCTGGGGCTCGCCCGGGTGACCGCCGGCCCGGTCGGAGTCGGCTCGGGCAGCATCGTCACAGCCCACGGCGAGATCCCGGTTCCGGTGCCGGCCGTGCTGGAACTGTCCCGCGGCTGGCCGGTACTCGCGGCCGGAAGTGGTGAATTAGCCACCCCGACCGGGATGGCGTTGGTGACCACTGTGGCCGAGCTGGAGGCCGTGCTGCCCGCCGGCACCGTCCGGGCGGTCGGCGTCGGCGCCGGCACCCGGGACGACCCTGGGCGGCCCAATGTGGTGCGCGTCGTCGTCGTGGATCAATCGACCAGGGAAGCGGCGCCGGGGACGGCTCAGGCGGTTGTCCTGGAAGCCAACCTGGACGACCTGGACCCCCGGGTATGGCCGGGGGTGCTCGGGGCCCTGCTCGACGCCGGCGCCGATGACGCCTGGCTCACCCCGATTCTGATGAAGAAGGGCCGCCCAGGGCACACCCTCAGCGTGCTGTGCTCCTTGGCCCTGGCGGACGCGCTACGCAGCCGGGTCTTCGAGCTGGTTCCGACACTGGGCGTACGCGAGCACCCGGTGACCAAGCACATGCTGGAGCGGATGTGGCGCACGGTGCAGGTCGGCACGGCGTCGGTGCGGATCAAGCTCGGGCACCTTGAGGGACGGATCGTCACCGCCACCCCGGAGTACGCCGACGTGGTCGCGGCCGCGACCACGTCCGGGAGTCCCGAAAGGGACGCGCTGGCGGCAGCGATCGCTGCCGCCAGCGCGG